>CANRPA010000005.1 GCA_947632395.1 uncultured Bacilli bacterium | reverse complement strand
GCAAACTATTTCAAGTGAGGTTTGCTTTTTTTGGGGTCTAAATTAGAAATTAGGTTGCGGACAGCGTCTGCCGTATGTTATAATAAAATCAATGGAAAGAATAGGGGTGATTATTTAAATGTATACATTTACTAAAAATCTAGAAAAAGAAGAATATGATAAATTTATAGAAAATTATTCAATGGCAAGTTTTATGCAAGAATATAATTGGGCAAATGTAAAAAATAATTGGCAATCTTTTCATTGCGGACTATATAAAAATCAAGAATTAATTGGGGTATGTTTAATATTAGTAAAAAAAATATTTAAAAATTTAAAAATGTTTTATGTTCCTAGGGGATATTTGATAGATTTTACAAATTTTGAAGATTTAAAAGAAATGACTATAAATATTAAAAAATTAGCTAAAGAAAATAAGGCCTATATAATTAAAATAGATCCTAATTTTTGTATAAGACAATTTAGTATTAAGGAAAAAGAAATCGCTAATAATTATTCAAAAGATTATGATGTAAAAAATAAAAATTTACTTTCTTTAGGATATAGATCCACCGGAATTAATAAGGAAATAGGAAAAAATCTACAACCTCAATATAATATAATTGCACCTCTTTGTGATATTAATTCTAAAATATTAACTGAAGAGGAATTTTTAGAAACATATAATAGTAAATTTAAATATTATGTAGGTTCATTTCATGAAAAAAGAGGGATAACTTTTGAAATAACAAATGATATTGATAGAGTTACAGACTTAGTATATCTTCTAAAGCAAACTGAAATAAAGCAAGGTATAAATTTAAGAGATGAAGATTATTTTAGAAAAATAATGAAAAATTACAAAGATCAAGCATATTTAGTTTTTGGAAAAATTGATTTAAATAAATATATTGAATTTTTAAGGTCAAATAATTCTGATGAAAAAGAAATATTAGAAGCAAAAAATCTATTAAAGGAAAATAATGATACTTTGATATTATCTGCATCTTTAATAATTTTACCAAAAAATAAAAAAGGAATTAGAACAAGTGAATACCTATATGCAGGAAATAGTTTAAATTTAACTAAATTAAGAGTTTCCACAGGTGTAGTATTTGAAATATTAAAATTCTCTATAAAAAATGGTTGTCATTACTGCAATCTAGGTGGCGTAGATGGAAATCTTAATGATAACTTAACAATTTTTAAAGAAAAATTCAATGGTCAAGTTTTAGAATTTGCAGGTGAATATGATTTAAAAATATCTAAAATTTATTATCCCATAAAATTATTTTATCCTTTACTACTAAAAATGTATATAAAAAAAATAAAAAGACAGTCATAATTCTCACTATTGATGACTGTTTTTTTCTCTTTAATAGATTACTTTAATTCCAAAATCTTTAGTATAATTTTTTATATTAAATATCATATTCTAACTTTATTTCTTATAGTATTTTGTAATTGATTTTTGTGCAGTAGGAAAGTTTGATGATTCATTGACTTTATCTTTAACTAAATCACCATTAGTTAAAAAACTTCTTACCATTTTTAGCATTTTAGGATCTTCTAATATTTTTTTGCGCCTCTTAAACATGGTTCCAACCCTGTTTCACCTTTAACAATTGGAGATTGCGTCAAATCACCATCAAGATTTTTTATACTACATTGTCTCCTAAATTCTTCTTTAGAAATGCCAAATAGATTTTCATCTTTTTTCATATATATTTTCCTCCATTTCATAATGATATGATAAACATATTTCAGATGGTTGTCAAGAGAATTTAATAATTTCTTTATCAAACAATTTAATAATTTCTTTATCAAACTCTTTTAATTTTTTAAATATAGGTATATTACCTTTATAACTTTTTGGAGATATAGGACTAGGATGATAAATAGGTAATATTTTATAGCCATTAACTTCATATATATTACCAACTACATCGGCAAACTTATTAAATTTAAAATTAAGTAAATTTCTAGTTGGAAATTCTCCTAAAGTAATAATTAATTTTGGATTTAATATTTTTAGTTGTTCTAACATTATATCTTTACAATTACTAGAACAAGTTTTTAAATTTTTTCTTTCAAGTGGATAACACTTAACTGATTCTAAAAATGTAGTTTCAAAAATATTTCTGTCAATAATATCAAATAGTTTTTGTAATACAACTCCACTAGGTAATACTTTTCCATTTATAATTTGATAGTCTTTATAATCAATTTCATGATTAAATTGAATTGAAGTTAAATCTATAATTTTATCTTCTACTAAATTAAAATAATGACTAATTCCATCCACATGAATTTTACAAATTCTCCACCAAAATAATCATTAATAATTAGAGATGTTATTGCACACATTCCAAAGCATTTATTTTCATCTTCCATTCGTTTTGAACTTTAGGATAACATAAATCTTTTGAATAACATTCAAACAAAACATTTTGTATATTTTCAATATTCACAATAACACCTCATTTTATTATGGTTTAACTACATATATTATATCAAACAAATTTTAATATGTATTGTTTAGCAAGAAGTTTTTTATTATTTATTTAACTTTTATCGTTATAAAAAAACTCGCCAGTATACGAGTTTTAAATCAACATGGGGCAATAAGAATATGAGTTTTGCACCAAAGTAGTAAAAGTATTTACATAAATACTTGATGAGTTAAGTATAACATTATTTTAAATTTTAATCAATATAAACAAATGATTGTGGGCTATATAAAATTCCTAACTCACTTAATTCTTTAGGTTCATCATATTTTTTTATTTTTCCCAATTGATAAGCAATCGCAATGTCACGATTTTCATAATATTTATCATAGAAAGATTTACTAATTCCAGAATACTTTTTTGTATGCTCCCAAACTAAATTAGGAGCATCTTCTAAAATATTTAATATTTCTATTTCTGCTACCACTTTCATAATGGGGGCTGTCGCATAAACTATCATTTTATCTACATTATCCTTTTTAGCTTTTACTTTCCTATATTCATATTTTTTCCTACCAGATAAAATCTCATTTACATATTGAGGTTTTATTGAAATTAAAATTTTACACATAAATATTCCCTCCTATTATATAAATTAATTATAACATAATTTTTATATTTAGTATTACTTTATAATTAAACTAGTGTCAATTTTTCCAAATTCAATTATTTTTTGGAATCTTAAATTATCAATTTTCAAAACTCCGCGTGGAGCATCATCTAATATGCCATTTGTTTTACAAAAATCGTAATTTAGTTTTTTATCTAACGTTGTAATATAAGCAAATTCAATAACATAAGTATTTTTGCTATAAGTTGCTCTTAACTCATTCTCATCATAAACTGTTCTTCCTGAAACTTTATCAACTAATTCCTGTGCATTTCTTGGAATAAAAATATTAGTAACAATTCCAATTGTTGTTAAAACACTAGAGTATTTTGCTATAGCCCCTTCTTGTTTGCTACGGTAAAAAACAACATTATCTCCAATCTTTGGTATCTCTAACCATCCACAATTAGTAATATAATACTTATTTATTGCGTATTCTACAGGCATATGAATATCATTATATGTTTCTCTATGTAATATTGAATCTGGTAACAAATAAGTATGATATTTTGGCTTTATTGGAATTATAAATGTATCATTATTTCTTTTAAAATATGGATAGCTCTTTAATGGATAGTCACAGTCAAAAAACTTTCTCATACTTCTAACATATACAAGTTCATTATTCTTCTTTCCATAATATTGAAATCCAAACTTTTCAAAATATCTTATTAGATTTATTTTTTTCTCATCATTATCATAAATTGTGACATATATTTCATCTACCATTGAAAATAATGCTTGATCAAATATTATTTTCATAAATCTTTCTCCAATTTTTTTACCACTGATTTCCACTTTAAATGTTGATATCTTTAACTTTCTATTTTTCTTCATTGGTGGCTTTATATCAGAGTAATCTTCGAACTCTGGTTCTTCGTTTTTTAAAAACAATAATCCCAATATTTTATTTTGTTCTTTATAGCAATATACATCTTCTTGTTTCTTTTTTTCATACCAACTTAAAAATCCGGGATAATCATTTTTTAAAGAATCGAAGAAAGAATCATTGATATCTAAATCACCAAACTTAACTTTATAAATATCTAGTATACTATGATTTATACTTTTCTCTGTTTTATTTGAAAAAATGAATTCATTAATGTTCATTACTTTATGACCTATACCTAGTAAGATTGATTTTTCTTTTATTTTTTTATCTTCAGTAACTAAAAAATCTACTTTACCAATATAAAGTTGATTTAAAATTATATCGTCTATTTGATCATTATCTGTTTTGTTTAAAGGATTAGTAATTATTTTTAATTTATAATCAACATTTCTACTGCTATCTAACACATTATATGAACTCAACCTATCAAGTAGCAAATCTCTTTTTTCATTATGAAAATTTTGTAATAATTCTTGTCTAATTATTGGATGTATATACTTATACATGTCTGGGTTATTATCAATAATTTTAAATAATTCACCAATTCTTTCTTTATAAACATTATCGCTTTCTCTATATACAATTATATTTGTATCTAATAATACTTTTATCATTATAAACCTCCTACAAATTGGTAATAAAGTTAATTAAATTTTTAATATCGTTGCCATTTTTAAATAATAATAACGGAATACGCAATTTTTCTGATAATTGCTTAGTATTTTCAATTTCAGCATTTTGTAAATTATTTAATGTAATTTTATCAAAATGAATGTTGTCCCTCTCATACAATCTATCTTCTATAATATTAATATCATCGTAAACAGATATGATCCCTATAATATGAATCTTTTTAAAATAACTTATATCTATAGATTCAATTTTATTATCTGAAGTTAGTAAGCAAGTATGTCCATTTAATATAAAAGTTTCATTACACGTTAAATTATTTATTGAATTTATTAATAACTCTTGATTGAGTTTCACATTATTAACTTTTTTCTTTTCATCAGTTGATACTCCATTTAAACGAATTAAATCACTTGCCTCATATATAGATATATTAATTTCCTTTTTTATTTGCTTTGCAATATATCCCTTACCAACACCATGAATTCCACTCAAAAATATAATTTTTTTCATTAAATCACCTGCATCTAAAAAAGCCAATACAAAACTTTTTTAAAGTCTGTACTAGCCCTTTAACTATATATATTATACTAAATAAATTTTTAAAATACTATATATCTATCAATAAATCTCTTAAATTTTCAAATATAGGAGCATTACATTTATAACTCTTTGGAGATATAGGACTAGGATGATAAATAGGTAATATTTTATAACCATTAACTTCATATATATTGCCAACTACATCGGCAAACTTATTAAATTTAAAATTAAGTAAATTTCTAGTTGGAAATTCTCCTAAAGTAATGATTAATTTAGGATTTAATATTTTTAATTGTTCTAACATTATATCTTTACAATTACTAGAACATGTTTTTAAATTTTTTCTTTCAAGTGGATAGCACTTAACTGATTCTAAAAATGTAGTTTCAAAAATATTTCTGTCAATAATATCAAATAACTTTTGTAATACAACTCCACTAGGTAATACTTTTCCATTTATATCACACCATAATTTATGACTTTTTCTCCAACCATTATTTGCAGGTGCTTCTCCAACTAATACTATTGTCTGATCTTTTCCAAGAAATACTGTTTCATCATTAGGAAATTTATCAACTAACTTATCACAAGATTTACAAGAATATACTTTTTCATCTACCTGTTTTAATAATGCTTTAATTAATTTTGACTTTAGTATGTGATATCTAGTCTTTGTATCAGCAGTTAATATTTTTTGTCTATCTATAATTTGATATTCTTTATAATCAATTTCATGATTAAATTGAATTGAAGTTAAATCTATAATTTTATCTTCTACTAAATTAAAATAATGACTAATTCCATCCACATGAATTTTACAAATTCTCCACCAAAATAATCATTAATAATTAGAGATGTTATTGCACACATTCCAAAGCATTTATTTTCATCTTCCATTCGTTTTGAACTTTAGGATAACATAAATCTTTTGAATAACATTCAAACAAAACATTTTGTATATTTTCAATATTCACAATAACACCTCATTTTATTATGGTTTAACTACATATATTATATCAAACAAATTTTAATATGTATTGTTTAGCAAGAAGTTTTTTATTATTTATTTAACTTTTATCGTTATAAAAAAACTCGCCAATATACGAGTTTTAAATCAACATGGGGCGAGTATAGGGATTCGAACCCTAGCATAACGGAACCACAATCCGCCGTGTTAACCCCTTCACCATACTCGCCATAAACGTTTACGAAATATATTTTAACAAATTATAGTGTTTTTGTCTATAGTTTTTTTTATTTTTTTCCTAGTAGACATTAACCCATACATATATGGTTTAATCTCATAACATAGATTGAGGAGGAAAATTATGAATAACTACCCTGATTTTAGAAAATTCAATTATACTAATATGTATAATAATCTTTTTAATCAAAACATAGACAATAATATATATAAAGAAGCATATGAAGATAGTAATAATTTATATGATCCCTATAATGGATTTATTAGAGGAAACTTATTTAAGGACCTATATGATCCTTATAAAATAAAAGTTCCATATGATGTTAAACCTATGAATGAACAAGCAAGTCTTTTAACTGATATAGATGCTTTGGGATTTGCAATGGTTGATTTAAATCTTTATTTAGATATTTATCCAGATGATAGAAAAGCAATTGATTTATTTAATCAATATAGAAAACAAAAGGAAGGCTTAATGGAACAATATGAGTCTAAATATGGCCCTATTGTTTTAAACTCTGATAGTTTAAATAAATATCCTTGGGCTTGGGACGATATGCCATGGCCTTGGGATAATTAGGAGGTTTATATGTGGAAATATGAAAAAAAATTAGAATATCCTATAAATATTAAAAATAAAGATTTAAAAATGGCAAAAGCACTTCTAGAACAATATGGTGGTTCAAATGGAGAATTTTCTGCTGCTTTAAGATATTTAAATCAAAGATATACTATGCCTGATGAAAAAGGTTATGCACTTTTAAATGATATTGGAACAGAAGAACTTGCACATGTAGAAATGATTGCAACTATGGTAAAACAACTTATGGAAGGTGCAAGTGTTAAAGAGTTAATTGATAATGGATTAACAGGTCAATATGTTGGTCATGATCATGCTTTATTCCCTGTAGATGCAAATGGAGTTCCATTTACAGCCGCTTACTTTGCTACTACTGGTGATTGGCATGCTGATTTAACTGAAGATATGGCTGCAGAACAAAAAGCTAGAGCTGTTTATGAACATTTAATGAACATGACTGATGATCCTGATTTACTCGCACCACTTTCATTTTTAAGACAAAGAGAAGTAGTACATTATGCTAGATTTAAAGAACTTAGAAATTATTATTTAAAAAAATTTAATAAAAGAGATGTTTAACATAAATTAAAAACAAAATAGCAACCTATTTTGTTTTTTTATTATTAATTAAAGACTCTTTAAAATTTTGTTGTGCTTTTCTAAGTTCTATTTTTAAATTACCTATTTTAGGATTAATTATTTCAATTTCTTGACCAGGATAAATAGTATTTAAAGGCAAATTATTGTGCTCACGTATTTCCTCTTGTTCTTCAGCACTTGCTGTCCTTCCACAACCCCATCCTGCTAAAATTGATAAGCTATCATCTAATTTTACAGTATATTTAATCCATTTCGCACTCTCTTCTAATTCATTTATTTTAGATTGTATCCTAATTATTTCTTGAAAATATGGATTGTCTTTATCAATAATTACTGGAATTGTTAAATTTTGACCTGTAATTATTTTATCATTATTTAACGAATTTTGATCCATAATTGATTTTACAAAATTTTCTTTTGATGCATATAAACCTTCATAATCATCATTATAATATTTATCTACTATTTCATATAATGTATCACCAGGATTTACATCATAATCAATAGTTGCCATAATTTTATTTGGATCTAAATTAACTTTATTTTCAGTTTTACCCATTGATTTTCCTAATCCAAACCCAGCAGCAAAAATAGCACCTGCAGCTACAATTGAAAGAATTTTTTTTGCATCAATTTGTAATTTAAATTTTTTTGATCCTATTTTTTCTTGATTAATATTTGAAAGTGTGCCATTCTGAGTTTTTATATCTGTTCTCTTCTCCATTATATCCTCTCTCCCTCATTTATTATTATAACTATTCAAGTGTATTATATCATAAAATGAATGTTTATTTTTAAAAATATGAATATTTTTTCTATAAAAATGTAAAATTTTACACTTTTTATGTTTATATATAATATATTTTATTTGTCAAGTGTATTATATCATAAAGTTTCTGATGCTGATTATTATATATATATATATATGATATCAAATTTTTTGAGCAACACTACTTGATATTGAACAAAAAAATAACAACATTTAGTTAGATGTTGTTATCTAAAATATTTCCTTCATATTTTTATTTCATAAGATTACTTAATTTTATGTTTTTTAAATTAGTTTCAAAAAATTTAATATGTCTAAAATTTAGATTATTTAATATTTAGTATAATCTAATTTTCTGATACAACAAATCCATTTGAATCGAATTTTAAGTTAGTTTTAGAGTTTGATTCTTGTTTATTGCTATTTTCATCATCTAAAACTACTCCACTTGAATTAAATTTCAAATTAGTTTTAGGACTTGATTCTTGTTTTGTACTATTTTCATCATCTAAAACTACTCCATTTGAATTAAATTTTAAATTAGTTTTAGGACTTGATTCTTGTTTTGTACTATTTTCATCATCTAAAACTACTCCATTTGAATTAAATTTTAAATTAGTTTTAGGACTTGATTCTTGTTTTGTACTATTTCCATCGTCTAAAATAACTCCATTTGAATCAAATTTTAGGTTAGTTTTAAAGTTTGATCCTTGTTTTGTACTATTTCCATCGTCTAAAATAACTCCATTTGAATCAAATTTTAAGTTAGTTTTAAAGTTTGATCCTTGTTTTGTACTATTTCCATCGTCTAAAACCACTCCATTTGAATTAAATTTCAAATTATTTTCAGTTTTAGAAATATTAGATGAATCTATTTTTTCGTTACCTACACCTATAACTACACCATTTTCATCAAATAAAATATCTATTTTATTTTCAACACTCTTAACAGGCACAGACATTTCATATTTATGTAATTCACTATTTAAACTTTCAAAATTATCATTAATATAGCCAATTTTAACTATTTCTATAATTTCATCATGATTAATACCAAATAAATTTGATGACATATATAATCCTTCAGGATATAAACATACAGAATAATCATATTTTTCAATACCATCATTATATTTGTACATGAAATAACCTATAATCATAACCAAAGAATCGACTTTATTAATTTTACATATTGTACCAATTGGAAGAAATTTTTTAGTAAACATTTACATCCCACCTTTTATTCTATTTTAACATTAATGTTGTTCTTTTTTTTATAACATTTTTTCCTAAATTATTAGCAGTAGAAACAAAACTATCTTCAGTCCTATCATATGTAATAACATTATTATCCATTGAATCCTTAAAATTAGAAATCTCATTCTTGATTTTATTAATATCATAAGTTAGTGATTTTAACATATTTTGATATTCAAAATCATCTGGAACATTAAGACGACATGATGTAGAATAGCATTGACGTAAACTATCAATAGATAAATCTAACTTATCAATAACATTTTTTTTTAAAAAAGTAGTATTTAAAAGTAATTTTGTCATTTTTTATCATACCTACAACTTTCAATTTTTGATTCATATGTATTTGCAACAACTGTTAAATATTTTCCAAAATCATGTAACTCATTTTTAAATATAACATATTCAGTTTTTTCATTTTTTAAATTTCTAATATATTCATCCGCTGCTTTACCTACCCATTCAAATGTCTTAGTATTCATACATGTTAACCTTAAAAAAAGTTCATCTATTAATTGCCCTAATTCATCAGATAACAACATCAAATCATGTCCACTTTCATTGACTTTTTTTGTATCAATTTTTATCAATTTGTTACCTCCTAAAATAAAACTAGATTATTCATAATCTAGTTCTTGCAGATTATTATTTATATATATGTGAACTGCATAAAATCAATTATTGATTTATAAATTGGATATTCTTTTATTGTAATCTGAAATTTTTAGATTTATTGAATAAAGTACTTTATTTTGTAAATCATTTTTTTCATTTACCAATTCTTGCTTAATTTTTTTTATTGCATCTGAATTGTATGGATAATCATCCACGACATAGCAATTTTCAAAATTATTGTAAGCAGAATCTAACATATCAATAGCAGATTTCAAATTAGTTATTATTCTATTAATGTCATTATATAATTGAATATACTTATTTTTATAACTGCTTAATAAATCTAATTCCGACATAAACGCAACCAACTACTTCTGTTCAGTATAAGCACCATTATTACCAAATGAAGAAGAAGTAGAAGTAACATTCTCTGCCATACTTTTATTATATGCTTCCCATGCATCTGCAACATCTTTTAACTTATCGCTAAATGCGAGTAATTGTGATGTTAAGTCTTTAGAATATTGTTTCAATCTTTCTACGTAACTTCTGACAGCATTTTGTATTTCTTCACCTTTAAAAGCACCATTAGCATTAGTTGTTGGATCTATACCATCTAAATGTGCTTGGATAGCTCTAACATACTCTCTTATAGCATTTCTCATTTCTTCAACTTTAGTTGCATTTATACCAACAACACTATAGCCACCACCACTAAAGAAATTAGAAATACCTTTAACAACCTGGCTCCACATATCCGAACCAATTCCAGCACTTCTAGTAGACTCTCTTTGTGATTTAAAATTATTAACTATCGAATTCGTAGCCCAACCTGATTTTGAACTTTCAACATTCCAATTTGCCATAATTTCTTACCTCCTTATAATTTTTCATATAATTCATCATCCTGTCTAAAATAATTATCTTGTAACTCTTGTAATCTTGCAGCCAAATCATTATACTCTGCTCTTAAATCGTTTGCAATTGCTTCTCTTGCAGCATTAAAATCTTCAATAAATCTATCCCTTGAAGCTCCTTGCCAACCAGAATTTATTGCATTCAACATATTTGATGTATCATTAATTTTTTCGATTGAAGTATCTAATAAATCTGCTTTTAATTGTTGAATGTAAGCCTCCATACCTGATATAGATATACCTACAGTTAAATCAGATATTCCTGTATCAGAAGCACCTTTACTCATTGCTGTAGTTGTTCCTCCTATTCCTCCGAAAAGTCCCATTTTTTTCACCACCTAACATTTATTTTTTTAAATTTACCGAAAACATCTGTGCTTTGTTTCGATAAAAATTTTTAACTGATGATAAATCGTCAGAATAACTTAAGATATTTTTGTTGATAATATTAAAGTTCCTTTTATATTTCTCAAATGCACTTCTAAACATTTTTGCACTTTCACAATCATAAAAAGAATTTGTATTTTCTACTATAGAATCTGCCTGATCTAAAACCATTTTAATTCTATTTGAGTAGAAATAAATTTCATTGATTAATTTATCAATTTTTTGCTCATTTATTCCTACAACATTTGTCAATACAATCAACTCCTTATTATCTACAAACCTACCTTGTCTTTACTATATCACACATGTTAAAATTTTGCAATATTTTTTTAAATAACTTTACACTTTTTTTTGCTATTTCTAATATTTCTTGTTATTTCCTGATAAATATTTATTATAATATGCATTAATGCTATCCATTCTAAAATACTTATTTTTATTATACAATTCACTATAGAATGAATTTTTATCTTCTAACATAAACTTTATATTTGGAGTATTAAAATTTTTATAATAAGCATTATATAGTTCTTGTATATCTTCTTTTGAAATTTTTAATTTTGATGATATACATTCAAACAATTCAGATTGTATATCATTATATGTTGTATATAAACTTTCTAAATATTTAGTCTTTGAACTTTCATAATATCTACACTGTTTATTAAGTTGCATTTCAAATACACTTATTATTGAAAATAATTCTTCAATAGTTATTTCTTTATTTCTAATTGAATAAATCAAATTTTTGTAAAATTTTTTTGAAAGCACTTCTGAAATTGGGCTTAATAAATAATCACTATAATCCAATTTATCTATGTAACTAAGTTTATGTCCACTTTCCTTATTATAATTGTCATAAAATTCATTAACAGAAGATTGTGGATCTGTAGTTATAATTATATTGTAAGCAAACATAAGTTTTAAAACTTCCATTTTTTCTTTTTCTGTGTTGCAACCAAAATAATCAAATAAATTATTTAAATCACCCTGTAGAGAAATCTTTTCTAAATCATTTATTCCATTTTTCTCAGACAAAAGAGTTGATGTTTTTATCATTTCTAAAAAATTTATGCCGCTTTCATACAAACATTTTCCTTCATTTCCTATTTGATTAATAGTTAATTGTTCTGCACTTGCCTCAAAAAACCATTCATTATATAAACTATTAACAGCTAAATCATCCCACTTATAACTTATTCCATAACGCATTGTATACGATCCATCAAAATCATTTTTTATTGATTGCATAAAATGTTTGCCTTCATGAGTTATTAATCTTTCTAATGAATTTTCTTCATTTATTGTCTGTATAGAATTAACACTAACTCCTAATATATCTATGTTATTATCATAAAATGCATAAGCAAAATCATTATAATTAAATATTTTTAATTTTTGAATTTTTTCATTCAAATCAGAATAATTTGTATGACTATCTACTTCACTATTAATACTCAAAGTCAAGTAATTACAAATTTGTTTTAATAATGAATCCGATAATGGTGTATATTTACTCCCCTTATAGGATTTCATATATTCATCATTATTTTTTTTAACAATATCAAATAAATCATTTGAATTTATTTTTATAATATTGTTATTTGTTACATTAATCTCTTTTAAATTATTATATTTGCTCATTGCAGCATCTAGATTATAAAAATTTGAATATTTAAAATCTACATTAATTGAACTGATTTTATTACTGAGATTTTCAACATCAGCATTATCAAATACTATAGTTGAATTCAAAAAGGAATTAATATAGTTTTGTTCAAAATTTTCTTCAAATCCAACATCTTCTGAATTTAAATCATTAAATCCATCATCTTTTGAATTTGAATTATTGTATTCATCAGTTACACTATAAACATTATCATTATCGTTAAAATTTGTATTTAAATTTGATTGTTTTGAACATGCAGCAAGTGGTAGTGTAACTAAAACAGTCATTGCTGCAAAGGTAACACCTTTTTTCAATGAAAATTTGTGATTTTTTTTATTAGTAAATATTTTTAAATTTTTAATCATAGTTTTCCCCCCCTATCTATTAATCAAGAACCAAAACAGCACCATTTCTTATATCTGTTTCACTAATCAACATGTTAGCCTGATATCTAACTCCTGTTATTCTGTTGTATAATGATGCACTATTGTTTAAAACATATGAATTTCCTGATAATTCTGTTATTGCTTTATTAATGAGTGTAATTATTTTACCTATACGTTTATTTATTGGTAAAAAAAGGCTATATCTTTCATCAAGTACTGGTACTATTATCTCAACTAATACTTTATTTTTCATCTAATACTATAGCCTCCTTTTCTTCATTATTACTTATTTCTTCATCTAATACACATTTTATACATTTGCTTTTACCATTTACTATAGTATAACCCATATATGGGAAACTTCTCTTTCTATCATCTAAAGATAAATCAGAAACGTTAATCATCATTTGATTAGCAATACCTTCACCTAACCATATACCATTAGAATTGTTGACTCCAGATTGGAACCAATCTTCTAATTTTAAATTTTTAATATTATCATAGTCATCTGCAAATACAAAGAAATTGTTTTCTAATGAATTTACATTTGTAAATATTTTTTTGATAATTTCATAAGTATTTTCACTTACTACGTTTTTGATAGCACCAGGCCCTATAAATACATACATGTTTTTAACTTTACTTGTTTTATCATTTTTTAAATTAGAATATATCGAATTAAAAATAGAATCAAAATTATTATTAAATTTTACAGTGTTAGAAATCTCTTTTTCAAAAGCATTGACAAAATCAAGAATAATAATATTCGTTTTTTCATTCATAGCAAATTGTCTTACTAATGCATATATAAAATCTATTTTTTCACTCATTTCTTCTGACAAAATTAAATTTATTTTGTTTGATATGAAATTATATGTTTCAATTTCTTTCTTTTCAATATTATAACCTAATGCTATTTTAGATAATCCTTTTGATTCCTTAATTATTGAATTTAGTCCAATCTTTTCAGGTATTATAAATATTTTTTTTGCCTTTTTAGTATAATATGAGTTTAATTTTTGAGATACTGTTCTTAAAACATTACTCATTTGATTTGGATTTGTAAAATATGCAGTTTGAAATTCATAAAAGTTATTATCTTTAAGAACAATTCCTCTTCCAAAGACTTTAGAAGGTAATAGTCCTCTTGGAGCACCAAATAAATTTCTATAAGCATCATCACTACCTAATTGTAAAGAAATTTTATTTTCAAAATTTTGAAGCATCTTACTACGTATAGTTGAAGGGTTAACAGTTGATATTATAAATTTTATACCATATTTACTACATTCACGATATATTGATTGTACATCTTCAGATAATTTTGAATACGATTCAATAAAGCTATCATAGTTATTTATAATTATTATAATTAAAGGAAGTTTATTACCACTATTTTGACAATAATTGACATAATTTCCAGCATAATCAGAAAAAAGCTCTTTTCTAGTTTCTACTTCTTGAAAGGCTAAATTAAAAATTTCATAAATTTTGTCCGAATCACCTATATCAACAACTTCTCCAACATGAGGAATTTTACTAAACATTTTAAGTGTTTCAGCACCACAATCTATTACATAAATATTTACTTCATCTGTTGTATGCTCAATAAATGTTGACCATATTATTGTTGAAAGTAAATTTTCTTTACCACTTCCGCTTTGACCATATATTACAGTATTACCACCAAATGTCAAATCTAAATTTAAAAGGCCTTGTGATTGAGTACTAGGGCTATCATATTCACCTATAATTGGAGTAATGCAATATGGTTTTGCTTTATAATTATATTTTTCTTTTAATTTATTAACGTAAATAATCTCTGGTATTTTATCTAACCATAATTTTTCTGTTTTAATATTGTATTTTTCAGATAAATTACAAATATGCTTTACTATATTTGTTAATTGATCTCCTAAATCTGCAGATACCTCTTTAACTACAGCATCATTTATTGATTTTATAGTATATCCTGTGTTATTTACAAAACTAATAGAATCATCAATTTTTTTAATAATTTTATTGGCAGGAACATATTTAGCTCCACACCATGCTGACTGACCAATATCAAAATAATCATCATAACCTACTTGTAAATAAAATCTTCCAGCCTCTTTTATACTTGCAGCTTCAGGTCTCTTCAACATTTCCATACTGTCACTTCTATCCTGAACCTTTAAACATACCTTAAATTTAGAATTACTCCAAATTTGATCATTTACAACGCCACTAGGTTTTTGTGTTGCCAATATTAAATGAACACCCAATGATCTACCAATTCTTGCAGTAGAAACCAATTGATTCATAAAATCAGGTTGTTGGCTTTTTAATTCAGCAAATTCATCACATATTATAAACAAATGAGCCATTGGTTTTTTTACTCTTCCTTCACGATATAACCTTTGATATTTATATATATCAATAGTACTTTCACCTAACAAATCTTTTGTTTCATTAAAAATCTTTTGTCTTCTTTTTAATTCACTATCTATAGATACTAGCGTTCTATTCATTTCACTAGTATCCAAATTTGTTATCGTACCTATTAAATGTGGAATTCTAATATTTGTTTCTTTATTTTCAAAAGCTCCAGCAAGTCCACCACCTTTATAATCTATAAGAACAAACTGAACTTCATATGGATGATAATTAACAGCCATAGATAAAATATATGTTATTATAAATTCTGATTTACCTGATCCTGTCATACCTGCAACAAGGCCATGTGGTCCATGATGTTTTTCATGCAAATCTAGTTTAAATAATTCCATATCTTTATGTACACCGACAATAGTTGATAAAGATGTAACCGGATTATTTGTTTGCCATCTATTTAAAATATTTAATTGTTCTATCTTTGACACATTATACATTTCTAAAAAAGGCAAAGATGTTGGAAACTCTTTAAGACCATCTTTAGGCATAAGAGGAATATTAGCTAATTTCATGCAAATTTCTTCCATATCTATAGTGTGTAATTTTTCAATTAAAAATTCTTGCTGTGATTTAGAATTTAATTCTTTATTTAATATGCACCCATCTTTCTCACCAATTTGAATAAATTTTTCACATTTATTTGGTATTGACTTCATTGAATCTGCTATAGTTAATAAAGAAAATCCATAATTTTGTTTAGTTTTTAAAATATCCAATATTATTTGACTATTTTTAGCATTTTGATAATCATCAGTTATTATTAGATAATATGGAATAAAATTTTTGTAGCATTTGTTCTTATCAATATTTTCTGACTCACCTGAATTACTGCTGAACATTTCCTTTCTTTGTTTAAATTCTGCATCTAAAACCGCTGATACCTCATTAATTTCAGAAGAATCCGTTGCAAAAAATCTCACACTTTTTTCATCATTCCAACAATGTGGTAGAATTTTCAAGTAATTCCAAAAATTTTCTCTATTTTTATTAGTAAAAATAACTATCTTTAAATCTGTACCACTATGAAATGTTAACAATTTTAACATTATATCGTTTATATAATTATTTTTTTGAGTACTATTAAATATAAATGAACTTATATTATTTTCTAGAAAGGAATAAGTTATTGGAACATTTTTTAAAATTTTTGAAGCATCAACAACATCATAAACTGCTTGAAACAAATTATCCTTATCTAAAGTAAAATGTTCCTCTGGGGCATTAATATGTAAACTTGCGGGAAAATTTCCTAATCCCAATCTAATATTTAAAAAATCATCATCAAAAATTTCTCTACTCCACAAAATACGGTTATTAGATCTTATAGCTTCTATACATTTAATATCATTATAATTATTTTGAAGTAAAACTTCATTTTGATGTCTTAAAATTTTTTCAATTTCTTGTTTTTTTGTTTCCAAATATTCTTTATATCTGGTTTGTCTTAACTTTTCTCTTTTTTTAGCCCTTTTCTTTTGATATCTTTTTAGTAAGTTAGGCATAACAAAACTTCCAACTACCATTGCAAATAACATTATTATTTGTGGAATTAACATTAAAACATTTCGTCCTGCTACAACATTATTATATATATTAAAAATCATAACTATAGATGATGCAACAAGGGTTAAACTTGTTCCTAAAGTAAGCCAAAATGGCATTTCTTCTTGAATTTGTGAAGTTGGAGGTGGGTCTATTGAAATTTCTTCTTCTTCAATAGTTTCTTTAATTCTAGGAATGTGATAAAAATAATCATCCTCTTTATATAATTCAATTGCAGATTCTTCATCAGTTACGCTTTGTACATTAACATTATCAACTATATCTTCACTCATATATATACTGAGCCCTGTAATTTTAACCATATTGTTAGGGTTATTAATTTTTAAAAAAGTTGGCATCCAAATTATTTTTAATCCAAAAATGAAAATAACATCACCATACTTCAATTTTGCAGATTTGACATTTTTATCATTAACAAATATTCCAGTTTTTGAGTTTACATTCCCACTTATAATCCACTCATTTGCTTTAAATTGTATAGTAGCATACACGCCTGAAATGAATTGGTTATTATAATTTATATTACAATTTGAACCATTACCTATAGTAATATTATTTATATTTTTGTATGAAAACTCTAATAAATTTTTTTCTTGACTTGGCATTGCATATATTCCAACATATTTATTCATTCCAAGAACTTTTATATAATAAATTCCATACTCTACTAATTGAATTTTATCTAAAACACTTTGATTATTGTTTATAACGTTTACCATACCATTACTTTTTAGGTACCAAATATTATTAATATTATGTAAAGTTATAGTACATTTTTCACTAAAGCCATCAAAAAAGCAATCGAATGAATAAAATTCTTCACTTTGAAATGGTAAGGCATATTTATTTATTTGTTTCCCATTCATTACATATAATTTCATAAGTACAACCCCTAACATATCATATTTTATTGTAACATATTAATTATAACACATTATAATAAAAAAGAAAATATTTTAAATTTTAAACAAAAAATTAACAAAAGGGTGAAATTGTCAACAAAATGTTATTATTAAATTTAAAAAATGTATTTTTTATAAAAATTATTTAAAAATCGTAGATATTAATGGTAAAAATAACAAAGTTTCTAAATGTATGAATATGAAAAAAATGCTTAAAACATTTAAAAATATGGAAAAATATATTTTAAATGTATTTGACTATAAATATTCTAATTTAAGTGAAATAAAAATCAGCACAAATGCTGATTTACACTTTTATCATAAAATGTTCCATTGAAAACCACTGATTCTACGTTTTTTTGATATTTTTGTGAATAAATTGAATCTTTTTGTGTACATTTTTCAATTTTTTTGATTTTTTTATGATTTTTTCAAAGACCTATACTTCGCAAAAACTTATAAAAATTACCACTTTTCCACAACAATTTTTGTATTTCTTACCAGTCTTACAAGTTGAACATGCTTCAGTATTTATTATATTATTGTTATTTTTAAGACTAATTTGCAAACATTGTTTGCATTCGTTTACTATCACAATTTCTTATTTTGTTAATTGTTTAGAAATATTTTCTTTCTCAAACATATCGTGCTTTTTAAGTTAAATTACATTTTTATTTTATACAAAATGCTTTAACAGTTTTATTTTTAAACTCTTGCATAGGAACTTTTTCTTCACTAAATTTCCAATCAATTTTATAATCAGGTAATAATTTAGTTCTTATAGGATTAATTCTGGGAATTAAAACAATAGCCTCAAAAGTATTAAGTAATTTTAATTCTTCAACGGAAATTAAAGGTTCTATTCCATATTCAGATTTTTGATTACCACATAGTTTTGAAATATCTTGTAATGTTTCAATATCATTTGCTAATAAGTATATGATATTTCCAAATACCATTTTTAATATTTCAGTACCTTCTACTCCATAAATATTTCTTAATTCTAATATACTTCTTACAAAGATACTAAATTTTATATTATTACTTCTTGCAAGTGTCAACATATTATTAAATTCTCTAATTGGAATCAAATTTTCAAAATCATCTAAAACTATATTTAATCTACGAGTTTTATCATTAGTCATAGTTGCAGCAAAATAACATTCTTCAATAATTAAAGGAATTAATCTCTTTGAAACAAATTTACTATTGCTAATTATAAATATAGCTGTTTTGTCTTTTTGTACATTTTCAATATTGAAATTTGTTGAAGATAATAATTTTAATAATGATTCTCTTGATACAAATAATCTTATATTTTGTACAAATACTGATATTATACTTCCTCTTGTTTCATTAGGGGCAAGAACAATATTAGACAAATTAATATAAATTGCTGATGTTTTATCCATTTTCTTAATTTCTTCTGATAATTTTTCAAATTCTGATACTAAATTTAATAAACTACTAATATTTATTTCTTCTTCAGTTGCATTTTCAAATAGATATAAAGATAAACCTATAAATAATGAGATAGCTGAATTTACCCAAAATGGATCAGCTTTTACATCAAATGTTTCATTACAACAAAAATAATATCCAATGCTTTCTAATAATTCAATAGCTTTATCTTTTTCACCTTTCTTATATAATTCATAAGGTAAAGTTAAAGGATTAAAATTATTGCCTACAGTAGGATTGTCTAAATTAATCACAACTATATTGTAATTTTGTTTCTTTAGTTCACCAGATAATAAATCATAAACCTCACCCTTAACATCATGAATTACAAATGATTCATTTGCTTTAATAGCAAGTCTTAACTGAGTTAGCATTGTTGTTTGTGTTTTGCCACTTCCTGCTGAGCCTATAACCATGGTATGGGATTCATCATCTTTAATATAAAGATATTTGTCATCATACATCAAAGGAATTCCTGATTTTTTTATTTCAGAATCATAACTGATTTGGGTTAATTTTGACTTTAGTTCTTCTTCAGTCGCCCATCTTGAATATGCCATGCATATCACTCCTTTCACAATCTAATTATAGCATCTACTTTTCTATTAACTTAAACAAAAATGGCTTTTTATTCAAAAAATTGTTATAATTAATTAATAAAGGTGATTTTATGTACTCTAATGACTTAATATGTAATATTTTAGAATATTTAAATAAAAACATAAATAAAGAAATAACTATTGAAGAATTAAGTTTAATATTTTATTTTAATAAAACATATATTATGAAAAAATTTAAAAAGGAATTAAATATTTCAATACACGAATATATAAATATAATAAGAATATATAATAGTTTACTATTTTTCAAAAATGATAATTATATATTAAGTATTGCTTTTAAAAATGGTTTTAATTCTTTAGAATATTTTTCTGAAACTTTTAAAAAAATTATAGGAGTTAGTCCAATTATATATAAAAAGTATTTAAATTATAAATATGTAACAACTGAAGAACAAGAAAAAATTCTATATAATGTATCTAGAATAAGTAGTATTAAAACTAATGCTCTAAATTATCTAAATCATAGGAAACCACAATTTAATAATTATGTTAAAAAATATAAACTATAATATCTTTAACTAACAATCATGCTAATCAAATAATTTTATTTTTAAAAGTAGCAAAAAATGTCAACATAAAGATGACATTTTTTCAGAGTGTTGACAAAGTGTTCAATACTCTGAAAAATCTTTTTAAGATTTTTGAGAAAAATGAGTTGACTTTTTATAGTTAGTCATCTCCTTTTCTTATTTTGATTAACTTATTTTTTTGTTAAATTTCAAAATTTTTCCATAAAAAAATGTCAACAAAAATGTTAACACTTTTCTAAACTGTAACCAATTCTTTTTTTAATAATTCAATAACCAAATTAATTGCATTCATTATTTCATCATAATCAATATCAGATACATAAGATTTTTTATTTTTATAATTTTTAAAATTTAATCTTAACTTATCACTTTCTTTTATTTTACTAAAATTATATATGATTTTATCTATATCAAAATCAGTTTCTCTTCTTTCAAAAGTGTTTTTAATTGCCTTTACTAAAACTTTTTTATCAATTTTATCATAATATCTAGTTAATAAAATATACAAATCATAAAAATCTTTCGTTCTTGTATTCATAATATTATCAGAAATGAATGTTTCAAATTTTTCAGCAATAATAGTTTCCATATTAAAAGCCATAATGTTAATATAAGAATCATCAAACATACATTTATATCTATATTCTAATTCTCTTGGAGTAATTGGATCACCTACTGTTATATCAATAGATAGTGGCACTTGTAAATGTTCTTTATATCCTAGAAGGTTTACTCTAATTCCTCCATATTTATCATTTAATCTTATTTCTCTTGATTTCTTTAAACTATAACTTATTCCATCTTCACAATCTATATTAATAATCTCATTTATAACTTTCTCTATTTTTCTTTCATCTAGTGGAATTCCTTTTATCATAGTATCCATATCTTGTGTAGTTCTACGATCATCACCAAATATTGCAGATAGTAATAATCCACCTTTTAATATAAAATTGTATTTATATGCACTTATTGATATTCTATATAAAAGCCTTTCAAAAAAATACATTTGCATAATATCTTGAGGTTCTAAGTTATTTTCATGGGCTTTAGTCTTTACTTTAATTTTTAAATCTTCAGCATCAATCATTATATTAGCACCTCCAAATATTTATTGATATCATCTAGAATATTAAATACTTTTGCATAATCAAGAAGTAAAGGAATATTTCTCTTATTTTTATCCTTCAAATATTCTGTTATAGCATATTTAATTATTTCTATATCTTGATTATCTCTATTCCTAAGTAAATCACATATACATCTTTCTGCATTATAACATTTTATAAATTGTCCTTGAGGACTTTTCATCTCAATTAAGCCTAAATCAAATAATTCTTTTTTCACAAAATGTAGTTTCACTTTTTTAATTTTCCTTAAACTTCCATTATATCCCCTATTTACTGTAATATGATATTCACTTGGAACCGACTGGCAAAGTTCTAAAAAATATAAAGCTGTTTCATAAGAAAAAACTGCATTATTTCCATAAATTAAATTGAAATATTCATCACCCCAAGTAGAAGGCAAAACATATAAACCTTTTTTTACTCTTTCTAGTTTTTTGTTATTAACTAATCTTGTCAAAAAAATCTTATTTATATTTTTACTTACTACTTCTTTTGTGGTAATAATTCCATTATTTTTTTTAGCTAAATTTAATATAATATCTTCTTTATTCATTTTTCTTTGTTCCTTTCTACATACATTATATCATATATGTATGTTAAAAGGAACATGCTTTTTGTTTTTTTTCTAAAAATTAAAAAATGTTAACATACTTTACTGGTTAACATTTCCTTTAATTTCAAATGATTTTTTAGTTTTTTTAATTTTTTTGGCAAACAAATTACAAATTTGCAAATATTTTATTTTTTAAAAAATTGCTTGCAAGCCCTTATTTTACAATCATTTTCCGCAACAGTTCTTGTACTTTTTGCCCGAACCACAAGGACATGGGGCATTTCTACCTATTTTCTGTACCCTTTTTGGTGTAGCTTTCTTTTGTTTAACTTTATCTTCATTAGTTGATACATTATCAGCTACTTTTTTGCGTTCACTATTTTGCCTTACTTCTGCTTTTAATAAATATGTAGTTACTTGAGCATCTATTCTAGCAAGTAATTCATCAAATAGTTCATACCCTTCATTTTTATATTCCATTAGTGGATTATTTTGTCCATAACCTCTTAGGTGTATTCCTTCTTTTAAATGTGACATAGTATTTATATGTTCCATCCAATATGTATCTATTACTCTTAAAGTTATTGCCTTTTCAAATTCATTTGTAATCTCTTCTGGTATCTTTTTAACTTTATCTTGATATTCTGTTAATAATTTTTGACTTAGATATTCAATTATTTCATCAGAATTTTTATACTCTATTTCATCAAAGATTACTTTATCTTTAACAAGTTCATTTATTTTTTCAAGTATTTCTGATTTATCATTTCTATTTAATTCTTTTTCATCTTGTAAACGACCATAAACTATATCCTTAACAAAATTTCCTACCATTTCTTCTATTATTTCTTTAATAGATTCCATATCAAGTATTTGATTTCTTTTTTCATATATTATTGATCTTTGTTCATTAATAACATCATCATATTCAAGTAAAGTTTTTCTTGTATCGAAATTATTACCCTCTACTCTTTTTTGGGCAGATTCTATTGAACTTGATAACATTTTATTTCTTATTGAAACATCTTCTCCAAAGCCTATTCTTTGTAGCATTAATTTGGCTCTATCTGTTCCAAATCTAACCATAAGATCATCTTCAAATGATACACAAAATTGGCTTTCTCCAGGGTCTCCTTGACGACCTGAACGACCTCTTAACTGATTATCTATACGTCTTGATTCATGACGTTCTGTACCTATTACAAAAAGTCCTCCAAGTTCTTTTACTTCGTCTGTAAGCTTGATATCTGTTCCACGTCCTGCCATATTTGTAGCTATTGTAACGGCTCCTTTTTCTCCTGCTTTAGCAATAATTTCTGCTTCTCTTGCATGATTTTTAGCATTTAATACTTCATGTGGAATTTTAATTTTTTTAAGTCTTTCACTTATTAATTCACTTGTTTCAACTGCTATTGTACCTACTAATACTGGTTGACCTTTTTCATGACGTTCCTTTATTTCATTTACTATTGCTTTATATTTACCCTCTTTTGTAGCAAATAATAAATCTCCATAATCTTTACGAGCTATTGGCTTATTTGTTGGTATTTGAATAACATACATGTTATAAATATCTCTAAATTCTTCTTCTTCTGTTTTTGCTGTACCAGTCATACCAGATAATTTTTTATACATTCTAAATAAATTTTGAAATGTAATAGTTGCTAAAGTCTTAGTTTCCTCATTTATTTGTACTCCTTCTTTTGCCTCTATTGCTTGATGAAGTCCATCTGAATAAGAACGACCTTGCATTAAACGGCCTGTAAATGGATCTACTATTACTATTTTTCCATCATTTACTACATAATCTACATCTATTTTCATAGCATAATTAGCTTTTAATGCTTGATTTATAAAGTGTACTAAATTTGTATTATTAATATCATATAGGTTATCTACAGCAAATGTTTTTTCTGCCTTTTCAATACCCTTTTGATCAAGTGATACTGCTTTTGTTTTTTCATCGTATATATATCCATCATTTTCCTTTAATCCTTTAACAAATTTATCCGTTTGCATATATAAATTAGCAGATTTCATAAATCCACCTGATATAATAAGTGGAGTACGAGCTTCATCTATTAATACTGAGTCTACTTCATCTATAATAGCAAAGTTATAAGGGCGTGCTACTCTATCACTTGCTTTTATTACCATATTATCTCTTAAATAATCAAATCCTATTTCATTATTTGTTGAGTACAATATATCACAATTATAAGCTTCTCTTTTATCATTAGTTGAAAGTTCACGATAATTAATACCTACCGTAAGTCCTAAGAATCTATAAATTTCACCCATCCAATTTGCATCACGCTCAGCTAAATATTCATTAACTGTTATTATGTGTACACCTTCACCTGTTAGTGCATTTAAATAAGCAGGCATTGTAGATGTTAAAGTTTTACCTTCACCTGTTTTCATTTCTGCTATATTACCATAGTGAATTGCAAGTCCACCTATTATTTGTACATAATATGGTTTTTCTCCTATTACACGACTTGCGGCTTCGCGTGCAGTAGCAAAGGCTTCTACTTTGATATCTTCAAGTGTTTCACCATTTTCAAGTCTTTTTTTAAATTCTTCTGTTTTATGCTTCAAATCCTTATCTGATAATTTTGAATATTCTTCATCAAGCGCAATTACTTGATTTGCTATTTCTTTAAATTTTTCTAACTCTCTATATTCGTGATTGAATATTTTTTTTAAAAACTTCATGTATCATTCTCCTTTGTCTTATATATATATTTTATCAAATATTATGTAAAAATAATAGTAAATTTAAAAAAAATAGGAAAATTCCTATTTAATTTCTAATATACCATAATTTCCATCTTTTCTCTTATATAATATATTAACATCATCTGTATTCATATTTTTAAAGGCAAAGAATTCATGCCCAGAAAGTTCCATTTGTAAAATAGCTTCTTCTTCATCCATTGGTTTATTTTGTATAGTCTTTCTTTTAACAATGACATTATTATTTTCTTCTGGTTCTTCAAAATTCAAATTAAAATCTAAATCTTTACTAACCCTTCTACTCATTCTAGTTTTGTTTTTTCTTATTTGACGTTCCATTTTATCTGAAACTTTATCTATCGCTGCATATAAATCTTTATGAGATTCTTCTCCTCTTATCATATATTTATTTGCATTAATTGTAACTTCAACTACTTGATCATTTCCTCTTAGTTTGATAAGTACGGTTGCTGTTATGTCATCAGGATTTCCAAAATATTTATCTAATCTCCCTATTTTTTCTTCTATGTAACTTTTAATTGAGCTAGTTACATCAAGCTTTTTTCCATGAATATTAAATTTCATAGCATCAATCCTTTCTGATTTCATTATAGCATATTTTTTATTTTTGTCAAAATTCAAATTTTTGCATAAAAAAAACTACTTATACTAACATAGTTTTATTTCACAAAGTTGATTATACTAAAGCTGTCTTGATTTCTACTACATTTTTTGCTTGTAATCCTTTATCTGTTCTAACAAGTTCAAATTTTACATATTGTCCTTCAACTAAAGTTTTGTAACCTTCTGACATAATTGATGAATAGTGAACAAATATATCCTCATGCTCATTATATTCGATAAATCCAAAGCCTTTTTCATTGTTGAACCATTTTACTTTACCTGTAATCATTACACTCACATCTCCCTTCTATTTAATTACAATCTAAGTATACTATAAAATTTATACATATAGTATACATAACCGTTCTCCAAATTTCGACAAAATCATGCTTCTAGTATTTTATCAAATAGAAAACATTAACATTTTATCACACCTAAAATATAAGATTAAGTCAAATTACATGAAACCATATTTATAATGTTTAAAACGGGGAAACGTGCAAAATAGCACATCACATTTGTTGGAATTAATCAATTATATTGTGCATTGACGCATTTTATATTTATTATTTTGTTGCTACATTATATAATTTTATCGTAAACATAAGAGGTAAGTTTTATGAAAAAGTTTATTATTAATAATTGCATGAATTATATAAAAAAATATAATGATTACGATGAAGGTAAATTAAAAGAAATAGAATATGGTTTAACTAGTATATATTTAACTTCTTATAAATTAATTATTATTTGTGTAATTTCTTTATTATTAGGAATATTTAAAGATGTATTAATATTTATGATTCTATTTAATATTATAAGAACTACAGCATTTGGATTACATGCTACTAAAAGTTGGATTTGTTTAGTAAGCTCTACTATTATATTTATAGAAATACCAATTTTATGTAGAAATATAGATATTAATATTTATGTTAAAATTATTATTTGTATTTTAAATATTATATTTATTTTTAAAAATTCACCTGCTGATACATATAAAAGACCCATAGTAAATAAAAAAAGAAGATTGGTTTATAAAACTATATCTACTTTAATAGTTATTACATTTTCTTTTATAGCAGTTCTTATAAATAACAATTTTATTTCTAACTGTTTAATACTATCTAGTATATTAGAAAATTGTTTAATATCACCTTGTGTTTATAAATTATTCAAATTACCTTACAACAACTATATAACGTTTTTACAGAATCATCCAGATTTTTTAAATAATTAGGTTTAAACTTTATTTTGAGGTTTAAATATATAAAAGAATAAAGAGAGGAGGAGAAGTATGTTTTTTGCAAATTTATTAGCTATGTTAGGCATAGGATCTGCTAAAACTGGAAGTCAAGCATGCTTTTTTTTAATGATTGATGAACCAGAATGTCCAGAAAGTTTAATTAAATAAGAAAAAGAATTGCATTGAATTAAATGTAATTCTTTTTTATTTTAATAATCAATATTTGGCTAAATATTTCATCTGTAATTTCTAATCGATTTTCAAATATAGTATTCTTTTTTATTATTTCTTTTACTAAAGGCAATCCATAACCATGTCCAGAACCTTTTGTTGTATATCCTTCATCAAAAATTTTATCTAATTCTATTTTACTTTTATAACAATTGGAAATTTTTATATTTAGTTTGTCATCATCCATATATAAATCTATTCCAATATATTTATTCTTTATATTTTTAACTTCTTCTATTGCGTTATCTATGAATACACTAACAATTTTACATATATCTAAAATTACATTAGTATCCATTTCTATAAAATCTATTGATTTAATTTTTCTATCTATATTTAAATTATAGTCTATTTTATTTTCTTTGATTTTTAATATTTCTGAATAAATTGTTGCCCTAAGTCCACCTGTTGGTATTACACTCATTTTAAATAAAAGTTTATCATCTACTTCATATTTTTCTTCAACAATAGTGTCTATATATTTAGGTATATCTTTTTCATTATTTAAAATCATAGCTCTAATTGTTTTAAGTAAATTTTTATTTTCATGATTTGCAACTCTATATTTTGTCATCATTTCTTCATAATCATTCAAACTTTTTGTAGCTATATTATATTTACTAGATACTTTATTGTAATTACTTTGTGTTTTAAACAAATATATCATTATGAAAAAACAAAATGACATAAATATCATATTACTTATTACTAAAATTCTAACATCAACTTTATAATATGTAATAACTTCAACTATATTAAAAACAAATATTAATCCCAAAGAAAGCATTATTAATATTTCCTTTTTAATTTTTTCTACATATTTCAATATAATATTATAGATTTTTTTAGTAATAGGAATATTTACAATTAATATTGTTAGTATAGAAATTGCAACATTAGAAAAGAACGTACCAACATACTCATATCTAAAAGTTCCTAAATTTAATTTAAATATTGTTATTGTTAACAACATAAAAATTGCTTCAACTATCATTAATAATATTTGATAAAAAATCGGAGTTATTATACATTTTTGTAGATTTTCTTTAAATAAATATCTAAAGAAAAACATGAAAACAATTGTTATTAATATTACTCTTATAAATTTATCTACAATATAAAAATTAAAATAAGAAATAGCCGTTATTGAAACCAATGAAATATATAATTTATAATCAGTAAAATTAATCTTTTTATTTAACAATTTATGCCATACGTATATAAGAGAACAAACTAGAATCATACAGGCAAAAATTAAATATAAATTTTCTATCATATCAACACACAACTTTCTTAAATTTATCAGAAAGAAGAGAAATTGTTTCATTGTTATCAAATGTGATTGTTTTAGTATTTTTATCAATCATAACTTTTCTATCAGAATTTATATAACATGCTCTATGAGTTTGAATAAATCTATCATCTAACATATTAACTATTTCTGATAAAGTCTTATTAACTTTAAATTCAGAATAATCTGTTTTAATTATTGTTTTTCTTTCAAAACTATCAGTTGTTATGTACAAAATGTCATTTAATTTTATTGTATATGAAATATTTCTATCGATAAATTTTATTGCTTGTTTTTGATTTAATACATATAATGATTTTTTTAATGAATTATTAAGTCTATCAGAAAAATTATCAAACTTATTTATAAATGATAAATACATTAAATCATTTTTTAATACTATATTACCTAATTCTTCATGTGATGTTAAAAATGTAATTACACTATCCATATCTATCCTTCTTATTTTTCTTGCTGCATCTATACCAGAACCTGAAGGTGTTTCAATATCTAATAAATATATCTTATTAGGTAGTTTTTCTTTTATAATACTATTAAATCTATTATCATAGTCATCAAATAAATGAATTTTTCCATCTATCTTATTTTCTTTAATAAATTCCTTTACTACTGATATTTCAATTTTTCTATCTTTCGCATTATCTTCGCATAATATAAAGTTAATCATACTACCAACTCCTATTCTAACACCATTATGTTACCACAAAACCCCTTATTTTACAACGCATTTAGACAAGTTGTATATGTTAGAAGAAAAAAGAGAGATTATTTTGCATCTCCCTCAACTAACTCTAAAATAACCATTAAAGCATCATCCCCACGGCGTTCAGTAAGTTTTAAAATTCTTGTATAACCACCATTACGATTTTCATAACGTTTAGCTAAATCATCAAAAACTTTTTTAACTACTGTTTCATTGTTATGTAAAAATGCTAATGCTTTTCTTCTTGATACTAAAGAACCATCTTTACCATAAGTAATCATTTTATCAACAAATTTACGAACTTCTTTAGCTCTAGTTTCTGTTGTTTCTATTCTTTCATTCATGATAACATCTTTAGTCAAATTAGCAAGCATACTTCTTCTATGTTTATTTTTGCGTCCTAATTTTCTATAAGCCATAATATTCCTCCTAACTATTAATCGTCTTCGCGGAATCTAAGTCCCATATCCTTAATCTTATCGATTACTTCTTTTAAAGACTTTTTACCTAAGTTACGAATTTTCATCATTTCTACTTCTGATTTAGCTGTTAAATCCCCAAGAGTATTAACTCCAGCTCTTTTTAAACAATTGTATGCTCTTACTGAGAAATCTAAATCATCTATTGAAGTTTCTAATTTTTTTATTTTACTATCTTCTTGCTTAGCGTTCATTATTCCTGTAATATCAGCTATTTCACTTAAATTAGTTACTATATTTAAATGTTCAATCATAATTTTTGCTGCAAGAGCCATAGCTTCTTCTGGTCTAATTGATCCATTTGTAAATACTTCCATTATTAGTTTATCATAACTAGCATCTTGACCAACACGTGCACTATCTATTTCATAACTAACTCTTTCAATTGGTGAATACAATGCATCAATTGGAATGAATCCTATTTTTTGATTTTCAATATATTTTTTATTTTCTGTTGATGGTACATAACCGCGTCCATTTGCTACTATTAATTCCATATCAAGTTTTCCACCTTTAGCAATAGTTGCTATTACTTGGTCTTTATTAATAATTTCAACATCTGTGTTTTCCTCGATATCTCCGGCAGTTACTACACCTTCTTTATCAGCGTATAGTTTAAGAATTACTTCTTCTTCTACATTTTTCTTAACAACTACATTCTTTAAATTTAAAACTATAGTTGTTACGTCTTCTACTATACCATCCATAGTTTGGAATTCATGCATAACTCCATCTATTTTTACTGCTACTATAGCACTTCCTGGCATACTAGATAGCATTACTCTTCTAAGAGCATTACCTAAAGTTGTACCAAAACCTCTTTCAAGTGGTTCTAATTCAAATTTACCATAATTTTTATCTTCTACATATTCAGTTATTTTATATATTGGTTTTTCAAAATTTAACATTTTCATTCCTCCTCTTATCCACGTGGACGTTTTGGTGGACGACATCCATTGTGTGGTATAGGTGTAACATCAGATATAGATGTAATTTCTAAACCTGCTGTTTGAAGTGAACGGATTGCTGTTTCTTTACCTGATCCTAAACCTTTTACAAATACTTCAACTTTTCTCATACCCATATCGTATGCTGCTTTACCTGCTGCTTCAGCACTCATACCAGCTGCGAATGGAGTTGACTTTTTACTTCCTTTGAAACCTAAAGTCCCAGCAGAAGCCCAACTTATTGCATTACCATCATTATCAGTAATTGTTACAATAGTATTATTGAATGTTGAATGAACGTAAGCTTTACCTTCTGGTACATTTTTCTTCACTTTTCTTTTTCTTGATTTATAAGCCATAATTTATCCTCCTTTAATCACAACTATTTTTTCTTATTAGCAACTACTTTACCTTTACCTTTACGAGTACGAGCATTTCTATTTGTTCTTTGACCTCTTACAGGTAAACCTTTTTTATGACGATCTCCTTGATATGAATTTATTTCCATTTTAGTTTTAATATTCATATTTACTTCACGACGAAGATCTCCTTCTGTCATATACTTATCAACTTGATCACGAATTGCATTTAATTCATCATTTGTAAGTTTTCCAGCTCTTGTATCTGGATTAACTTTTGCGTCTTTTAAGATTTTATTTGAAAGACTTCTTCCAATTCCATATACATAAGTAAGTGAAATTTCTATTCTTTTATTATCTGGTATATTTACACCTTTAATACGTGCCATAAAACACCTCCTATTTTAACCTTGTCTTTGTTTATGTTTTGGGTTTTCACAAATTACCATTACTTTACCCTTACGTTTAATAACTTTACATTTTTCACACATTGGTTTTACTGATGGTTTAACTTTCATCTTTCTTACCTCCTATTTTCTGTAGGTTATACGACCACGTGTTAAATCGTAAGTTGATAATTCAACCATTACTGTGTCACCAGCTAAAATTCGAATCATGTTCATTCGTATTTTACCTGAAACGTGTGCCGTAATTACATGTTTGTTTGCTAGTTCTACTTTAAATTCATAGCCTGGCAATACCTCTAATACTTTACCTTCCATCTCAATAACATCTTCTTTTGCCATATTTCACCTCTTTGTTAATATTTCATATCCATCTTTGGTAATTAACACTGTATGTTCAAAGTGAGCTGACGGCTGATTGTCAGCAGTAACTACTGTCCAATCATCATCTAATAAATAAACATCTGCAGTTCCTAAATTTAACATGGGTTCTACAGCAATAACCATTCCTTCTTTTAAGATAGGTCCAGTATTTTTTTTACCGTAGTTAGGAACATCTGGATCTTCGTGTAATTTATTTCCTACACCATGACCTACTAATTCTTTTACTACTCCTAGGTTATGTTCTGTTGCATATTTTTCAACAGCATATCCTATATCGCCAACACGAGCTCCTGATTTAACTTGTTCTAAACCTTTAAATAATGCTTTTTCTGTATGTTCAAGTAAATATTTTTTCTCCTCTGATATATTTCCAATTGGATATGACCATGCACTATCACCATGATATCCTTTATAGCAAGCACATATATCTAGAGTAACTATATCCCCATCACATAACTTTCTGTTACTAGCAATACCATGTACAACTTCTTCATTAATTGAAATACAGATATTTGCTGGATAACCTTCATAATGATAACAAGATGGAGTCGCATCTCTTTTTATAATATAGTCGCGTGCTAGTGAATCTATTTCCTTAGTAGTAATTCCTGGTTTTAAAAACGGAATTAGATACTTATGTGTATCACCTACTATTTCACCAGCTACGCGCATTAGTTCTATCTCTCTTGGAGTTTTAATGTTAATCATTTTCTTCTCCTAAAATTTCTTTAACTTGTTTATGAGTATATTCAACACTTACATTACCATCAACATGATAAACTATATTTTGTTTTTCATAATATTCTATTAATGGATATGTCTTTTCCATATATGTATTATATCTATTCATATATGTTTCTTCGTTATCATCTACTCTTTTTACAAGTGGTTCGTTACATTTATCGCAAATACCATCTACTTTAGGTTTCACACCATCTGAATTAGTGCTATAAACGCTTTTGCATTTAGGACATATTACCCTTCCTGCAATTCTTTTTAGAGCAGTTTCTAAACTTACATCTATAACGATAACTACTCCAATATTTTTTCCTATTTCTTTAAGTATTTTTTGATAACTTTCTGCCTGTGATACATCTCGTGGAAATCCATCTAAAATGTACCCATTGTTACAATCTTCTTCTTGAATTCTAGATTTTAGAATATCGAGAATTATATCTTCACTAACAAATATTCCATTGTCAATTTTATATTTAATATCTCTACCTAAATCTGAATCCTCTTTGGCTTTTTCTCTCAATATATCTCCAGTAGATATATGAGGTATACCATATTCTTTTGTTAAAAAATTTGACACAGTACCTTTACCAGCAGAAGGAGCAGCTATTAAAATTATATTTTTCATTTTCTTCCTCTCCTACCTCTAGTATAAGTCCTACTTATTAATTGACTTTCAAATTGTTTAAATATTTCAAGTGCAACTCCAACTACGATAAGTAATCCTGTACCACTAATAGTAACTTGAGTTGCTAAATTAGAAAATTTATCAAACAATATTGGAAGTATTGCAAGCAATGTTAAAAATGATGCACCAACAATTGTTATTCTAGTTAACACTGTGTTTATATATTTTATAGTTTCATTACCTGGTCTTATACCTGGTATGTATCCGCCATTTTGATTTAAATTATCAGACATTTCTTTGGGTTTAAGTTGCATAAATGTATATAAATATGCAAATACAAAGATTAATATTATATATAAAATTAGTCCTGTACCATTAGTATATGATAAATACTTTTGTACAAATAATGTAAAACCATCTTTCTTTATAACTGCGGATAAAATTTGTGGTATTGAAAGTAATGCAGATGCAAATATTACTGGCATAACTCCTGCACTATTTAATTTAAATGGAATATAACTTTGCTTACCTAAAGTACTAGTTGATTTATTAGCATATTGAATAGGTATTCTTCTTTCTGCTGTTTCAACATAAATAACACCTACTACAATCGCTAAAAATACTAATACAAAAGCAATAAACGTCATTATTCCTAAAAATCCTTTAACTGTTAATTCTACCCATAAATCTTTAAACATTCCAGGTAAAACACTTATAATACCAGCCATTATTATCAATGACATTCCATTTCCAATACCTTTTAGAGTTATTTCATCTGCTATCCACATAAGAAGTGCTGTACCTGCAGTTAGAATTAATGAATATAATATATAATCCATTGCAGTTCCATTTCCTATATATGCAAATGAATATAGGTATCCTTGTAAAAAGCCAAGGCATATACCTGTAACTCTAGTTATTTGGTTTAATTTTCTTCTACCAACGCCACCTTGTTTTGATAATTCTGCTAAATATGGAACTATATCTGCACATAATAATTGAATTATGATTTGCGCTGTTATATATGGTGTAACACCAAGTGCAAATATTGATGCATTTGAGAATGCTCCACCACTCATAGCATTTATTATTTCCAAAAATGACATTCCCGAAGTACTAACATTAACCCCTGGAACAACTATAGCTGTTCCAATTTTAAATATTAGTAAAGCGAATAATGTGAATAAAACTCTTTTTAACAAATCACGATTTTTTGAAGTAAATATTTGTTTGACGCTTCCAAACATATTAAATCACCTCAGCTTTTCCACCTATCGCTTCTATTTTTTCAATTGCTGATTTTGAGAATTTATTTGCTTTTACAGTTAATTTTTTAGTTAATTCACCATTACCTAATATTTTAACTCCTGCAAGTTGTTTTTTTAATATTCCCATTTCTTTTAATAATTCTGGAGTAACAACTGCTCCATTTTCAAATTTTTCTAAATCACTTACATTAATTGTAGCATATTCAACTTTAAACATAGCGTTTGAGAAACCTCTTTTTGGTAAACGTCTGAATAATGGTAATTGTCCACCTTCAAATCCAGGTCTTACTCCTCCGCCACTTCTAGCATTTTGTCCTTTATGTCCTTTACCACTAGTTTTTCCATGTCCTGAAGCTACTCCACGACCAACTCTTTTATTAGTTTTAAAAGCACCTTCACTTGGACGTAATTCATGTAATTTCATATTATCTAATCTCCTCTACTTTTTTTCCACGTAGGCGAGCTACTTCTTCTAATGTTTTTTGTGATTTTAATGCTTCAAGTGTTGCATATGCCATATTAACTTTTGTACTTGATCCTAATGATTTAGATAAGATATCTTTAACACCAGCCATTTCTAGTACTGATCTAACTGGTCCTCCAGCTTTAACTCCTGTACCTTTATTAGCAGGTTTTAACATAACTTTACTTGCGCCACATACGCCAATTGCTTCATGTGGTATTGTACGCTCATCAACTATAGATACTTTTACGACATTTTTAGCTGCAGCTTGACTTGCTTTTTTTATTGCATCTGGAACTTCATTTGATTTTCCAGTACCAAGTCCAACTCTACCTTTTTTATCTCCAACTACTACAACTGCTGAGAAGCGGAAATGACGTCCACCTTTTGTTACTTTTGTAACACGTCCGATAGATATTACTTCTTCTTCATAAAGTTTTGGTTGTCTTTGACGTGGACTACGTTTTTCACCATTTGATTTACGAGGTTTTCTATCAGTTTTTTCTACTTTTTCTGATTTCTCAGTATTTTCAGTATCTTTTACTTCAAGATCCTTTTCGATTTCTTTTTCCATCATTACCCTCCTATTAGAATTCTAGTCCGTTTTCACGTGCTGCGTTTGCTAAAGCTTCAACACGTCCATGATAAAGATATCCACCTCTATCGAAAACTACTTTTGATATTTTTGCTTTTTTAGCTCTTTTAGCAAGCAATTCTCCTACTTTTTGTGCGGCTTCGATATTTCCACCATTTTCAAGTTTTAATTCTTTGTCTATAGAAGAAGCACTTACTAAAGTTTTAGAAGCTTCGTCATCAATGATTTGAGCAAAAATATTACTGTTTGATCTATATACATTCAATCTAGGAACGCTTGATGTACCAACTACTTTATTTCTAACACGTTCATGTCTTGAAACACGAGCGCTATTACGGTCTACTTTTTTGATCATAACTCTCTCCTTTACTCTAACTATTTAGAAGCTTTCTTTCCTTCTTTACGACGAATATGTTCGTCAGCATAACGAATACCTTTTCCTTTGTATGGCTCAGGTTTTCTAATTTTTCTTACATTAGCTGCAAATTCTCCTACTAATTGTTTATCTATTCCTCTTATAAATAATTCTGTATTACTTGGACTTTCTAATTTAATTCCTTCTGGAACATCAACATTAACAGGATGTGAATAACCAGCTGTTACTACTAACTGTGCACCTTTTATTTGAAAACGATAACCAACACCAACAGATTCTAATTTTTTTTCAAATCCTTGTGTTACACCAATTATCATATTTCTAATATTTGCATTAGCTGTACCATGAAAATTTTTAAAATTATCATTTTTTCTTGTTAAAGTAACTTCATTATCATTTACATTAACAGTAATATTTTCATTTATTACAGTAGAAAGTTCACCTTTTGGTCCTTTTACAGTAACAACATTTCCATCTACGGCTACAGTTACACCAGTTGGTATTTTTAATTTTCTATTTCCAACTCGACTCATAAGATTCCTTCCTTTCTACCAAACATAAGCAAGAACTTCTCCACCTAATGATTCTTTTCTAGCTTCTTTATCTGTCATAACACCTTTAGATGTTGAGATAATTGCTATACCAAGTCCATTTAATACTGTAGGAACTTCTTCTGCTTTTGCATATACACGTAATCCTGGTTTAGAAATTCTCTTAAGTCCAGTAATTACACGTTCCTTGTCTACATATTTAAGTGATAAAACAAGGATGTCTTGAATATTATTTTTCTTTACTTTATAGTCAGTTATAAATCCTTCAGATTTTAATATTCTAGCGATTTCATTCTTTATTTTTGAAGCGGGAACTTCAACTTCTTTATATCGCATTTGATTTGCATTACGAATACGAGTAAGCATATCTGCGATTGGATCTGTTACCATAATATCCTCCTTCTCTTATCAACTACCAGCTTGATTTTTTCATCCCTGGTATTTGTCCCTTGTAAGCTAATTCACGAAAACAAATTCTGCATATTCCGTATTTTTTTAATACAGCATGTGGACGTCCACAACGACTGCAACGAGTATATCTACGTACTTCAAATTTTGGTTCGCGGCTAGCTTTTATTTTCATACTTTTCTTAGCCATAATTTCCTCCTAAGTTTATTTCTTAAATGGCATTCCGAAACCTTTTAAGAGTTCTAACGCTTCAGCATCAGTTTTTGCACTTGTTACAAAAACTATGTCCATACCACGTACTTTAACTACATTATCATATTCGATTTCTGGGAATATTAATTGTTCAGTTAAACCTAACGTATAATTACCTCTCCCATCAAATGCCTTATTAGATATACCTCTAAAATCTCTTACACGAGGTAATGTAATACTAATTAATTTATCTAAGAAGTTATACATATTATCCCCACGTAAAGTTACCTTACAACCAATAGCTTGACCTTGTCTAAGTTTAAATCCTGCTATTGATTTTTTAGCTTTTGTAGCAACTGGTTTTTGTCCTGTTATTATTTCAAGATCTTTCATAGCAGCTTCTAATAATTTAGAATTAGAAGTAGCATCTCCACAACCAATATTAACTACGATTTTCTCTAATTTAGGTACTTCCATAATATTTTTATAATTATGTTTACTCATTAAATCGGATACGATTGTTTTAACATACTTTTCTTTTAGGCGGTTCATATATACCCTCCTTCCAATTAATCAAGACTTGAATTAGATTTTTTAGTTACTCTAATTTTCTTTCCGTCTTTATTTACACTGTGTCCTATTCTAGTAGGCTTTTTAGTTTTAGGATCTATAATCATTACGTTTGAAGCATGAATAGGTGCCTCTACATCATTGATGCTTCCAGCTTGTTGTCCATTTCCTTTAACATGTTTTTTTACCATGTTAATTCCCTCAACAACTACTCTATTTTCGTTACGTAATACACTTATGATTTTTCCTTCTTTACCTTTATCCTTACCAGAAATGACAACTACTTTATCTCCAGTTTTAAAATTCATCTTTCTGCCTCCAAACTCTATAACACTTCTTTAGCTAGTGATATGATTTTATTAAAACCTAAATCACGTAATTCACGTGCTACTGGTCCAAATACACGAGTTCCAACTGGACTCTTATCTTCTTTAACAATAACAGCAGCGTTATCATCAAATTTGATGTATGATCCATCTTCTCTTCTTAGACCAAATTTACTTCTAACTACAACTGCTTTAACAACTTTACCTTTGTCAACAGTTCCATTAGGTGTTGCTTTTTTTACAGTAGCAACTACTATATCTCCAATATTTCCAGTTTTAACTTTTGAGCCTCCAAGAACACGAATTACAGATAATTCTCTTGCTCCTGAGTTGTCAGCTACTTTTAAACGGCTTTCTTGTTGAATCATATATTATCCTCCTTCACTCGTTCAATTATAAAATAATTGCTTTTTCTATAACTTTTACTAAACGGAAATGTTTAGTTTTTGATAATGGTCTTGTTTCAGCTATAAGGACTTTATCACCTTTTTTAGCTTCGTTCTTTTCATCATGTGCAGTATATTTTTTAGAATATTTAACTCGTTTTTTATATAATCTATCATTTTTGTAAGTTTCTACTAAAACTGTAATAGTTTTATCGTTTACATCACTTACAACAGTTCCAACTAATTCGTGTGCTCTTTTTTCTTCCATATTTCCTCCTATTATTTAGTTAATTCTCTTTCACGTAAGATTGTTTTCATACGTGCAACTAACTTTCTTAATTCTGTTATTCTTGAAGGTTTTTCTAAAGATCCTGTTGCTTGTTTCAAACGTAAGTTAAATAATTCTTCTTTTGATTCTTCAATTTTTGAAAGTATTTCCTCATTAGATAATTCTCTTATTTCTTTGTTAGTCATTACTTTCACCACTTTCTTTTTTTACAAATTTACATTTGACAGGAAGTTTATGCATAGCAAGTCTTAATGCTTCACGTGCTATAGCTTCTTCAACTTCAGCTATTTCAAACATAATTTTTCCTTGTTTAACTACTGCAACCCATGCATCATGAGAACCTTTACCTTTACCTTGACGAGTTTCAAGTGGTTTTTTAGTTAATGAAAGATGTGGAAATATATTTATCCAAACTTTTCCTCCACGTTTCATATAACGAGTCATAGCAATTCTGGCAGCTTCGATTTGTCTATCTGTAATCCAAGCTCCTTCAAGTGCCATTAAACCATATTCACCGAAGTGTAACTCTGTATTTCCTTTTGCTTTTCCATCATAAGGAAGTCTATGTACGCAACGATGTTTAGTTCTTTTTGGAATTACTGCCATCTTGATTACCTCCCTTATTTTTTGCAGGAAGTATTTCACCTTTGCAAATCCATACTTTTACACCAATTTTACCATAAGTAGTATTTGCTTCTTTCCAAGCATAATCAATATCAGATCTTAAAGTATGACGAGGAACGCTACCTTCTGTATATCCTTCAGTACGAGCCATATCAGCTCCTCCTAAACGTCCAGACACAGAAGTTGTAATTCCTTTTGCTCCTGCTTTCATTGTATTTCTAATTGCTCTTTTTTGAGCTATTCTAAATGATACACGACCTTCTATTTGGCGTGCGATATTTTCTGCAACTAGTGCAGCATCTAAATCTGGATTTTTAACTTCTTTTATTGAAATTTGAATATTTTCATCTACTAGTTTTGACAATTCATTTTTAAGTTTATCAATTTCATCTCCACCATGACCAATAACAACTCCAGGTTTAGCTGTATTTATAACAACATTAGTCTTCTTAGTGTCTCTTTCAATAAGAATACTTGAAACTGATGCGTCTTTTAGTTTTTTCTCTAACATTTTACGAATCTTGTCATCATTTTTAATATACTTAGCATTATCTTTTCCTTCTGCATACCAAGTTGATTGCCAAGATTTGTTAACGCCTATTCTAAGTCCCACTGGACTAACTTTTTGACCCACAAGTTTTCCTCCTTTACCTTAGTTTTTTTCACTTACAACAATTGTAATATGACATGTTCTCTTTTTTATTGGATCTATATGTCCACGAGAACCAAAATTCATTCTTTTCAATGTTTGACCTTCATCAACATATGCTTTACTAACATATAATTTAGTTTTATCTAAACCTAAGTTGTTACAAGCATTTGCTACTGCTGAAGTTAACACTTTTAAAGTTAATCTAGCAGCTTCACTATTGTAATTACTACAAATTTTTTCTGCTTCTGCCACGTCTTTACCACGTACTAAATCAATTACTAGTCGTGCTTTGCGTGGAGGGATTCTAAGCCCTTTTGCGATTGCTCTTGCTTCCATAAATTCCTTCCTTCCTAGGTTTTTCTATTTTTTATCTTTGTCATCACCGTGACCACCGAATTTACGAGTAGCAACGAATTCACCTAATTTGTGTCCTACCATATCTTCAGTAACATATACTGGAACAAATTCTTTTCCATTATGAACTGCAAATGTGTTACCTATAAATTCAGGAAATATTGTTGAACGGCGTGACCAAGTTTTTATAACTTCTTTTTTTTCAGATTCATTTACCTTTTGAACTTTTTTCATTAGACTTTCATCTGCAAAAGGTCCTTTTTTTAAACTCCTAGTCATTAGTTACCATCCTTTCCTATTTTTTACGGCGATGAACTATTAAGTCATCTGATTGTTTTTTACCTTTACGAGTTTTATATCCAAGTGCAGGTTTTCCCCAAGGTGTAAGAGGTCCTTTGTGTCCTACTGGAGCTCTACCTTCACCACCACCATGAGGGTGATCATTAGGATTCATAACTGATCCACGAACTGTTGGACGAATTCCCATATGTCTTTTACGACCAGCTTTACCTAAATTTACTAATTCATTATCTTCATTTCCTACTTCACCAATAGTTGCACGGCAAGTACTTAATACTTTACGAACTTCACCACTAGTTAAACGTAGTAATGCATATTTTCCTTCAAAACCAAGTATTTGTACACTTGATCCTGCTGAACGAGCCATTTGTGCTCCTTTTCCAGCTTTTAATTCAACACAGTGAACTAAAGTACCTTCTGGAATATTTGCTAGTGGTAAACAGTTACCAGTTTTGATATCTGCTTTTTCTCCACTTTCAATTTTATCTCCAACTTTTAACCCTTTTGGAGCGATTATATAAGTTTTTTCTCCATCTGCGTATTTAATCAAAGCTATATTTGATGTTCTGTTTGGATCATATTCTATAGATGCTACAGTTCCTACAACACCATCTTTAACTCTTTTGAAATCAATAATACGGTATTTTCTTTTTGCTCCTCCGCCTTGATGACGAACAGTTATTTTACCTTGATTATTACGACCACCATTTTTCTTTAATGTAACAAGTAATGATTTTTCTGGTGCTACTTTAGTTAATTCAGTATTATCCAAAGTAGTCATTCCACGTCTACCATTAGTTGTTGATTTATAACTTTTGATTGCCACTCTAATTCCCTCCTTACATTAGTTAAGTTCTATTGAACTTCCTTCTTTTAATGTAACTATAGCTTTTTTCTTTCTATTAGTAAGTCCAGCATAACGTCCTACTCTTTTTTTTCTAGGTTTAACATTTATTGTATTTACGCTTTCTACTTTTACATCAAAGATTTTTTCTACAGCTTGTTTAATTTGAGTTTTATTAGCTTTAGGGTCTACACTAAAAGTTACAATGTTTCCATTTTGGCTTAAATTTGCAGTTTTTTCAGTAATAATTGGAGCTTTTATTATATCTCTATAATTATTCATTATGCTAAAGCCTCCTCTATTTCTTTAATAGCACTTTCTTCTGCTATTACTAAGTTTGCAGAAACTAAATCTAATACGTTGATTTCATTTGCTTCTAATAATAAAACATTATTTAAATTACGAGTAGCTAATATTAAATTATCATTTAATTCTGAAACAACTATTAATACGTTTCTTTCAACTTTAAAGTTATTTAAAATATTTTTCATATCTTTAGTTTTATTTGATTCAAGTCCAAATGAATCAACTATAATTAATTCTTTATTAATTACTTTGTAAGCTAAAGCAGATTTTAAAGCAATAATTCTTTCTTTTTTATTCTGTTTAGTTTCATAATTTCTAACTTGGTTTCCAAATGCCCAACCACCATGATACCAATGTGGTGCACGAGTTGAACCTTGGCGAGCACGACCTGTTCCTTTTTGTCTCCATGGTTTTCTTCCTCCACCAGAAACATCAGAACGTCCTTTAACTCCTCTAGTACCTTGACGAGCATTATTTTGAGCTAATTTAATAGCATCGTATAATACTGCATCATTTGGAACAATACCAAATACTTCTTTACTTAATGTAATATCTTTTACTTTTTCACCATTTGTGTTTAATACATCTATTTTGTTCATATGTATCCTCCCTACTAATTTTCTTCCTTAGTAGTTTCTTCTACTGCAGATTCTTCATTTTCTGTTTCTTCAACAGTAGATTCTTCCTCTGCTATAGGTTCTTCAACCACTGGTGTTTCTTTTGTAGTAGTTTCTTCAGTTGTTGGTTCTTCAACTACTACTGGTTCATCATAAGAAATTAAGTTTTCCATTTCGTTTACTTTACCATTACCTTTAACAGCACTCTTGATAACTACTAAACCTTTTTTAGGTCCTGGTATATTACCGCTTACTAATATTACATTATTTTCAATATCTACAGCAACTATTTCTAAGTTTTGAATTGTTACTGTAAGTGTTCCCATATGTCCTGCTAATTTTTTACCTTTGAAAACACGCATTGGTCTCATTGTTCCCATTGAACCTGGTCTTCTATGATAATGTGAACCATGTCCCATAGGTCCTCTACTTTGTCCATGTCTTTTAATAACACCTTGGAACCCTTTTCCTTTAGTAGTTCCAGTTACATCAACCACTTCTCCTGGAGTAAAAATATCAGCTGATATTTCTTGTCCTAGAGTATATGAATTGATATCTACACCTTTTATTTCTTTAAAGAAGCGCTTAGGTGTAGTTTGTGCTTTTGCTGTATGTCCAGCAGAAGCTTTAGTCGCTAACTTTTCTCTTGTATTTCCAAATCCTAATTGAATTGCATCATAACCATCATTTTCTTTTGTTTTAATTTGTGTTACAACATTTTTTTCAACTTCAACAACAGTTACAGGAATTAATTTACCAGATTCAGTAAATACTTGAGTCATTCCAATTTTACGACCTAAGATTCCTTTCATATATATCCTCCTTATTTAATTATTTTGATATCAACACCACTTGGAATATCTAAATGAGCTAATGCTTCAATAGTTTCCTTTGATGGATCAACGATATCTACTAGTCTTTTGTGTGTTCTTCTCTCAAATTGCTCACGTGAATCTTTATCTTTGTGAACTGCTCTTAAGATAGTGATTTTTTCAACTTCTGTTGGTAGTGGAACTGGTCCAACTACTGTACCACCATTTCTTTTAACAGTTTCAACGATTTTAGCGCAAGCTTTGTCTAAACTTTTATGTTCAAACGATTTTAATTTGATACGAATTTTAGTTTTTGACATCTTGTATCCTCCCTTCGCCTATATCTAGTATAGACTTGCTCCGTGTAAAAACCTAATTCACAGATTATTTTTTCTAACAACTTAACCTGGTGTATCAGCAACCTTACACATCAACGCACGCCACACATATAAAAATTATACGCTATTTAATTATAAAAATCAACACTTTTTTGCATTTTTTATAAATTTCGTTAATTTTTCTCTTTTTTATTAAGAACAGAAATAAGTCTGATTGCAATATAATAGGTTATGTAAATATATTTCCCTCAATATTATTTTAATTTAACTTTTGAGTTTTATAGTAAGTAATATAAAAAGCCTTTGAAAAAATTCAAAAGCTTATGTTATTAAATATCACTATATAATTAATTATTTGTTCCATTTAAAATTTCATTTATCTCATTTTCAAAAAAATGATTAATATTATTATCCTTGTTTATATAATTAATATAAATATAAGTGATTAAATTTCTAGTTATGTCATTATTTATTTGATTGAAAAGAGGAGCAGTTTTATTAAAAGAAAATTTATAATTAACATCATAATTTAATTCTATAAC
>CANRPA010000004.1 GCA_947632395.1 uncultured Bacilli bacterium | reverse complement strand
CTATAACCACATATTATATATCAAAATACAAAAAATACATAATAACCATGGGGTCACTATGTATTATATATTTTTATAAAATTCATAAAAATTATTGACAAGCATATTATAAAATGATATATTATTTATGCATTTTAATTTGGATTTGCCTTGTGCAAATCTTTAATTAAGGTAAAAATGAAACACCTGGAGGTGTGGAAAGAAAGGAGAAAAATATGCCAACAATAAACCAATTAGTTAGGAAGAATAGATCTAAGAAGACTAAAAAGAGTAAATCACCTGTTTTAAATATAGGATATAACAGTAAAGATAAAGTACAAACAAATAAAACAGCTCCACAAAAACGTGGTGTATGTACTCGTGTTGGAACAATGACACCAAAGAAACCAAACTCAGCTTTAAGAAAGTATGCTCGTGTTAGACTTTCAAATAATATGGAAGTTACTGCATACATTCCAGGAGAAGGACATAATCTACAGGAACACTCAGTAGTACTTATACGTGGTGGACGTGTTAAGGACTTAATAGGTGTTCGTTATCACATTGTTCGTGGTACACTTGATACAGCTGGTATCGAGAAACGTCGTCAAGGACGTAGTAAATATGGTACTAAAAAACCAAAAGCAACAACTAAATAATAAAGGAGGAAATTAAATGCGTAAGAGACGTGCAATTAAAAGAGACGTTTTAGCAGATCCTATATATAATTCAAAATTAGTTACTAAAATCATAAATACAATTATGAAAGATGGTAAAAAAGGAATTGCTCAAAAAATCTTTTATGATGCTATGAATATAGTTAAAGAAAAAACTAATACTGAACCTATGGAAGTTTTAGATAAAGCTTTAGAAAATATCATGCCACAACTTGAAGTTAAATCTCGCCGTGTTGGTGGAGCTAACTACCAAGTACCAATTGAAGTTAAAGCTGATCGTAAACAAGCATTAGGAATTCGTTGGTTAATTAATTATGCAAGATTACGTGGTGGTCATTCTATGGCTGACAACCTTGCTAATGAAATAATTGATGCATCAAATGGAACAGGTGCAGCAGTTAAAAAACGTGAAGAAACTCACAGAATGGCAGAAGCTAACAAAGCATTTGCTCATTATAGATGGTAGAAGAAAGGAAATAAAGTATGGCTCGTGAATATAGTCTAGAAAATACTCGTAATATAGGAATAATGGCACATATCGATGCAGGTAAAACTACTTGTACTGAACGTATCTTATTCCATACAGGTAAAATCCATAAAATAGGTGAAACACATGATGGTGAATCACAAATGGACTGGATGGCACAAGAACAAGAGCGTGGTATTACAATTACATCAGCTGCAACTACTGCATACTGGAAAGGTCATAGATTAAATATTATAGATACTCCAGGTCACGTAGATTTTACAGTTGAAGTTTCAAGATCACTTCGTGTATTAGATGGTGCAGTAGCGCTTTTAGATGCACAAGCTGGTGTTGAACCACAAACAGAAACAGTATGGCGTCAAGCTACTGAATTCAAAGTTCCAAGAATGATTTTCTGTAATAAAATGGACAAAATGGGAGCTAGTTTTGAATATAGTTTAAAAACTATAGATTCAAGACTTGGTGTAAATGCTAAGCCTATACAATGGCCAATTGGTGCAGAAAATGAATTTAATGGAATTATTGACTTAGTAACTCGTACAGCTTATCATTATGATAGAGAACAACATGAAAATGCAACTATAATCGATATTCCAGAAGATTTAAAAGATATCGTTGAAGAAAAACGTAATGACTTAATTGAAGCAGTTGCAGAATTTGATGATGAATTAATGGAAAAGTATCTTGAAGGTGATGAAATTAGTGTAGAACTAATTAAAAAAGCTATTCGTAAAGGTACTCTTGAAGTTAAATTCTTTCCAGTAATGTGTGGTACTGCTTTAGGAAATACAGGAGTTAAATTATTATTAGATGCAGTAGTTGATTATCTACCAAGTCCAATAGATGTAGAATCTATTAAAGGTGTAGATTTAAATGGTAATGAAATAGAAAGACATCCAAGAGATAATGAACCTTTTTCAGCACTAGCATTTAAGATAATGACAGATCCATTTGTTGGACGTTTATCATTCTTCCGTGTTTATTCAGGACACTTAACAAGTGGTTCTTATGTATTAAATGCAACTAAGAATGAAAAAGAAAGAATAGGTCGTATATTATTGATGCATGCTAATAACCGTACAGAAATTAATGAAGTATGGACTGGTGATATAGCAGCTGCAGTAGGACTTAAAAATACAACGACTGGAGATACACTATGTGATGAAAAACATCCATGTATACTTGAATCAATGGTATTCCCAGAACCAGTTATTGAACTTGCTGTAGAACCAAAATCAAAAGCAGATCAAGATAAAATGGCTATAGCTTTACAAAAGTTATCTGAAGAAGACCCAACTTTTAGAGCTTCAACTAATCATGAAACTGGTCAAACAATAATAGCAGGAATGGGTGAGTTACACCTTGATATAATAGTTGATCGTATGAAAAGAGAATTTAATGTAGAGGCAAACATTGGTCAACCACAAGTTGCTTATCGTGAAACGATTACTCAAGAGGGTGAATGTGAAGGTAAGTATATTAAACAATCAGGTGGACGTGGACAATATGGACATGTTAAAATTAAATTTGAACCAAATCCTGGTAAAGGATATGAATTCGTTGATGCTATAGTTGGTGGTGTAGTTCCACGTGAATATATACCAGTAACAGATAAAGGACTACAAGATGCACTTAAAACTGGTGTACTTGCTGGATTCCCAATGATAGATGTTAAAGCTACATTATTCGATGGTTCATATCACGAAGTAGACTCATCTGAAATGGCATTCAAAGTTGCTGCAAGTTTAGCTTTAAAAGAAGCAAAAACTAAGTGTAAAGCAGTATTACTTGAACCAATTATGAAAGTACAAGTAGTTGTACCAGATGAATATTTAGGAAACGTAATGGGAGATATTACATCTCGTCGTGGACGTCCTATGGGTCAAGAATCTCGTGGAAATGCTATTGCAATTGATGCAATGGTACCACTTTCAGAAATGTTTGGATATGCAACATCTCTAAGAAGTAATACTCAAGGTAGAGGAAACTTCGTTATGGAATTTGACCATTATGAAGAAGTTCCAAGAAACATTGCTGAAGAAGTAATTAAGAAAAATGGAAATTAATTTGTTAGAAATAGAAGTTAAATTCAAAAAAAACTTCTATTTCAACATAAAAAATAAAAAAAGTATTGAAATTTTTTGCTAATTGATATAAAATATTAATGTATTGTTAAATAAGGAGGAAATAAATATGGCAAAAGCAAAATATGATCGTTCAAAACCACATGTTAACATTGGTACTATTGGACACGTAGATCATGGTAAAACAACTTTAACAGCTGCAATTAGTGCAACTTTAGCTGATGAAGGAAAAGCAGAGAAAGTTGATTTCTCAAATATCGACAAAGCACCTGAAGAAAGAGAACGTGGTATTACAATTAATACTGCTCACATTGAATATGAAACAGATGCTAGACATTATGCACACGTAGATTGCCCAGGACATGCTGACTATGTTAAAAACATGATTACTGGTGCTGCTCAAATGGATGGAGCTATCTTAGTTATAGCTGCAACAGATGGACCAATGGCTCAAACTAATGAACACGTATTATTATCACGTCAAGTTGGAGTACCTCGTATGGTTGTATTCTTAAATAAATGTGATATGGTTGATGATCCTGAATTATTAGATTTAGTTGAAATGGAAGTTCGTGAATTATTAAATAAATATGGATATGATGGAGATAATACTCCAATTATTAGGGGATCAGCTTTAAAAGCTCTTGAAGGAGATCCTAAATGGAGAGAAAAAATTCATGAATTATTAGATGCAGTTGATACTTGGATTGAAACTCCAGCTAGAGATAATGATAAACCATTCTTAATGCCAATTGAAGACGTTTTCACAATCACTGGACGTGGAACAGTTGTTACTGGACGTGTTGAACGTGGTCAATTAAAATTAAATGATGAAGTTGAAATAATTGGTTTAAGAGATACTAAAAAAACAGTTGTTACTGGAATTGAAATGTTCCGTAAATCACTTGATTATGCAGAATCAGGAGATAATGCCGGAGTATTATTACGTGGTATTGCTCGTGAAGATGTTGAACGTGGTCAAGTATTAGCTAAACCAGGAACAGTTACACCTCATACTAAATTTAAAGCACAAGTTTATGTTTTAACTAAAGAAGAAGGTGGAAGACATACTCCATTCTTCAGTAACTATCGTCCACAATTCTATTTCAGAACTACAGATGTTACTGGTGTTATTGAATTACCAGAAGGTGTTGAAATGGTTATGCCTGGAGACAATGTTGAAATGACAGTTGAATTAATAGCTCCAATTGCTATTGAAAATGGAACTAAATTCTCAATCCGTGAAGGTGGTAGAACAGTTGGTTCTGGATCAATTTCAGAAATTATTAAATAAATTAAAAAAACTTAAGATTTCTTAAGTTTTTTTGGTAATTATAATTAAAATTCAAGAAAAGACTATTTGTCTTTTTTTAATATATATCTAACAGGTTTAGAATTTCTATATAATCCATATAAAACATTGTTTGTAATTAGTTCAAGGTCACCAATATATTCAATGCATCTTGCATTAAAACTTAATTTAAATTCATTTAACCCATTATACTTACTATCTATATTAGGATTAGCCATACCACCTAAATTAAATTTTTTGTATTTTTCATTAGAGTATTTTTCAATTAATTTCCAAGTCATTAAATGTTTAGCATTTAATCTTTTAAAATCCTTATTATACCCATCCATAAATATCATTACTTCATCTCTATATTTAGTAATTAGCATAGTAGATAAAATGATACCATTTGGTTCTTCTTTTAATAGTTTAGTAGCATATACTAATTCATTTTTCAATTCATTGAGTTTATTTTCTTCAAATATTTTACTATTGATAATTTTTTCATTATTTTTACCAACATTTTTAAATAATTTATTATTAATTTTATTACAAATATTTAATTGCTTTTGATATTTTTTTTGTGTATTTATAAGATATGTATTTGTATCAAGTATTGCATAATAATAATCAATCATATTTCTTTTTTTAAAAAAGAAAAGAACGTCCTCAAAATATTTTTTATCTCTTGGATACTTATTTTTAACTTCTTCATATAAATAATCTAAATGATTTTCATCACTTTTAATAATTCTAACTCCATTTTTATCTGCACTTTTAACTTTGTTTTTAAAATTTTTATTCATATTACCAAATAGAGTAGTTATTGGTTTGCTTAAATCTATAATAGCGTTATATCTAGGTTTAAAAGATTCAAATAGATTATTGAATCCTAAATGGTAGTACCCTAAACTTTTTAAAAATTCCATTTGCTCATTAAAGTTTGGATTATAGTTTGTTTGATTAGTTCTATAATCATATGAACTTTTTATAATCATAGGATTAATTTTAATAGCCATAATCTTTTTTTTACTTAAATAACTTTTAATAAGGTTAGTGAATTTTTCTACAAGAAGTTTATTACTATAATCAATTAAAAAGCCTTTTGGTGCGTATGCATATTTAAACATACCTTCTTTTTCAATCAATATTAAACTAGCGGCAAGAATTTTATTATCATCAATTAATCCTAAAAATAAAGATGTATAATTTTGCGTATTCATAATAAAGCCATATTCACTAGTTTGATATATTGATGAATCTACAAAGCAATCAGTAAAACTATTAAATTCAGCATTCGTAAGTTCTTTTATATACATACTAACACCCTCATTCACATATTTAGATTATATTACAAAATAAGAAAAAAGTAAACAAAAAAAGGCATTAACCTTTTTTGTCATAACTATCACACATAGTAGACTCTTTTGTCTCTTTATTATTGCAATTGCAAACCTTTATTTCATTTAGTGAGCAACAATCATCATCACAATTACAGTGTTTACAGTCATAAACATCACATTTAATTTTTTGATCTTTTTTCATAATTTCACCCAATACTAGTATTAACTAAAAAATAAAAATCATACAATTAATAGGTGATAATGTGAAAATAGGAATACCAAGGAGTTTTCATTACTATTATTTCAAAGATTTATGGATAACTTTTTTTGAAAATTTAAACATCGATATAGTAATCAGTCCAGAAACAAATAAAGAAATAATGGATTTAGGTTTAAAATATGGAACAGATGAGATGTGTTTATCATTAAAAAATTATATAGGACATATTGCATATTTAAAAGATAAATGTGATTATATATTAATTCCAAGAATAGACAATTATGGTATCGATAATCAAACATGCACTAATTTTTTAGCAATATATGATATAGTAAATAATTTATTTGATATAAAAATATTAAATTACAATATAAATTTAAACAATAATGAAAAGGAAATTGATGGATTTATATCTATAGGTGCTATATTAGGAATAAACAAAAAAACAGTAATTAAAGCATATATGAGCGCTAAAAACGAAGAAATAAGAGTAAAAAAATTAAAGATAGAAAAGAATAAAGAAAAACTAAAAAGTGAAAAAATGAAAGTATTATTAATAGGTCATCCATATAATATATATGATAAATTAATAGGTAGACAAATTATAAATATGTTAAAAAAATACGATATTGAAATAATATATAGTGAATTATTTGATGATAATGACGAATATAAAAAATATGCAACAGGGTTATATTGGAAGTATAATAAAGAAAATATGAAAGGTTTAAAATATGTAGAACAAATTGATGGAATAATATTTTTATCGAGTTTTCCATGTGGACCAGATAGTTTGACAAACGAACTTATAATGAGAAAAATAAATAAGCCATATCTAAACTTAATAATAGATGATATAAGTTTTAGTGGTGGAATTGAGACTAGAGTAGAAAGTTTTATTGATATAGTAAAAATTAATAATTAATATTATTATTTTTTTTGTAATTAGTGTATTTTAATAATTTTATTTACAAAGTTTTATGTAAAATTATTTTATTAATATTCCAAAATTATAAAAATATGATACAATTATAATAGGTGGTAATATATATGACAATAATAGATATAATAAATAAAAAAAGATTAAAAAAAGAACTTACAAGAGAAGAAATAAAATTTGCAGTTAATGGTTATTTAGATTCTACTATAAAAGATTATCAAATGAGTTCACTTTTAATGGCAATTTTATTAAATGGAATGACAGATAGAGAAACAATTGACTTAACAGATATAATGTTAAAAAGTGGAGATATTATAGATTTAAGTAAAATAGATGGAATTGTTGTAGATAAGCATTCAACAGGTGGTGTTGGTGATAAAGTTACATTAGTTCTTGCACCTTTACTTGCGTCACTTGGAATAAAAATAGCAAAAATGAGTGGTAGAGGGCTTGGACACACAGGTGGTACAATAGATAAACTTGAATCAATAAAGGGTTTTAATACTAAAATAAGTGAAGATAAATTTATAGAACAAGTAAATAATATTAATATTGCATTAGTAGGTCAAACAGGTAACTTAGTTCCTGCAGATAAAAAAATTTATGCACTTAGAGATGTTACGGGGACAGTAGAATCAATACCACTTATTGCATCAAGTATAATGTCAAAAAAACTTGCAAGTGGTGCAGATATAATTATGATTGATGTAAAAGTTGGTAGTGGAGCACTCATGAAGACATTAGAAGATGCAAAAGAACTTGCTAGAATTATGGTAAAAATAGGTAAAAGTTATAGAAAACCTACAATATGTCTAATAACAAATATGGATGAACCATTAGGCTATTCTATAGGTAATTCGCTTGAGGTACAAGAAGCCATCAATACTCTTAAAGGAAATGGTCCAAAAGATTTACTTGAAGTAGTAATGACACTTTCATCAATTATAATAGGAGCAGTTAACAAAATATCTAATAGTGATGCAAAAGATTTATTATTTAAACAATTAAATAATGGAGAGGCATATAATAAATTTGTTGAACTTGTACAAGCACAAGGTGGAGATATAAATAAAATAGCAATATCAAACAAAGTATATTCAATAAAAAGCAATAAGGAAGGTTTTATAAATCATATAGATGCTCTTCGTCTCGGTGAAATAGCAAAAAATTTAGGAGCAGGAAGGAATACTCTTGATGATAAAATAGACTATGAAGTAGGCCTTGTACTTAATAAAAAAGTAGGGGATTATGTTGAAAAAGATGAAGAACTTTTAAAAGTTTATGCAAAAGATAAAGGTGCAAATGTAAATGAAATAATAAATTGTTTTAGAATAGATAAAGAACTTGAAGCAGTACCTAAATTGATATTAGATATAGTTAAATAACGTAAATAAATGTCAAGTTTTGTAAAAATGCTTGAACTGAAATAAAAAATATTATATTCTATAAATAATGAGGAGGCGATATTATGATATATCCATCAATAGATAAATTACTTAATCAAGTAGGATCAAAATTTTTACTTGTAAATATAGTTTCAAAAAGAGTTAAAGAGATGAATGAAACAGGATATTATCAGTTAAGTGAATATAAATCTGTTAAAAATATAGGAAAATCATTGGAAGAGGTATCAAAGGGATTAATACATATAAAAGAAAAGTAGGAATATATGAAAAAATTTAAAATATATTTAAAAAAATTATTTAAAATTATTACAAGGCCTGATATGGCATTTTTGCCTGGTAACTTAGCATTTTTTCTTGTATTATCAATATTTCCAATACTTACATTAATAGGTGTTATTGCATCTGGATTTAATTTAAATGTGAATTCATTGACTAATTTAATTACAGATACGTTTCCAAACAATATATCTGATATGTTAAATCCTTTTATACAAGGTAAAGGATTTGACATGAATGTTGGAATATTTATGATTATAGGTTTTTTTCTTGCTAGTAATGGTGCGGATGCATTAATACTTGCAAGTAATAATATATATGGTTTTAAAAATTCAGATTATATAAAAAGAAAAATAAAATCAATGTTCCTTATTATAATTATAATATTGCTAATAGTATTTATGTTAGGATTTATAGGCTTTGGAAATTTTTTACTTAATTTATTATTACCTAAAATATTTGATGCAAAATTAGTAAAAATAATCACATCGATATTTTTAATATTTAAATGGCCTTTTGCTCTGTTTGTTATATATTTTAATATAAAGTTAATATATACAATTGCTCCTGATTCAAAAATAATGAGTAAAGATACAACAAAAGGTGCAATTTTTACAACACTCGCACTAATACTTGTCATACAAATCTATTCATTTTGGGTAACACATTTTTCACATTACGATATTTTCTATGGAAGTTTATCTAACATAGTTATTCTTATGCTATTAACATATATAATTTCATATATCCTAGTAATAGGTATAGCGATAAATACTAAAAATCATGAATACAATGATAAAAATAATACATAATATTAATGTTGCCACATATAGACTACGAAAAAGGCAATAAAAAAGATAAATTATATTATCTTTTTTTTCTTTTCATGATATAATTGATATGGTGAGGATATGAAACTAAAGGTAAGAAAATATAATATGCCATTAATATATTTTTGTTTTTTTACATTATGTTTAATTCTTTTATTTATACAATTTTGTTATTTAAGTTTATCAAAAAATGTATATGGAATAAACATGAAAGAGTTTGCTCAAAGTAGAAATACAGTAACATCTATATTAACAGCAAAAAGAGGAACAATATATGATAAAGAAGGGGAAATTCTTGCCCAAAATATTTCTACGTATACACTCATCGCATATTTAGATTCATCAAGAACAGTAAACGAAAATAATCCACAACATGTAGTCGATAAAGAATATACTGCAACAAAACTTGCAAGTGTTTTAGGTGAAGAAAACTATGATTATATATTAGAAAGGTTAAATAAACACTCAAAACAAGTTGAATTTGGCACTGTAGGAAAAAATTTAACAGAACTTACTAAACTTGCGATAGAAGCACTCAATTTACCAGGAATATCGTTTACTGAAACAGTAAAAAGATATTATCCAAATGGGAATTTTGCATCTTATATATTAGGTTATTCAAAACAATATACTAGAATAAATATTAAAGTAGGAGAAACTTACGATTTATATAATTATTACAGTTCATATTTTGAAAATTATGAAAATGTAACTCTTACTTTAACTAATGAAGAAGTCGCACAGGTAAGTGATAAAAAAGTAACAGGATTGAAGGTTGGAACTAGTATACTTTCAATAAAGACAAATAAAGATCCACTTGATACTATAGTTATAAATGTTACTAAGGGTGATAATTATAAAACACTTGATAGTACTATAGTAGGTGAACTTGGAATAGAAGACAAATATGATGACAAATTACAAGGTGTTGATGGATATATAAAATATCAAAGAGATAAATATGGATATAAAATACCTGATACACCAGAAGAAAGAGTAGAAGCACAAGATGGTTATGATATTTATTTAACACTTGATTCTAGTATACAAAGATTTGCTGAAGATGAGGTAAAAACTATAAGTGATGAATATTCACCTGAATGGACTATAATATCGGTAATGGATGCCAAAAGTGGCGCAATACTTGCGAGTGCAACAAGTCCATCATATAATCCAAATAGTTTACCAAGTAATATGGAATATAATAATCCACTTGTATCTTATTCATATGAGCCTGGAAGTGTTATGAAAATATATACTTATATGTGTGCTCTTGAAACTGGAAACTATGATGGAGAAAAAACATTTAAGAGTGGTTCATACGCATTTAGTGATGGAACAGTCATGCATGACTGGCAAGTACAAGGATGGGGATATATATCATATGATACAGGATTTAAATATTCATCTAATGTAGGTGCTATAAATATAATAAATGATTATTTATCAAGAAAACAACTTAAAGATTGCTTTGAAAAATATGGATTTAATAAAAAGACAGGTATAGAATTATCAAATGAATATAGTGGTGATATTTCATTTAAATATGAGACAGAAACAATGTCTGCAGGATATGGACAAGGTATATCTACTACTGCAATTCAACAACTTCAAGCACTCACTATTATTGCTAATAATGGTGTTATGGTTAGTCCACACATAATTGAAAAAATGGTAGATAAACAGACAAATACTGAAATAGTAACAGAAGTACAAAAAAGTGAAAAATTAGTAAGTGATAGTACTATCTCAAAAATAAAAGATTTAATGGAAAGTGTTATAGCAGATGATAGTGGAACAGGAAGAATGTATTACTTAGAAGGTTACGATTTAATAGGTAAAACAGGTACAGCACAAATTTCAGAAAATGGTAGATATTTAACTGGCCCTAATGATTATATAATTTCACTCGCACTTATGTATCCAAAAGATGATCCAGAAATAATTATATATGCAGCGGTAAAACAACCAGATCATAATTCAAGTGTTGTACTTAATAATAGAATTCAGGAACTAGTTAAAAATATTTCTAAATATAGAGAAATGACAATGGAAATTGATAATGAGCAAGATATTGAATATATGAAATCATACATAAATAAAAACATTGACGAAGCAACAAAAGAGTTAACTGATAAAAATATGAATGTAGTAGTTATAGGTGATGGAGATAAAGTAATAAAGCAATATCCAAATAAAAACTCAAATATGGTAGAAAATGATAAAATATATTTACTTACAAATAGTACTAATTTTATAATGCCAGATATAACTAATTGGTCTAGATATGATGTAATAAAATTATGTGAGTTTATGGGAATTGAATGTTCATTTGAAGGTTTTGGATATGTAATAAAACAAAGTATTTTACCTGATGAAAAAATAGACAAAAATTCTAAACTTGTAGTACAACTAGGAAATATAAAAGAATAAAAATATAGTATAACAAAACTTTACTATATTTTTTTTATATAATTGTGAAATTTATACTTGATTTTTTTAGTCAAAAATATTGTCGAAATCTAAAAACAATGATATAATTAATACAGGTGATTTGTATGGACAATATAACACTTATTATAGTCACACTATTTGTATTGTGTGTTGTATTAATTATAGGAGTTTTATATTTTATTCAAGGTAAAAAATATAAAAAAGTAAAAGCAAAACTAGAAAAACTTGAAATAGAAAAAAATGAACTTGCTACATCTCCGATAATTCCAGAACTTGCTAAAGTAGAATCATTTTTAAATAATGAAAAATTGAAAGAACTTTATAATGAGTGGAGTAATAGGTTAAATCAAATTAAAGAAGTACAAATTCCAAAGCTATCTGATATGATATTAGATGCAGAATACTCATTATCACAAAGGGATTATAAAAGCACTACCTATAAGGTAGCAAAATTAGAAATGGAACTTTACAAAGTACGTACAAATTCACAATTTTTGTATAATGAAATTAAAAGTTTAACATCTAGTGAAGAGAGAGGACGTACTATAATTACAGGTTATAAAGCAAGATATAGAACGTTATATCAAAAATTTGTTGATTCTAAATCAGAATATGGCGAATATGAAAGCATTGTAAATAATCAATTTGAATTGATTGCTAATCAATTTGAACAATTTGAAAATGTAATTGATAATAATGAATATACTGAAGTAGATAAAATATTAAATGGAATAGATGAATTATTAAATCATATGAATGTAGTTATTGATGAAATACCATCAATAGTACTTATGACAACTAATGTACTTCCAATTAGAATTAAAGAAATAAAAGAAACATATGATAAAATGATTGAGGAAAAATATCCTCTTGGATACTTAAATATAGAATATAATATTAAAGAAGCAAATCTAAAAATAGAGGATATAAAAGATAGAACTAGAAAATTAGATATGAATCAAAGTTTATTAGAATTAAAAGTTTTACTTGATTATTTTGATTCAATATTTAATGATTTTGAAAAGGAAAAGGTAAGTAGAAAAGAATATAAAGAAAAACTACTTGCATTTAGTACTAAACTTAAGAAGACTAATAGTATAGTAAATGATATGTTTTCTAAATTAGATGAACTTAAAAATGTATATAATTTAAAAGATAAAGATATACAAGTATTGTATAAACTTAAAAGTGAATTAGATGAATTAAATACTAATTATAAAGTATTATGTGATCATACTGAATTTAATGAAACATTCGCATATTCTAAATTAGTGATAGAATTAGATGTTTTAATAAATAATTTATCACATATTGATGAAGAATTAGATCAAACATTAAATGCTATTGGTAATATGCATGATGATGAATTACGTGCAAGAGAACAATTAGAAGAAATCAAGATGATATTAAAAAATTCTAAATCAAAAATAAGAGAATACAATTTACCAGTTATACCAGATACATATTATGTTGAATTAAAAGAAGCAAAGAATGCTATTAAGGAAATAGTAAAAGAACTTGATAAAAAACCAATAACAATTGAAGTTTTAAATACAAGAGTAGATACGGCAAGAGATTTAGTTTTAAAATTATATACTAAAACTAAAGAGATGATGAAGAATGCCATGTTTGCAGAAAAAGCAATAATATATGGTAATAGATATAGAAGTAGTTTTGAAGATTTAAATAATTATTTAAATATGTCAGAACAATTATTCTATAAAGGTGAATATAAAAAATCATTTGAAAATACTGTCAATGTTTTAAATAAAATAGAGCCTGGAATATATAATAAAATTTTAAATTTATATAGTTCAAAGGGAAATTAGTTTTAAAATTATAAAAAGTATGTTAAAATAGAGAAAAGCGATGATTAGGACAACATTATTAAGTAATATTTTAAAGAGAGTTAGAGATGGTGAAAATCTAATAAATATCTTAATAATTACTACCTATGAGCTGATATTGAAAAATATTCCGCTTTTGGCGTTATCTAAATTAAGCAAAAAAATAGGATGGTACCGCGTTTATACGCTCCTTACATTAAGGGGCGTTTTTGTGTTTTATAGGGGGATTTTATGAAACGATTTAAATTAAAAAAGTTAAAAAGAGAATTACAAAAATTAAAAGAAGATAATGGAATGAGTATAAATAAATTTTTAATTAGATATTTTGGAATTAAAATGGATAAACTAAAAATTAGTCACTCTGATATTTGTATACTTCTTCCAAATTTAGAAAGATTAAATTTAGATACTATATTAAAAAATAAAGATTTAGTATATAGTGGCAGTGCAGTATTAATAATAGATTCATATGGAAATTTACAGTGTTATATAACACCAGAAATAAATGAATATGAAGAAACTGTTATAAAAAGTAAAATTAAAAGTAAAAATTCAGCTTTTAAGGATGCAGTAATAAGTGAAAATTTAAGTAGATATGAACTTTCTATTCTATGTAAACATTATAAAAGTATAAAGGATTTTTCTAGATATAGAATTGTACGTGATTTACTCAAAGAAAAAAAAGATGAAGCTTTAGTTGAAAAATATAAAAATAAGAAATTAGAATTAATTATGAAAGGCAGAGAAGAAGATGATTAATATTAAGGAAGATGAAAAATTAAATATTTTAAATCATAGTTGTGCTCATTTAATGGCTCATGCCATTAAACATTTATATCCAAATGCTAAATTTTGGGTAGGACCTGTAATAGAGAGTGGATTTTATTATGATATAGATTTAGGTGATACTGTACTCACAGAAGAAGATTTACCTATAATAGCACAGGAAATGAAAAAAATATCTAAATCTGATAAATTAATAAAAAGAATAGAACTATCTAAGGCTGAAGCATTAGATATGTTTAAAGATGATTTATATAAAGTAGATTTGATTAATAGAATGGATGAATCTGATACTATAATAAGCGCCTATAAACAAGATGATTTTATAGATCTTTGTAGGGGACCTCATATGCCAACTACTAAATCAATGAAATATTTTAAACTATTAAAGGTTAGTGGAGCATATTGGAAAGGCGATTCAAAAAATAAAATGCTTCAAAGAATATATGGTGTATGTTTTGAAAAAGAAGAAGATTTAAATAATTATTTAGAATATTTAGAAGAGGCAAAACTTAGAGATCATAGAAAAATTGGAAAAGATTTAGACATATTTATGACACATGATTTAGTTGGTAAAGGAATGCCATTATGGTTACCAAATGGTGCAATTATTAGAAAAAATCTTGAAAATTATATATATGAAAAAGAAAAAAATATGGGATATATGCATGTATATACACCATGTGTAGGAACAGTTGATTTATATAAGACTTCAGGACATTGGGATCATTATAAAGAAAATATGTTTCCATCTATGAAGGTAGATGAAGAAGAATTTGTTTTAAGACCAATGAATTGTCCACATCATATGTTAGTTTATGGAAATCAATTACACTCATATCGTGATTTGCCTGTAAGAATAGGTGAATTTGCTACTGATTTTAGATATGAAGCAAGTGGAGCAGTTAAAGGACTTGAAAGAGTTAGATGTATGTGTCAAAATGATGCTCACCTTTTTGTGAGACCTGATCAAATAGGTGAAGAATTTAAAAAAGTAGTTTCATTGATACTTGATGTATATAACGATTTTGGACTCAAAGACTATAAATTTAGATTATCATTAAGAGATCCTGAAGATAAAGAAAAATATTTTGATGATGATGAAATGTGGGATTCAGCAGAATCAAAACTAAGAGAAGTATTAAACGAACTTGGAGTAGAATATTTTGAGGCAATTGGTGAGGCAGCATTTTATGGACCTAAGTTAGATGTCGAAGTTAAACCTGCAGTTGGACCTGAGGTAACACTATCTACTTGTCAATTAGATTTTTTACTACCAAGAAGATTTGGTTTAACTTATATTGATAAGGATGGATCTAAACAAACTCCGGTAGTACTTCATAGAGCAATTTTTGGTACATTTGATAGATTTACTGCATTTATTTTAGAAGAAACTAAAGGAATATTACCTTTTTGGTTATCTCCAGTTCAAATAAATATAATACCAGTTAACAATAAATATCACTTAGAGTATTCTGAAAAAATTTATAATGAATTAAAAAACAAAGGATTTAGAGTACAATTAGATGATAGAGATGAAAAATTGGGATATAAGATGAGAGAATCAGTAATGAAAAAAGTACCATATACTTTAATATTAGGACAAAAAGAGGTAGATGATAACACTATTAGTTATCGCAAAATTAAAAGTGAAGATACAATAAACATATCAGTAGATGAATTTATAAAACTAATAAATGAAGAAAATAAAACAAGTTAATAAATAGTCAAAAAATAAATAAAGTATTATTATAATTGATACTTTATTTTTTAATTTGACAAAACAAAAAAAAAGTGTTAGAATATACGGAAATCGAGGGGGAATGTATATGAAAAAATTCATTTTAGACAAAATAAATAGTAAAAAATTTAAATCACTTTCACTAGCTGCTGTCATTGCATTGACTAGTTTATTTAGCGGTTGCGATTCAAAAACGAGTGAACAAAATTCTGATTCAGAAATTGTAAATAGTTTAGATAGTACAGATAGTTCAAATAGTACAGATTCTAATGTAGAAGTTGGAAGTGCAAATTTATACAAAGAGGAATCAGCAATGGTTGATAACACTGTTTCATTAATTAAAGTTTTATTTAATGATATGGATGATGAAATAGTTACTAATGCTTCACTTATAATAAATTTAGATGAATTAGCTAAAGAGGATGAAAATGGCAAAATAAAAGCAGATGTTATATCTAATTTTAAAAGCAAAATAGATTCTAATAATATGATTTCTGATTTCAATACTTTAATAGATGCATATGAAAACTATATGATATCAAATAAGGCAATTGCTGTAATGCATGGATTAGTTACAGGTGAAGATGATAAAAAAATATTAACAATTCTTGAAACTATTACACAAGAAATTATAGAAGGCAAAAATATAGATTCAAATTTTGAAAAAATATATAAATTATTTGTAGAAGAAGATTCAATTACTGTAGATAATTATAAATTTGAAATTAGAGATTTAACATTTGCATCAAGAGCTCTTTCTTCAGCATATGCAAGAGTAAGCGCATACTACTCAAGAAATTATATAACAGAAGAAAAATATTCAAAATTAGATAAGAGAACTAATGATCAAAACAGTAAAGCATATATAATGACAAAATTACAAATATTAAATAACTTAATGGCTGAAGAATCTGCTATAGATGTTAAAACTGCATTTGAAGATAAGTATACAAGCGCAAATGATTTATTAAGTGATAAAATAAAATTATCAACTGGAGATTCTAAAGATTTAATTAATTATATTAATCTTGAATATTTAAACTCTGATAAAGTATCAACTAAAGATAAAAATGAAATACTTGGTGGATATGAAACTTCTAAAATAAGTGATACTATACTTGCTATAGATGCTATAAATGAATATAATTTTAAAAATCAAGATCAATTAATAGTACTTTCAGATCTTTTACTTGAAGAATATGCTAAAACAGGTACAGGTAATATAGATATACTTTCAATGAATTTTGTAGAATATAATGCTTTAATGGCAAGAAATACAATAAAAGAAGATTCTGAATTTACAGATGTATTTAATAATCCATATTTTCAAAATATTTATAAATATATTTTAAAACAAAAAGTTACTTATAAATATTTAGGTGAAGATGGTAAAGATAAAGAATATACAATATCTTATCAAGAAGTAAGTGATAGTGTACAATTAATAAATAATGAAACTATTAAATATACATTAGAAAAATTACCTAAAGTTAAGTATATGGAAGATTACATTAAACAAGCAGAAAGTAATGTAGAAGAATCTATGCAACATATTCAAAATGTAATAACAGGTGAATGTGAAAAGGTAGATTTTGAAGATTTAGACAATACATCAAATACATCAAAAGTTAAATAAAAATGGTATGAATAATACTATTTTTATTTTTACTGTGATATAATTATATGGGATGTGATAAAATGAAGATATATAATACATTGACAAAAAAAGTAGAAGAGTTTATACCAAGAGATAAAGAAAATGTAACAATGTATACCTGTGGACCTACTGTGTATCATTATGCACATATAGGAAATTTAAGAACTTATATAATGGAAGATATATTAGAAAAAAGTTTAAATTATTTAGGTTACAAAGTAAATAGGTGTATGAATATAACAGATGTAGGACATTTAACTAGTGATTCTGATACAGGTGAAGATAAAATGCTCAAAGGTGCTAAAAGGGAGCATAAATCAGTACTTGAAATAGCTGAATATTATACTAATGAATTTAAAAATGATTGTGCTAAATTAAATATAAAATGGCCTGATATAGTTGTTCCTGCTACAAAAGAAATAGATCAATATATAAAAATAATTAAAAAATTAGAAAATGATGGTTATGCTTATTTTAAAGGTGGAAATGTATATTTTGATACATCAAAATTAGACAATTATTATTTGTTAACAAATCATACAGAAGACTCATTAAAAGAAGCTGTAAGAGATGATGTTGAAATAGATGAAAATAAAAAAAATAAAACTGATTTTGTATTATGGTTTACTAAATCTAAATTTGATTCACAAGAACTTAAATGGGATTCACCTTGGGGAGTAGGTTATCCAGGTTGGCATATAGAATGTTCTGGTATAGCACTTAAATATTTAGGTGAATATTTAGATATACATTGTGGTGGTGTTGACAATATATTCCCTCATCATACAAATGAAATAGCGCAGTCAGAAAGTTTCCTAGGACATAAATGGTGCAATTTTTGGTTTCATTCAGAGCATTTGAATGATGAAACAGGAAAAATGAGTAAATCTAAAGAAGATTTCCTAACAGTATCTTTACTTGAATCTAAGGGATATAATCCTCTTAGTTATAGATTGTTTTGTTTAAATTCACATTATCATAAACAATTAGTATTTTCTTATGATAATTTAAGTTTAGCAGAAGTTACATATAAAAAACTAAAAAACAAAATAAAAAATATAGCAATAGATGAAAGTACTATAGATCAAATCAAAGTAAAAGAATATCAAGATAAATTTAAAAGCGAACTTGGAAATGATCTTAATACTGCTAATGCACTTACAGTACTTTATGATGTTATAAAAAGTGACATAAATAATAATACTAAACTTTATTTAATAGAGGATTTTGATAAAGTACTTAGTTTAGATTTATTAAAAAAAGATAAACTCGATGAAAATTTAATAAATTATATTAATTCAAAAATAGAAGAAAGAACTAATTACAAAAATAATAAAGAGTATGATAAAGCAGATTTAGTTCGTAAAGAACTAGAAGAAAAAGGTATAATACTTAAAGATACAAGAGAAGGTACTACATTTAGTATAAAATAGATAAATACGAATAATAATTTATAAAAAATAGTATTAAATTTAAAGGGATTATTCAATTAGTTATAATCTCTTTTTTCATGCTAGTAAATTAATACTTTATATGATATAATCTTTATAAGAGGTGATTATGTTATGACACCACATAATGAAGCTAAAAAGGGTGAAATAGCAAAAACTGTATTAATGCCAGGAGATCCATTAAGAGCAAAGTTTATAGCAGATACTTATTTATCTGATGTACGCCTTGTAAATACAGTAAGGAATATGTATGCATATACAGGTAAATATAAAAATAAAGAAATAACTATAATGGCAAGTGGTATGGGTATGCCAAGTATAGGAATATATTCATATGAATTATATAAATTTTATGATGTAGAGAACATAATTAGAATAGGTTCTGCTGGTGCATATACTAAAGATTTAAATTTATATGATATAGTTTTAGTTACAGACAGCTACTCAGAATCTAGTTATGCATTAACGCAAAATGGTGAGACAAGACATATTTTAAGTAGTAATCCAGAACTAAATAATATAATACTTGAAACTGCTAAAAAAAATAATATAAAATTATTTGCAGGAACAATACATAGTAGTGATGTTTTTTATAAAGATAATGATAATTTTAAAGAATTGAATGAAAAATATAATTGTTTAGCATGTGAAATGGAATCATTTGCTTTGTTTCACAATGCTAATATTTTAAATAAAAAGGCAACATGTCTAATTACTATATCAGATAGTTTAGTAACTAAAGAACAAACAACTAGTGAAGAAAGACAAAATTCATTTAATAAAATGATTGAATTAGCATTAGATTCAGCAATACAACTATAAAAATGTTTAATTTATAAATTTTAAACAATAATAAAAAAAGAGGTGAAAATCGTGAAATATAAAAAGATAAGCACATATTCTTATAATCTTCATATAATTAAAACTGATAAATTTAGAACAATTACTGTAAAAGTAAACTTCAAAAGAAAAACAGTGAAAGATGAAATAACTAAGAGAAATATGATAATAAACATGTTATGTGAATCAACTGAAAAATTTAAAACAAAGAGACTTATGACAATAGAAACTGAAAATTTATATGATTTATATTATAGGGGTATGAATTATATATCTGGAAAGTATAGTGTAATGGGATTTGATGTAACATTTTTAAATGAAGAATATACAGAAAAAGGCATGCTTGATAAATCAATAAAATTTTTATCTGATTTAATATTTAAACCAAACATTGAAAAAACAAGAACAGGTATTAAATTTAATGAAGAAAGTTTTAAATTATCTTATAATTTACTTAAAGATAATATAATATCAAGCAAAGAGAACCCAGATCAATACAGCAAAGTTAGATGTTTAGAGAATATGGAACCTAATTCTATAATATCATATAGAAGTTCTGGATATATAGAAGATTTAGAAAAGATAAATAGTAAAGATTTATATAAGTACTATATGTCTGTATTAAATAGCGATATTATAGATATATTTGTTATTGGAAATATAAATGAAAAACATATAAAGAAAATAATAGATGAAAATTTTTCTGGTATAAAAACATTTAAAAAACCAAGCGAGTCTCATTTTATAAAATCAAAAAGAACTAGATTTTTACCTAAAACAGTAATAGAGAAACAAAAGATAAATCAAAGTAAATTAGTACTTGGATATAAAATAGATAAGATGTCTGATTTTGAACTTAGATATGTGTTAAACGTATATTCATATATATTAGGTGGAGGACCAGACTCTAAATTATTTAAAAATGTAAGAGAAAAAAATAGTTTGTGTTACTACATATCATCAGTGGGGGCACCATTAAATAGTATACTTACTATTCATGCTGGAATAAATAAAAAAGATTTTAAACGTACAACTGCACTTATAAAAAAAGAAGTATATAATATGAAAAAAGGTAAGTTTACAAATGATGATATAATGAAAGCCAAAATAACATATGTAAATAGTTTAAAAGAATTGGAAGATAATCAAGATAATATAATTAGTTTGTATGCAGGAATAGAATATTTAAAAAGTGATGACTTAGATACTAGATTTTTAAAAATAAACAAAGTCACTAAAAAGGATGTTATGAAACTAGCCTCAAAAATTCATTTAGATATAGTATATTTATTAGAAGGTGACACTGATGGAAAGTAAAAAATTGGAAAAATTAGATTTGGAATTAATAAGTGAAACTCTTCCTAATGGTCTTACTATATATGTAATACCTAAGGAAAATGTAAACGGAATATACGCAACATTTACGACAAAATTTGGTTCAATATATGATGAATTTATACCAAATGGTAGTAAAAAAATGATAAAAGTTCCACTTGGTATTGCTCATTTTTTAGAACACAAAATGTTTGAACAAAAAGACGGAGTAGATCCATTTACATTTTACTCAGAAAGAGGTTGTGATGCGAATGCTAATACATCTAATTATAAAACAACTTACCTTTTTAGTGGTTCTAATTCATTTAGTGAAAATTTAAATTATTTATTAGATTATGTGCAATCTCCATATTTTACAGATGAAAATGTAGAAAAAGAGAAGGGAATAATTGAACAAGAAATTAAAATGTATCAAGATGACCCATATTTTAAAATATATGATGGTATAATATATAATTCTTTTATTAAACATCCTATTAAATATCCTATTGCAGGGACTATAGAAGATGTAAATAAAATAACAAAAGAAGATTTATATAATTGTTATAATACATTTTATCACCCTTCTAATATGTTTTTAGTAGTAACTGGTAATGTAGATCCAAAAGAAGTAATTGAAATAGTAAAATTAAATCAAGAAAAAAAGAAATTTGCTAAATTTAATCCAATACAAATAAAAGGATATGATGAACCTAATAAAGTAGAGAAAGAAAAAGAAATTACAACTATGGATATAGAAATTTCTAAAGCAGGTATAGGTTATAAGATAGATTGTTCTAAATTAAAATATGATATAAATGATATTAAGACATATTTGAGTATAATATTTGATTTAAAATTGGGTAATACATCAATGTTAAATGAAAGTTTACAAAAAGAAAATTTACTTACTCACGATATAGATATAACTTTTGTAAATACTGATAAGCATATACTTGCTATAATAACATTTGAATCGCAAGAAGTAGATGAAGTATTAAAAAGAATAACAAATGAATTAAAAGATTTAAACATAAGTGAAGAAGAATTAGAAAGAAAAAAGAGAGTTAGGAAAAGTAATTGTATATATAGAAGCGACAGCATATATTCAATTAACAATAAAATAATGAGTAATATTATGAATTATAATAAGGTAATATTAGATGATTATAAAAGAATAGATGAATTAAATATAAAAAATGCACAAAATATAATTAAGAACATAAAATTAAGTAACAAAACTATATATATTATAGATAAATCTTGATTTATTATTATTTTTATGATAAATTATAACAGGTAGGAGGAAATTATGACAACATTATTAATCGTGGTTTCAATATTAATAATAGGTATAGTATTACTTCAAAGTGGTAAAGCAGAGAGTGCTTCTTCTGTTATTACAGGTGGTAACGATGATCTATTTAAAAATAGAAAAGAAAGAGGAGGAGAACTATTTATAACTTATACTACAGTAGTTCTTGGAGTTGCCTTTTTCATATTATGTATAGTATTATAGATTGAATAATTCAATCTTTTTTTTTATTTTAAAAACAAAAAATGTAAAGAAACAAGAAATTTTATATTTTTTGTTTCTTTTGTGAAAAAATATATTTACAAAAGTATAAAAAAAAGTTATAATAGTGGTACAAAGTGTTATAAAGTGGTAAAAGGTGGGTGACTACTTATGTTCATGGGTGAATATCATCATACAATAGATGCTAAAGGAAGAATAATAATACCTGCTAAAGTAAGAGATGATTTAGGTGAAAATTTTATAGTTACTCGTGGACTTGATGGCTGTTTATTTTTATATCCAAAGTTAGAATGGGATAAAATAATAAATAAGTATAAAGAACTTCCTGACACTAAAGAAAAAAGACAATTTATGAGAATATTTTTATCTGGCGCTACTATATGTGAATATGATAAACTTGGTAGAATAAATATACCTAAACCTTTAGTAGAATTTGCAAGTTTAGAAAAAGATTGCATTATTATAGGTGTAGATGAAAAATTAGAAATATGGAGTAAAAGTAAATGGGAAGAATTCATTAGCAATAATGAAGAAAATTTATCTGATATAGCAGATAGCCTATTTACAAATAGTTATCATGCATAAGTCAGTATTACTTAAAGAGTGTATAGAAAACTTAAATTTAAAAGAAAATAGTGTAATAGTCGATTGTACTTTAGGATATGCAGGTCATAGCAGTGAAATATTAAAAAGGATAAGCCATGGATATTTATATGCATTTGACCAGGATAGTGAAGCAATAAAATTTAGTACTGAAAGACTAAATAACATAGGTAAAAATTTTGAAATCATAAATAGTAATTTTGCAAATATAAAAGAAGAATTAAGTAAAAAAAATGTAACTAGCGTAGATGGGATACTTTATGACCTTGGAGTATCTAGTCCACAACTTGATGAAGATTATAGAGGATTTAGTTTTCATCAAGATGCAAGACTTGATATGAGGATGAATCAAAATAATATTCTCGATGCTTACACAGTTGTAAATACTTATTCATATGAAAAATTAGTTGATATATTTCATAAATATGGAGAAGAAAAATATGCATCTAGTATAGCAAAAGGAATAATTGCTAGTAGACCTATTACTACGACACTTGAACTTGTAGAGGTAATAAAAGAAAATGTTCCAGAAAAATATAAGAGAGATAAACATCCTGCAAGAAAGGTATTTCAGGCTATAAGAATAGAAGTTAACGATGAGTTAAATGTGTTTGAAAAAAGTTTACATGAAGCATTAGAACTTATTAATGTAGGCGGTAGAATATGTGTTATTACATTTCATTCACTAGAAGATAAAATATGTAAAAATATATTTAAGAGTGTAAGTGAGATAGATAGCAATATAAAAAAACTTCCAATAATACCAGATGAATATTTACCTAAATTTAAAGTTATAAAAACTATTGAACCTAGCAAAAATGAAATAGATGAAAATAATAGAGCAAGAAGCGCTAAATTGAGAATAATAGAAAGAGTTGGTTAGCATGAGACGAAATAAAAGATATATTACAAAAGGAGAAGTTCTTGTTTATACCTTAGGAGTATTATGTTTTTTGTTTGGTGTTGCAATTAAAGTTTTTGCTAGCGCTAGTATTAGTAATTTAAAAATGGATATAGAAAAAATATCATATAAAATAGAAAATCAAGAAAAGAAAAATCAAAGTTTAGTTATGCAAGTAAATGAACTTACATCATATGAAAAATTAAATGGTGTACTTAAAGAAATGGGTTTAGCATACAATAACGAAAATATAAAAATAATTAAATAGGCAAAGGCCTATTTTTTTGATATAATATACATTAGAGAGGATATCTTTAATATAAAAAATTAGGTGATATATGAATGGAATACTTATAATAGATAAAGAAAAAGGTATTACTAGTCGCGATGTAGTAAATAACATAGTAAAAAAATTAAATACAAAAAAAGTAGGACATACGGGAACACTCGATCCAATAGCTACAGGTGTACTTATTATATGTGTTGGGAGTGCAACAAAATTAGTTGAAGAATTAACTTGTAATGATAAAGAGTACATAGCAAGCGTTACACTTGGTATATCAACAGATACGTTAGATAGTACAGGAACAATATTAAAAACAGAAAAATGCATAAAAGATAAGGATGAAATAATAAATACGCTAAATTCTTTTAAGGGTAAATATATGCAAGAAGTACCATCTTTTTCAGCAGTTAAAGTATGTGGTAAAAAGTTGTATGAATATGCTAGAGAGAAAATAAAAGTAGATTTACCTAAAAGAGAAGTAGAAATAAGTAATATTGAATTAGTTGATGAAATAGTGTATACTGAAAGTAGTACATCTTTTAAATTTAAATGTAGTGTTTCTAAAGGTACATATATAAGAAGTTTAATTAGAGATATTGCCTGTAAATTAAATACAATAGGTATTATGACTGATTTAAGAAGAACAAGACAAGGTAAATTTGTGATAGAAGATTCTATTAAACTTGAAGATGTAACTGAAGATAAACTAATTAATATAGTAGATGTATTAGATTGTAAAAAGATAGAACTTAATACTGATATAGAAAAGAAGATATTAAATGGTGCTGCTATAGATAATATTTATGATACAGATAGAGTATTATTTATAAAAAATAATGAGGCAATAGCCTTATATGAATTATGTGATAATAAATTAAAACCATATAAAATGTTTAAAGGAGGAATAATATGACATTAGTTATTATGGCTGCAGGAATGGGTAGTAGGTTTGGTGGACTAAAACAAATAGAACCAGTAGGTCCAAATGGAGAATTTATAATTGATTATAGTATTTATGATGCAATTAAAGCAGGATTTGATAAGGTAGTATTTATAATCAAGGAAGAAAATTATGAAATATTTAAAAGTACTATTGGTAGTCGCATTGAAAATATAGTAGAAGTAGAATATGTTTTTCAAGATATAAAGAATTTGCCACAAGGGATTAGTGTTCCAGAGACAAGAGTAAAACCATTAGGTACAGGTCACGCACTTTATTGTGCAACTAAATCAATAGATGGACCATTTGCTGTTATATCTGCTGATGATTTTTATGGTCGTGAATCATTTGGGTTATTAAAAGAATCTTTAAAAAAAGGCGAATATAGTATAATAGGTTATAAAATAGGTAATACACTAACAGAAAACGGATCAGTAAAAAGAGGAGTTTGTTTTGAAAAAAATGGTATAATTGAAAAAATAGTTGAAAGCAAAGTTGAGAGAATAGATGGAAAAATAGTTGGTGAGCCACTTTCAGGTGAACCTAAGTATGAAGTTGATGAAAATCATCCAGTATCTATGCTAATGTGTGGTATACAAAAAGAATTTTGTGAATTTTTAAAAAAAGATATATATAATTATTTTAAAAATTTTAGTGGAGATTTATCAACATGTGAATATTTACTACCAGATGCTTTAAATAATTATTTAAATGAATCACATAAAGAATTAAGACTAATTCCAACGAATGCAGTATGGAAAGGTGTTACATATAGTTCAGATTTAGATGAATTAAAACAATATATAAATAGTTTGATACAACAAGGAATATATCCAAGTAAATTATATACAAAAAAATAAAAGTTAAGAATTTCTTAACTTTTATATTTTTCTATATAATCCAATAACTTTTCCTAATATAAATACATTATCAAATATAAAAGGTTCCATAGAATCATTTTCAGGTTGTAAACGAATATGATCTTTTTCTTTATAAAATGTTTTTAAAGTAACCTCATTTTCTTCAGTCATTGCAACAACAATTTCACCATTTCTAGCAGTATTTCTTCTTTCTACAATAACGATATCCCCATCTAATATTCCTGCGTTAATCATTGATTCTCCACTAACATTAAGTGTAAATACTTCCTTATTATTAGGTATTAAATATGCTGGTAGAGTAAAATATTCATTAGGGTTTTCAATAGCTTCTATAGGATTCCCAGCAGTAATTTTACCAAGTAATGGCACCTCAACAACATCCTCACTTTTTGGCATAAATTCATTTTCAACCATAAGTTCGATAGTTCTATTTTTATTACTTCCTTTTTTTATGTATCCTTTGTTTGCTAAACAATCAAGATGTGCTTGTGCAGTGGCAGGTGATGATAATCCCATTTCATCTGCTAGTTCTCTAACAGTTGGAGGAAATCCGTGTGATACCATATAAGTTTTAATACATTTTAAAGTATCTTCTTGTCTTCTTGTTAACTTTTCTTTTTCCATAACTTTTCTCCTTTTGACACGTATATTTTATCATACTTCTTTACATTTGTCAAATATTTGTTCGATTTTTATGTTGACACATATAAATGTTCGTGTTAAAATATAATACAGAAAGAAGGTAATTTGTATGGAATTAGTTAAAAGCAAAGGAATGATTATTTTTACAATTTTAGTAATAGGACTTTCTATAGCAAGTTCTATGTGCACTAAAAAATACGATGAGAATAAAGAAAATGAGTATAAAGATTCGTATATTTATGAAGTAAAAATAACATCCCAAGTGTAGGTGTTATTTTTTTAATTTCTTTTTAACATTGTATAAATCAAATAAAGTTACAAATGCAATATTAACACTTGTTGCAATTATTAATCCCCATAAACCTATTTTTAAAAATGAAAAAATTAAAAGTGAAATAGTTCTAAGTATCATACCAATAAATGTTCCTGTCATAGAAATTTTCGCACTATTCATAGCTTGTAAAGTACTTGATATAGGAGACTGAATATAATGTAGCAAACAAATAGGTGCAATTACCTTTATGTAATTAACTCCTTTGGTTGTTTTAAATAAAAAATTTAAAAGTTCATTTGGATAAATTTCAAAAATAAATGTTGCAGGGATTCCTATTAAAAGTGAAAAAAATATTGCTTCCTTTAGTTTTTTCTTTATATATTTATAATTACCTTTAGAATAATTTTTAGAAATAATTGGTATAAGTGCTTGTGATATTGCTAGTGTAAAAAATGATGGTAATAACACCAGTTGTATAACATATCCATTTATAACTCCATATTCACTAACAACAAAATCATTAGAATATCCTATTTTTAATAATACATAAGTTATGATAATAGGTTCAAAAAAATATCCAATTGAACCTATTAATCTACTTCCTGTAGTTGGTAAAGCAATCTTTAATAGTTCTTTTATATTTTTTTTATTGGGTTTTAATTCTTTTTTTTGGCATTTAAATTTAGGTATTAAAAATAAAAATATTATAATACTAGAAAGTTCACAGAAAATGTTAGAAAGTATTACAAAACTAACTGCGTACTCAATACCTTTAACAAGAAAAAATGGTATTCCAATAATAATAAAAATTAATTTAATTAGATCTTCTATAATATTAGTTAATACATGTGGATACATTCTTTCTTTAGCAAAAAAGTAACTTCTAAGACAATTAGAAATAGTTATGAAAGGTAAAACAAATCCAATAGATAAAAGTGGTAAGTTAAGTCTTGAATCATTTAAAAGGTTATTACTTATATAACTACATGAAAAAACTAAAAATATAAAAATGATAAAATCGATACAAAGAGATATTAAAATAGATGTAAAAACTAAATTTTTAGTATTATATTTTTCACTGGCTATCAAAACATTTAAAGCAGTTGGAAGACCTAATTGAGATATACTGTTTAGAAGCATAAATGTAGGCATAATCATAGAGTATAATCCAAAGCCAAGTGAAGTCATATTTCTTGTTAAAAAAATTTTAATAACTAAACCAAGTAACTTTGTAAAAAAGCCACCAATAATTAATATAATTGTAGATTTAATAAATTTATTTTTCATAGTACAAGTTTATTCAAAAAAAATCTAAAAATACAAGTAATTTACATTTTAATATTTTTAATATATAATTGATTTGTGGTGATTTTATGAATAATTTGATTTTAATTAAATATGGAGAGTTAACAACTAAAAAAGCAAATAGAAACGAATTTATAAGAAGACTTGCTAACAATATAAAAAATATATTAAATGGTGAAGAATTTAGTATTAAATTTGATAGAGTTAGAATGTATATCGAATGTAGTAATGTTGATTCCATAGTAAATAAATTAAAACGTGTTTTTGGAATACATGGTATAGTTATTTGTCATAAAGTTAATACTAATATAGATACTATAAAAGAAAAAGTTTTGGAACTTTTAAAAAATGAAAATTTTAATACTTTTAAAATACATACTAAAAGAGCTGATAAGTCATTTGAAATACATAGTATGGAATTTAATAATATAATAGGAGGATATGTACTTAAAAACATTAAATCTAAAGTAGATGTACATAATCCTGATGTATTAGTTACAATAGAAATAAGACCTGAAGGAACATTTATTTATACTAATGAAATAAAAGGTATAGGCGGATATCCTGTAGGTATACAAGGTAAAGGATTACTTATGTTGAGTGGTGGAATAGATTCGCCAACTGCTGGATATCTTGCTTTAAAAAGAGGTGTAGATCTAGAGTGTTTATATTTTGAATCTCCTCCACATACAAGTTTAGAAGCAAAAAATAAAGTTATTAAACTTGCAAGTATAATAAATGAATACTCTGGAAATATAAAAGTAAATATAGTACCATTTACAAAATTACAAGAAGCAATATACAAAAACGTACCTGATAGTTATGTTATAACAATTATGAGACGTATGATGTACAGAATTGCAGAAAGAGTTGCTCTAATTCATAAATGCAAAGTTATAATTAATGGAGAATCAATTGGTCAAGTAGCAAGTCAAACTTTAACAAGTATGAGTGTTATTAATAGTGTAACCAATTTTCCAGTAATTAGACCTGTAGCATGTATGGATAAATTGGAAATAATTGACATAGCAAAAAAAATTAATACATATGAAACAAGTATTTTGCCTTATGAAGATTGTTGTACTATTTTTCTTCCAACTCATCCAGTAATAAATCCAGATATAAATAAATGTTTATTGTATGAAATGAGTTTCAATTATGAACAATTAATAGAAGAATGTGTAAATAATATAGAAACTATAACAAATCTAAAAAATGAAGAATATACTGATTTACTTTAATGGTAAAAATTACTAAATAAAAATTGTATAAAATTTCACTTTGTACACAAATTAAGAATGTACAGGAGGTGAAATTATGAATAATTCAACTAGTAAATTCGTTGTACCAGGAGCTAAACAAGCAATCGATAAAATGAAATATGAAATAGCTAGCGAACTTGGTGTTACTATGGGTCCAGATGCTACTTCAAGAGCTAATGGTTCAGTAGGTGGAGAAATCACTAAAAGATTAGTTCAAATGGGTGAACAACATTTAGGTGGAAACACTTATTCTAAATAAGAAATTGATAGCAAACTTTTATGCTATCTTTTTGTTTAAAAAAGAAATTTGATAGCGTATTTAGAGAAAATATATTTCCCTTTATTATTTTTAACTTTAAATATAAATTTATATATAACAGAAATTTCTAATTAAACAATTAAATAAAAGTAAAAAAGTACCATTATTATTTTTTAACATTAGGAAACAATAATAATGAGGTGATAGTTTTGAATAAGTTAGTTGTAAAAGGATCTAAAGATGCTATAAATAATTTAAAATATGAAATAGCAAATGAACTTGGTATTAACTTAGGTGCAGATACATCAAGTAGATTAAATGGTACTGTTGGTGGTTATATGACTAAAAAATTAGTAGAACTTGGAAAACAATACTATAATAATGTTGAAAATTATAAAAAGAATTAAGTTTAAAACTTGACTCTTTTTTGTTTTAAAGTAATTTTTAAGTTTTATAAATATAAAGTTATCTTTTAATTTAAAATTAAATATGCTAAAATATATATAGATTTAAATTGAAAGGAGTTTATTATGAGTGTACTTCCAGCAGATACTTTTATAGTTACAAATAAAACAATTTATAGTGATAAAGATAGAAATTTACTCATATTATTATATCAGCCAATAATTGGTTACCAAGCTATAAGTCTTTACTACACGTTATTGTCATATTTAGATAAATTTGAACTTCTTTCAAGTGAATGGACACATCATCACATACTAAGGGATATGATGATAAGTAATCGTGAATTTATTGATGCTAAAGTAAAATTAGAAGCAATTGGACTTTTAAAAACTTATGTAAAAAAGGGAAATATAAACAATTATGTATATGAACTTTATTCACCTATATGTGCATCTGAATTTATCAATAATCCATTACTTAATATTGCACTCTTAAATTCAGTAGGTAAATTAGAATATGAAAGAATAATAAACTTTTTTAAAATTCCAAAAATAAATTTAAAAGAATATGAGGATATAACTAGTAAATTTAGTGATGTATTTGCATTTTCAAATATACCTCTTACAGATAATTTAATTTATGATATAAAAAAATCTAATTATAGAAAATTGGAAATATTATCTAAAATAGATATAGATACAATACTTAGTTTAGTAAGTGATGATATTCTAAATAAAAAATCACTTACTAAAGACACAAAAGATTTTTTGTATAAAATTGCTTATGTTTATAATTATGATAATGATGATATGGTAGAACTTATAAGAAATTCAATAAGTGAAAAACATACAATAGATAAAAAATTATTTCAAGAGAATGCTAGTAAATATTATAGTTATGATAATATGGGTAAGTTACCTAGTATAATATATAAAAATCAACCAGAATATCTAAGAAAAGAAACTTTAGATACATCAAATAGATCACGTATTATTCATATGTTTGAAACAACAAGTCCACATGATTTTATTTGTAGCAAATATAAAACAGGTAATCCAACTAGTAGTGATCTTAATATAATAGCGTATTTACTTACTGATCTTAAATTAGAACCTGGTGTAGTTAATGTTCTTGTAGATTATGTACTTAAAATAAATAATAACAAATTAATTAAACCTTTCGTAGAATCAATTGCTGCTCAGTGGAGTAAAAGTGGTATTAAAACTGTAGAGGATGCTATGAACATAGCAGAAGAAGAATATAAAAAGAAAAATAAAACTATTACTGAGAAACAAAGTAAGAAAACAAAAATAAATCCAGAATGGATTAATAAGGAAATAGATGAAGAAATAGCTAGTGATGAAGAAATTAAAAAACTAGAAAGTCGTATGAAAAGGAGTTAGTTATGCAAAATATACTTGATAAAATTAATGGAGACTTTAAAAAAGTAGATTTAGATAAGGAATATGAAAAAGCACTATCTAATCCTAATTTTAAGTTAATGACTAGTAAACTTAAAATGGATGAAGATATATTAAAACAAAATACTAGTATAATTTTAGAATGTGCGAACGAATATGAAAACTGTAAGAATTGTAAGTGCTTACTTGATTGTAAAAATAAAGTAGAGGGATATTGTTATATACCAGTTAATTTTGAAGGTAGTTTAACATTTACTTATAAGCCTTGTAAATATAAAGAACATATGATATATAAAAATAAATATTTAGATAATGTCAAGTATTTTAATATACCTAATTATGTAAAAGAAGCATCGTTAGATAAAATATATAAAACAGATAAAAATAGATTTAAAGTAATTAACTATTTAATGGACTTTCTAGATGATTATGAGGCACATAAGGATTGTAAGGGTCTATATTTGCATGGAAATTTTGGATGTGGAAAAACATATTTAATATCAGCTATATTTAATGAACTTGCAAAAAATAATTATAAAAGTTGTATAATTTTTTGGCCAGAATTTTTAAGACAGGCATTTTATGATGATTTTAATAGTAAGTATGAATATGTAAAAAAGGTACCACTCCTTTTAATAGATGATATAGGTGCAGAAGGGTTAACTGCTTGGAACAGAGATGAAATACTATGTCCATTACTTCAATATAGAATGGATAATAATTTAACTACTTTTTTTACATCAAATTTAAATTTAAAAGAATTAGAAATACATCTTTCTTCTTCAAAAGATGGAGTAGATGAAGTAAAAGCTAAAAGAATAATATCCAGAATAGAACAATTAACTAAAGATGTAGAAATGGTAAGTAAAAATTTGAGAAAATGATTGACTTAAATAAAAATATGTGGTAAGATTAGTTGTGTTGGGATGAGATGACCAAAAATACTAGTTGATATGCGCTCGTAGCTCAGCTGGATAGAGTGTTTGGCTACGAACCAAAAGGTCAGGGGTTCGAATCCCTTCGAGCGCACCATATGTTTCGGGAAATGGCTCAACTTGGTAGAGCACTTGGTTTGGGACCAAGGGGTTGCAGGTTCAAATCCTGTTTTCCCGACCATTTTTGTATTTAAGCCCTTATTAATAAGGGTTTTATAATAAATAAAAGGAGGAAAAACATGGATATATTATGGATGTTAATTGGTTTAGTGGTAGGAGCAGTATTAGGATTTTTTTTAGCAAGAAAGTATATGAAAAAGTATTTAAAGAAAAATCCACCAATTAATGAACAAATGATTAAAGCAATGATGATGCAAATGGGTAGAACACCAAGCCAAAAACAAGTAAATCAAATGATGAAATCAATGAATAAATATATGTAATAAATAATATTAAAACTTTTATTATTTATTATTTTTTTTTAATTTGACAAAAGGTTAATAAAGTGCTATTATATACATCAATAAATTTGAAAAAGCGCGAATTATATACGCTTTTTAGAAGAAAGAGGGTTATGGTATGAATACTTATAAAAAAACTGAATTAGATAAGAAAGTAGAAGAAAAAATAAAAAGATATGGAAAGTTTGGTTTAATAAAAACAAACAAAAAGTTTAATTTCAGTAAAAAATTAAAGGTAATAGTTGCTTCTGGATTGTCTGCAATTATTTTAACACTCGTAGGATGTGGAAACACTAAAACTAGTAAATCAGAACCAGAAATGTCAAGTATAGGAGCTTCAAGTTCAAGTACTACTACACCAGAAGAAACACCTACATTTGAAAATGAAAAAAGTGATAGTCTTAAGACAGATTTTTTAGGTAATTTAGGAAAAGAATTAGAATTACCAGAAAAAGAAACAAATTCAGGAAAAATTGAAATTGGAGAAGTAACTGGTAATGTACAATCTGAAAAAGTAGTAGAAGATGAAAACGGTACTTTATGGGCAACGAAAGAAGATGAAGAGAAAAAAGATGAAATAGGTACAACTGTTACAGATACAAAAAATGATACACTTGAAGAAAAAGATGGAAAAGTTGTTGAAAAACAACCATCTTATGAGATAAAAGATGAAAATGATAATGTTAAAGAAACAGGAACTTTAGATAGTTCTAGTGATCTTCCAGGTGGATGGTCATATGATGAAACAACTGGAAAAAATCTTCATACAGAAGATGTAGGTAAATATGTAACTGATGATGAAGGAAATCTTTGGTTAAAAGAAGATTGGGAAGCATATTTGGAAGCTTTAAAAAAAGCAAATGAATCTGGCGCAATTGTTAAAGAAGAAACCGAAGTAGTACCAAGTGATCCAGTAGTAGTTGAAGAAGGTGAAACTGTTTATACTGATAGTAATAGTGCTAGTAGTGATAATTCAACTTCATCAGATGTTTTTGAAGATTCATCAGATTTAATTATTCAACCAGAAAGTACAGATGGTTTATATTTAGATCAAGTTTCAGGATTATACTTTGAAAGTAAAGCAGATTATGAACAATGGGTACTACAAGATTACGAAGGTTATAATTTAGTTAATGGAGTAATGAGAGCTCAGACAAAAGAAATGGATGAGGCTTTGAAAGAATATGTTAAATCAAGATAATTTATCTTGATTCAGACTATCGACAAATAGGTAAATATTTTACTTATTTGTTTTTTTTATAACAATAATATATCTAGTATGATTGATTAAGTATATTTTACAAATATAATGTATATAAAATAAAATATCAATTAATAATATTGACAAAGATTTATTTTTTTGATAAATTAATATTGTAGACGATAAGTATAGGAGGAATATAATGAATAGAAAAGGTTTTACATTAATAGAATTATTAGCAGTTATTGTAATTTTAGCAATCATTGCTCTAATAGCAACCCCAGTTATTTTAAATATTATTAATAGTGCTAGAGCAAATGCTAAACAAAGATCTGCTGAATTAGTATATACAGGAGTTCAATATGCATATGTATCTGCTATGTATGGTGGAATTGAAGGAACTTATGTACCTAATCCAAGTTTGAAAGACATAAAACAATACTTAAATGTAGATAATGTAGATAAAGAAAATAAAGTTACATTTGATAACGATGATGCACCAGAAATGCTTAAAATAGAAACAAATGATGGAGCATACTGTGAAGTAACTATAAACAATGGATTACAAGTTGCATGTTATTCTAGTACAGAAAAAGAAAATGCGAAACATTATTTTACAAAATATGTACAAACTGATTCAGAAGCTGCAGATGTTAATCCGGTATCATTTGAAACTGATGATTGGGCTACAATACAAAAAGCTGTACAATCAGGAACTTATCCATATCAAGTAGGTGATACTAAGACTGTAACTTTATCTGATTTTGGAACATTTACACTTCGTATAGCAAACACAACTACACCAAGTGTTTGTAATAATCCTGGTTTCTCACTAACTGCATGTGGATTTGTAATAGAATTTGCAGATATTATCACGGAACATGAAATGTATCCATATACAACAAATGTAGGTGGATGGAATGGTAGTGAATTAAGAACATATTTAACTAGTACAATATATGATGCTTTACCACAAGAACTAAAGGATGTAATAATAGATACATATGTAGTATCAGGTCATGGTAAAGATGATAATGATAATCAAAATTATGTATTAGAAAAAGAAAAACTATATTTATTGTCACCACATGAAGTATGGGAAAATGTAGAAGGTGGAGGAGCAATAAACGTTAACTACGATACAGCATGGGATGATACACGACAGTTAGATTATTACGCACAAAAAGGTGTAACAACCAATAATTATTCTACAGCTATTAAGGAATATAAAGGCACCCCAGTTGTTGTATGGCTCCGCTCGGCTTATTCTTATGACGCTGACACTTTCTACCTTGTTAATGGTAACGGTAGTTGGCATTTCAGCTGTGCTTATAATACTTGTGGGGTTGCGCCAGCTTTCCGAATAGGATAATCGAATCAAAAACATTCGGATAAGTTGCTACGAACGAAAGTGAGTACAACTCGAATGTTTTTGAAAATAATAGTAATAATTAGGTGAATATATAAGTATACCAAAATTCAAAAAGATATAATGAATTTAGCCTCTAAATTATCTGCTAAAGGGATAGAATATACCAACAACTTTAATCAGATTTAATAAATATGGCAAATAATATAACTTCAAAAGAGTATGAGGATTTTGTAACTCGTAGATGGCTTATAATTATGTCTAGAGCAACACTTACTGCACTTGAAAAAGAGTTATGGATATGGTAAGAATTTTGTATATGAATCCTTCAAAATGTTTTTCAAGGAAGAATAATAAAAATTATACGAGAGAAGAAGCAACTAGAATGTTAGATAATACTTTGGAAGAATTGGGTGTAAATTATGGAAGACAGTATGATTTAATTAAAGGTGTGCTTACTTCTGGCAAGAAAAATTTGATAAAATAAAAATGTTGATATATTTAAGACTATTGACAAAGTAATTTTGTTAATAGTTTTTTGCTTTACAAATAAATTTATAAATGTTATCATAAATTATAGTAGGTGAGTAAATGAAAAAGATAATTAAGGAAAATTATAAAAAAATAATATTTTTCATAATACTATTTATTTGTTTAACTATTCACTTACCTTATTATATTGATGCTCCTGGTGGTATAAGCAACATAGGAGATAAGATAGAACTTGATGGATATGAAAGTGAAGGAAGTTTTAATTTAGTATATGTAAAAGAGTATAAAGCAACTATTCCAACTTTACTATATTCACTTATAAATAAAAACTGGAATATATACAAAGTAGATGATGTAATGTTAGATACAGAAGATGATGATTCCTATTTAATAAGAGATAAAATATTAATGAATGAATCAATTAGTAATGCTATATATGTGGCTTATACTAGTGCAGATAAAGAAATTAAATTAAAGAATAATAAAGCTACAGTATTATATATAGATAAACTTGCTGATACATCATTAAAAGTAGGTGATGAGATAATAAGCATAGATGGTAAAACTATACAAAAAAGAGATGATCTTTTAGATATTATAAAATATAAATCTGAAAACGATAAAATAAATATAAAAGTAAAAAACAATAATAAAGAATATGATAGATATGCTTATGTAAAATTAGAAGATAACGAGAAAAAAATAGGCATTGTTATTGTAGACATGAAAGAATATGAAACTAATCCTGAAATAAAAATTAAAGTAGATAAAAACGAATCAGGATCAAGTGGAGGACTTGCTTTATCACTTTCTATTTATAATTCACTTGTTAAAGAAGATATAACTAAGGGTAAAAAAATAATTGTAACGGGTACAATAGATGAAGATGGTAATGTTGGTAGTATAGGTGGTATTAAATATAAATTAATGTCTGCTGAAAATAGTAAGGCACCAATTTTTATAGTTCCAAATGGCGAAAATTATGATGAGGCCATTAAATTAAAGAACGAAAATAATTATAAAATAAAAATAATAGGTGTATCTACTTTTAACGAGACTTTAGATTTACTTAAAAACATATAGTAGATTATATTAAATATTATAAATATATGTTGTAAGAATTACAAAAGTTGGATATATTACAAGTAATCCTACTTTTTTTTATTTAATTTTGATATAATTAATATGGTGGTTATATGTATGCAGATGTGCTTGTAGAACTTAAAGCTAGAGGGGTAGATAAAACATTTACTTATTTAATTCCTACTAATTTAAGAGAAAAAATTAAGGTAGGAGAAAGAGTATTAGTTCCATTTGGTAAGCAGCAATTAGAGGGTTTTGTATTAAAAATAGATGATAATAAGAATATAGATTACGAACTTAAAGAAATAATTAAAGTAACTGATGAGGAACCAGTACTTAATAAAGAGTTATTAGATTTAGGTGTTTATATTAGTAAAAAAACACTTTGTAATTTAATAAGTGCTTATCAAACAATGTTACCTACTGCACTTAAAGCTCATAAAAACTTTGAAATAAATAAAAAATATATAACATATATAAAATTAATAGATAAAAATTATATACCAAAAAATGATAATCAAAAAGAAATAATAGAAAAGTTAAAAGAAAAAGATGTATTAAAAGAAGAATTAACTAAAATATCATTATCTAGTATAAATACTTTAAAAAGATTAAATGTAATAGAAGAGAAAAAGGAAGAAACGTATAGATTAAATAATGTAAATATTAAAGAAGATAAAAAAGTAATATTAAATGAGGATCAGACTAAAGTAGTTAAAGAGGTAGTTAAAAATTTAAATTCCTTTATACCTTACTTGCTTCATGGAGTAACTGGTAGTGGAAAAACAGAAGTATATATGCACATAATAGAAGAGGTATTAAAAAATAAGAAACAAGTAATAGTACTTGTTCCTGAAATAAGTCTAACTCCACAAGTTGTAAATATATTTAGAGGTAGATTTAAAAATTCTATTGCTATTCTGCACAGCGCTCTTTCTGATGGAGAAAAATATGATGAATGGAGAAAAATTGAAAGAGGAGAAGTATCTATAGTAATAGGTGCTAGAAGTGCTATATTTGCGCCATTTACTAATATTGGACTTATAGTTATGGATGAAGAACATTCAGATACGTATAAGCAAGAAAATAACCCAAAATATGATACAGCAGATATTGCAATAAAAAGGGCTAGAACTCATAATTGTCCAATAATTTTTGGTAGTGCAACACCACTTATAGAAAGTTATACAAAAGCCAAAATGGGTATATATAAATTACTTGAACTAAAAACTAGAATAAATAAAAGTATGCCAAAAGTGAAATTAATAGATACAAAAGAAGAAATAAAAAAAGGAAATAAAATATTATCGGGTGAATTAATAGATGATATAAATACAAGATTAAAAAATGATGAACAAGTAATATTGTTTTTAAATAGAAGGGGATATTCAACTGTTATATCATGTATGCAATGTGGTGAGACAATAAAGTGTCCAAACTGTGATATACCACTTACATATCATAAAAATGGTAATAAATTAAATTGTCATTATTGTGGATATACAACGTTTAAACCATTAAAATGTCCTAAATGTTGTAGTGAATCATTATCAAATCTTGGTCTTGGTACAGAAAAATTAGAAGAAGAAATTAATAAATTAATTAAAGGTGCTAAAACAATTAGAATGGATATAGATACCACTAGAAAAAAAGGTAGTCATGAAAAAATTATAAATGATTTTAAAAACAAAAAATATAATATTTTGATAGGTACACAAATGGTATCTAAAGGACTTGATTTTGATGATGTAACACTTGTAGGAATTATAAATGGGGATGCTACTTTAAATATACCAGATTTTAGGAGTGGAGAAAGAACATATTCTCTTTTAAGTCAAGTATCGGGTAGAAGTGGTAGATCTAAGACAAATGGAAAAGTTATAATACAATGTTTTAATAAAGATCATTATAGCATAAGATATGCAAGTTTAAATGACTATATAAGTTTTTATAATGAAGAGATGAGCATAAGAAAAAAGTTAAAATATCCTCCATATTGTCTTTTAACTTTAATAAAATTAACAAGTACTGATTTAAATTTATTAAATAGTGAATCAAATAAAATAAAAGATTATTTAAATAAAAATATAAATAATGTAATAGTACTAGGTCCAAGTATGTGTAACATTCCTAAAATAAATAATAAATATTATATGCAAATAATATTGAAATATAAAAATATTAAAGATGTTTATGAACATTTAAAATTTATAGTAGATAAATCTAAACAAAATAATAAGGTTATTGTAGATATAGACTTTAATCCTAGAAAAATATAATATATAACTTATAATAAATATTAAAAAAATACAAAAATAATGAAATGTGAATTTTAATATTATAATTATTTTAAATAAAATAAAATTATTAAAAATACTAAAAATAGATTGAAAATAAATATGAAAATGTGAATATTTTTAATATAGATTTAGGATAAAAATTAATAAACAAAAAAAACATTACTTGTAAGTATTGTTTTTTTTGTTAAAAAATGATACAATTTATATGTTAACGATAGTAAGCTATCAACGTATAAAAGAACGAGGAAGAATAAAAGGGTGAATAGTATGAATAATGATGTTATTTTAGGGAATGACTTCAATTTCAAAAATAATAATGTTGACTTAGATGATATGTTCCAAAACTTAACAAACGATATTGCAAACTTTAATAGTTATATAAATAATGTCCAAAATCAAAAACAAGAAAATAATAAATCAGAACTTGAATTAACTGAAGAAAAGCTAAAACTTTCAAGAGCTAAAACTGAGTTTGATAATTATATTAAAATTCAACAAGAAGAATTTAAACAAAAACAAAATAAATTTGATATATTCGTAAATAAACAAAAAGATAATTTAATGAAAGCAGAGGAAGAATTTAAAACAAATATGAATAATACTCTAGCTGAATTTGAATTAAATAAAAAAGAATTTGAAATGCAAAAGAATAAATTTGAAGAAGATAAAAAACAATTTGAGCAATATAAGAATATTGAAATTGAACGCATTCATCATTTAGAGGAAATTTTTGAATCAGACAAAAAGGAATTTGAACAATATAAAGAAATAACAACTAAGAAATTAGAATTAGAAAATGCAAATCTTGAACAGAAATGTGCTAAATTTAGAAATATGATTAGTCAATTTAATTCTAATTTTAGACCAATAATTGAGGATAATGGAGAATAAAGAGGTGGAATAATGGAAAATTATAATAATGATATATTTAATTTTGAATCTGAAAGTAATGAACTACAAAATGATTCAAAGAATTTTGATTATAACACTATAAGTGGGCTAGGCCAAAGTGATTATGATAATGAAGATATTTTTGAAAATAGTGTAAAAAATGTTCAAAATAATAATGTTTCATATGATGGAACTATTGCTTTTGATGATACTGATGATGATAATGATGATGATGGTGGTCGTGTGTTTGATGACTTTTCAAGTGTTACATTGGATGATGAGGAACAACCAACTATTGAAGAATCAAACAATTATGGATTAGATTATGAAACAATCAATAATCAACCAATTGTTGAAGAATCAAATAATGATAATTTAGCCTTTGAAACAACTGAGAATCAACCAATTATTGAAGAATCAAACAATGATAACTTAGCCTTTGAAACAACTGATAATCAATCAACTATTCAAGAATTAAATGATGAGAAGTTAGATGGGTCAAATGAAGATGAATCTCAAGATAACGATGGAGAAGATTCTAATATAAAAATATCAGAAACTCCAATTGATGAACTTAATGATTTGACAATAAATAAACCAGAAAAACTAGAAATTACCAATATAACTGAATTATTTGATAAGGTTAGTGTTAATGTAAAAGATGCTTCAGATATATTTAAAAGAAATTCTGAGATGAAACAAAAAATTGATACTAGATTTGAAGAATTAAGAAAATTACAATCTGAACTTGATTCTAGTAAACAATCACAAATTGAAGAAATAAATAAATATAAAAAAGAAGTATTTAATAAGTTAAATGCAAAAAAAATTGAGATTGAAAAAAGACTTAATACACTTAAGGATTTGCAAGCAACTTTAGAAAGAGATAAAGATAATTTTGAACAATATAAAAAGACTGAACAAGATAAAATTGTTTCTGTTCAAAAAGATGTTCAAAAAGCATATGATGATAGAAGAGAAGAATTAAATAAAATAGAAGAAGAATTGAGAAGACAAAAAGATTTACTTGATGAAGAAAAGAATCAACTTAGTCTTGATAGAATTCAATATGAGGCAGATAAAAATGATTTAGCTAATAATATACTTAAATTTAATGAATTAGTAGATTCATTCAATCAAAGTGTAAATGGCGTAAGAGAATAGACAACTATTCTTTTTTTGTGCTATAATTAGTAGGGTAGTTAATATGAGTGAAGAGATAATTAAATTTATAGAAGAATTAAAAGTTGAAAAGAATTATTCAAAATATACAATCAAAAATTATCAAAAGGATTTATATTTATTTTTGGAATATTTAAATGAAAATAATATAAAAAAGTATAATGATGTTGAATACCAAGATATAAGACTTTATATAAATTATTTATATGATTTAAAATATAATAATAAAACAATATCTAGACATATTAGTACACTTCGTAGTTTTTTTAAATATTTAAAAGTAAAAAATATAATAAATGAAAATCCTACTATTTTAATATCCAATCCTAAATTAGATAAAAAATTACCAAAATATCTAAATTACGAAGATACAGAAAAATTACTTAATTCATTTGATAATAATAACATAATTGGACTTAGGAATTCATTAATACTTGAAATGCTTTATTCAACAGGTATTAGAGTAAGTGAACTTACTAATGTGAAGATTAATGATATATCAATAGATACAAAAAGTATTAAGATAACAGGAAAAGGTAATAAACAAAGAATAGTATATTTTGGAAGCAAATGTTTTGAACTTATAAATTTGTATTTAAAAAAGAGTTATCCTGTTTTAAATAAAGATAATATAGATTATTTATTATTAAGTAAAACAGGGAAAAAAATAAACGATAGAGAAATTAGAAAAATTATAGATTTGGCAGCCAGTATTGCTGGTATAAATATGAAAATATCACCCCATGTACTTAGACATACATATGCAACACATATGTTAGATGGTGGTGCAGATCTTAGAAGTGTTCAGGAATTACTAGGACATTCTAATCTTTCAACAACACAAATTTATACTCATTTAACAAATGAAAAAATTAGAAATGTATATTTAAATACTCATCCAAGAGCTAAGAGGAGGTAAAATATGGCAAAGATGTATTTTAGATATGGAGCAATGAATTGTGGTAAAACGACTTCTCTTTTACAGGTTGCTCATAATTATGAAGAAAAAGGATTAAATGTAATAATAATAAAATCTAAATTAGATTTAAAAGGAGATGACAAAGTAGTATCTAGACTTGGTATACAAAGAAAAGTAGATATACTTTTAAAACCGGGTGAAAAAGTAATAAATAAAATAAATTTTAAAAATTTGAAATGTATACTTGTAGATGAGGTACAATTTATGACTCCACCACAAGTAAAAGAACTTTGGATAATATCTAAATTGTATGATATTCCAGTAATATGCTATGGTCTTAAAACTACATTTAAAGGTGAATTATTTACAGGTTCAAAACCTGTAATTGAACTTGCAGATGAGATAGAAGAACTAACAACGATTTGTTCATGTGGTAAAAAAGCTAAATTTAATGCTAGAATTGTAAATGGAGAATATGTATATGAAGGCGATGAGGTAGCAATCGATGGAATAGATGCAATATATGAACCACTTTGTGGTGAATGTTATATAAAAAAAGTATTGAAATTGAAAAAATTAAAAAAATAATAAACATGGTATTATTATTTTTTTTATGTAATAAAATTATATAGGTGATTTGATGAGTATAATTAGCGGTATTAAATCATATATAAATGAAGATGATACTAAATTAACAATAGTAAAAAACAAGATTGATATCGTTAATTATAATGATATAGGTCATTTTGATAGTGAAAAAATAATTGTAAAATTAACAAATAGTGAGGTAATAATAAAAGGAAGTGAACTTGCTATATCAAAACTTTTAAAAGATGAAATACTAATAACAGGTAAATTTAAAACACTAGAATTTAGGTGATATATGAAAAATAGTATAATATATTTTTTTAGAAGTAAATTGAATTTAAATGTAAAAGGTAAAGTAATAGAAAGATTTATAAAAAGACTTAAAAATAATAATATTGAAATATTAAATATTTATAATATAAGTAATGATGAAATAAATATAAAAATTTATAAAAAAGATTATGATAAGGTAATATCTTTAAATACAATATATGAGATAAATATATTAAATTATTATGGCATAGTTAAAGTAAAAAACAATATATTAGATAATAAATATATTATAACCTTAATATTTTTATCATTAATAGTTTTATATGTATTAACTAATATGATTTTTAACATAACTATAATGACAAACGATTCGAAAATGTCTCAAACTTTATTAAATGATTTAAAAGAATTTGGGATAGATAAATATAAATTTAAAAAAAGTTATGAAAAAATAGAAGAAATAAAAAAACAAATTTTAAATAGACATAAAGATTCATTAGAATGGATAGAAATAGAAAGTAGTGGGACAAAATACATAGTAAGATATGAACCTAGAATAATTGATGAGGAAACTAAAAGTCAAGAATTTAGACATATAATTGCTAGTAAAGATGCGGTTATAAGAAATTTTGATATTTCAAAAGGACAAATTGTAAAAAATATAAATTCATATGTAAAAAAAGGAGATATAATTGTAAGTGGATATATATATTTAAATGAAAGTATTAAAGATACTGTTTCAAGTACAGGTAAGGTTTATGGGGAAACTTGGTATAATGTTGAAATAACATATCCATATAACTATCATGAAGAATATACCACATCGAAAACTAAAAGATTATTAGTAATAGAGTTTTTAAATAAAAGGATAGAACTTTTTAATTTTAATAAATTTAAAAATAAAAAGATAGATGATAAAGTAATAGTAAAAAATAATATTCTTCCAATAAAACTTATAAATGAATTTCAAAGAGAAAGTGTAGTAATAGATAAAAATTATACTGAAGAAGAGTTAATAGATGTTATGATTGATTATTCTAAAGATAAATTACAAAATACTTTAGATAGTGATGAATATGTAAAAGATTATAAAATATTGAATAAAACAAAAAATACTGATACTTTAACACTCAATATTTTCTTTACAGTTATTGAAAATATAACAGAATATCAAACAATTGAAAAGTATACAGAAGAAATATTAGATAAAAATGTTAATTAATTGCAAAACAATAATTTTTGCAATTTTATTTTGTATTAAAAAATTACTGAATTTAATTATTTTAATTGAAAAAAATGTATATTTATAATATAATTATTATGGTGAATTACATGAATAATTTTGAAATATTTAATGAAACACATGATGAAATAAAAGAATTAGATGAGATAAAAAAAGTAGTTGAATTTGCTTTAAAATATCAAAATATTACATGTTCTGTTTTTAATATAATAATAGTTGATGAAAAAAAGATAAGAGAACTCAATAAGAACTATAGAAATAAAGATAGTGTTACTGATGTAATTAGTTTTGCTTTAGAAGATGATGATACATTTATAAAAACTGATTTTAGAGTGCTAGGAGATATATATATATGTTTAAAAAGAGCTAAAGATCAAGCTAATGAATATGGTCATAGTCTTTTAAGGGAACTTTCATTTTTAACCATTCATGGACTTTTACATTTACTTGGGTATGATCATATGAAAGAAGAAGATGAAAAAGTAATGTTTGAACTTCAAGAAAGGATTTTAGATGAGTATGGTATCAAAAGAGAAAATAAATAAGGATTTAAAAAAAATTAATATAAGTCCAAACTCAATATTTCAAATAATAAAAAATGCTTTAAGTGGATTGAGATTTTATGCTAAAGATGGTAAAAGTATAATAATATATGTTGCATGTTTTCTTATAGAAGTAATATTGGGTTTTGTATATAACATAGATGGTAAAGAGTGGATACTTATATTATGTATACTAGCATTTATATTATCAATAGAACTTATAAATACAGCAATAGAAAGTGTTTGTGATTTAATAACTAAGGATTACAATATATATGTAAAAAAAGCAAAGGATTGTGCGTGTGCGGCAACATTTGCAATATTTATAGTAGCCGTAATTTTAAATATAATAATATTTTATCCTAAAGTTGTAGCATTGTTTTAAAAAAGTAGGTGATAAGATGAAAAGTGGTTTTGTTGGAATGATAGGAAGGCCAAATGTAGGTAAAAGCACATTAATAAATAATATAATAGGTAAAAAAGTTGCAATTACTTCAAATAAGCCTCAAACAACACGTAATATAATACAAGGAATATATAATGAAGATAAGGTTCAAATAGTATTTGTAGATACTCCAGGTATTCATAAACCAGTAAACAAATTAGGTAAGACATTAAACAAAGAAGCTTATTATAGTATAGATGATACAGATATAATATTATTTGTTGTAGATGCATATGAAGGAATTGGTAAAGGTGATATTTATATATTGGATAGATTAAAGCAAATAGATAAACCAGTAATCCTTGTCATAAATAAAATAGATAAAATAACACATGAAGAAATATTGAATAGGATAAATGACTATAAAGATTTATATGATTTTGATGAAATAATACCACTTTCCGCACTTACTAAAAATAATATAAAAGATTTAATAGAAACATTAAAGAAATATTTGCCAGACAATATAAAATATTATAGTGATGAAAATATTACTAATAAATCAATGGATTTTTTAATGGCAGAAATAGTAAGGGAAAAAATTTTTAACTTTACAGAAGAGGAGGTACCTCATTCAATTACGTGTGTAACGGATAGTGTAGAAGTAGGAAAAACAAGTTATACTATTAGAGTTTCAATAATAGTAGATAGAGATTCACTAAAAAAGATAATAATTGGTAAACAGGGAGAAATGATAAAAAAAATAGGTGTATCTTCTCGTATTGATTTAGAAAATTTGTTAAACAAGAAAGTCTATTTAGAATTATTTGTTAAAACAGTAAAAAAATGGAGAGAAAAAGAAAAATATTTGTCAGAATTTGGATTTAATGATTTTAAGGAATAATGAATAAATAATAAGAATATAATACATTATGAAATGGTGATATTATGAAAGATTTATTGTGGGATTTATTTAAAAATACAGGTAAGATAGAGTATTATATTAAGTATAAAGAGGAAGTAAAAAAAGATGGAAAGAGAAATTAAAATAGGTAAGAAATATAAACATTTTAAAGGAAATATAGTAGAAGTTATAACAATTGCTAAACATTCAGAAACTCTAGATTTATTAGTTATATATAAACACCTAGATACAGGTGAGGTATGGGCTAGACCGATAGATATGTTTAATTCACTAGTAGATAATATTAAGTATCCTGATGTAAAACAAAAATATAGGTTTGAAGAATATGATAATTGATGTAGAAGGAATAGTATTAAATACAAAAAGTTATAGTGATACAAGTTTAATACTTGATATATTAACTATAGATAGAGGAATTATTGGTGTGCTAGCAAAAGGTTGTAAATCTTTAAAAAGCAATCTTAGAAGTGTCACAGATAAATTAACTTATGCTACATTTACAATATATTATAAAAAAGATAAATTATCTATTTTAACTGAAGCAACTATAATAAATAATTTTTCTAATATAAAAAAAGATATAGAAAAAATTAGTTATGCATCTTTTCTTTTAGATTTAACACATCAAGTATATAAACAATGTGAAAAAAATGATTTATATAATTTACTTATAAGTGCTTTAATAAAGATAAATGATAATTTTAATCCACTTATAATAACTAATATAATAGAACTTAAATATTTAGATTATTTAGGAGTTATGCCAAGTATTGAAGGATGTATTATATGTGGTTCGAAAAATGTTATAACACTTTCAAGTGACAAAGGAGGTTACTTGTGTAAAAAGTGTAGAACTATAGAACCAATAGTAAATGAAATGACTATTAGATTAATTAGAATGTATTATTATGTAGATATAAATAAAATATCAAAGTTAGATATAGATAAAAAAATAGTAATTGAAGTAAATAATTTTATAGATGATTATTATGATAGATATACAGGACTTTATTTAAAAAGCAAAACCTTTTTAAAACAATTACTTGAAAAAATTAAAAATTGATAGAAATATCATTTTTTTTGTGTTCAAAAAGGAAAACATATACTCACGAGGTATAATATATATAGGAAGATCACTAGAAAGGATGATATGGAAAATATAAAGTATATATTAGAAAAATATAAAAAAATTATAATAATAGTTTTAATAATATTATTTATTTTAATAGGATTAATTGTAAGTTTTTTTAGTAAAACTAAAGATGAAATAGAATATACTGAATATGAAAATATAATAGATATAGAGAAAAAATTGGAAAGTAACAATGAAGAAGAAAAAAAAGTAAAAGTAGATATAAAAGGATTTATAAAAAATCCTGGAGTATATGAATTAAGTAGTGAAAGTAGAGTGCTTGATGTAATAAATGCAGCTGGAGGATTACTTGAAAATGCCAATACTGAATATTTAAATTTAAGCAGAAAATTAACTGATGAGATGGTTATAATTATATATTCTAATGATGAGATAAATCAACTTGATGAAGAAAATTCAAAATTAGAAAATAGTGCTAATATTGATAAAGATAATATTGTAAATAATATTAGTAGTAGTGATTCAACTGAAACTAATAGTTCATCTAAAACTGAAAATGTAATATCACTAAATACAGGAACAATTTCTGAATTAATGACTTTAAAAGGAATAGGAGAATCTAAAGCAAAACTTATAATAGAATATAGAGAAATAAATGGTGGATTTAAAAGTATTGAAGAACTAAAAAATATTAAAGGTATAGGAGAAAGTACTTATTCAAAGATTAAAGAATATATTAAACTCTAATATATTTATAGTAATTTTAATATTAATAAGTATAGTAAATATAATATATAAAATAAATAATGTAGAAAGTAAGTATAAAGAAACAGATACAAATATTGTTGGAACAGTAACTAATATTAAAATAAGTGACAGTAAATTAACTTTAAATATAAAAGCAAAAGAGAATATAATTGTTTATACAAATAATATTGATATTAAATTAGGAGATAAAATAAAAGTAAATGGTAAACTAAATTATTTAAGTGATAATAACATTTTTAATCTTTTTAATTATAGAAAATATATGTTAAGTAAAAATACTTATTATAGTATCAAAACGGATGATATAAAGATAATAAGAAAAAATAAAAATATATTTTATAATATAAAAAATTACTTAATTGAAAGAATAAGTAATTTAAAAAAATCCGAATATTTAAAAACATTTATATTAGGTAATTCTTCGGATATAAATAGTGATGTTTTAGAATCTTATAGAACTAATGGAATAAGTCATTTATTTTCTGTATCAGGTATGCATATAACATTATTATCAACTATAATATTATTAATATTAAACAAAATAAAAAAGATTAATATAAACTATATATTTGTAAGTATTTTTTTAATATTTTATATGTTTCTTACTAATTTTACTCCATCAGTAATAAGAGCTACATATCTTTTTATATTAATTACTTTAAATAAATTTTTAAATTTGCGACTTAGTACGTTTAAAATACTTTTAATAATACTTTGTATAAGTTTACTTGTAAATCCATATAACATATATAATACAGGATTTAAATTTAGTTATGTAGTCTCTCTTTTTTTAGTATATTTTAGTAAAATAATAAATAAGTGCAAAAATTACATATCAAAAATATTTATGACATCGTTTATATCATTTATGGCAGGTATACCAATACTTATTAATAATTACTTTAGTATAAATATAATGACAGTATTAAATAATATAATATTTGTACCAATAATATCAGTTATAATATTTCCGTTTTCATTAATAGTTTTAATATTTAGAAAATTAGATTTTATGTATGAAATATTAATTAATATATTAGAAAGATTATCATTATTTATAACTAATTTTAAAATAGAAATAATATTATGCAAAGTAAATATATTTATTGTAATTTTATATTATATAGTAATTATATTTGTTTTATTAAAAATAAAGGATAATAAATATAAGTATATATTTTTAATAGTAATTATTATATTTATACATAATAATATAAATTATTTAAAAAATTACGCATATATAACATTTATAGATGTTGGGCAAGGGGATTGTGCTTTAATACATCTTCCACATAATAGAGGTGATATATTAATAGATACTGGTGGATCTACAACAAAAAATTATTCAAAAGATATAATAAACTATTTGAAAAGTGAAGGTATAAAAGATATTGATTATATGATATTCAGTCATGGAGATTTTGATCATATGGGAGAAGCAATTAATTTAGTAAACAATTTTAAAATAAAAAAAGTAATATTTAATTGTGGATTATACAATGATTTAGAAAATGAATTAATTAAAGTTTTAAATACAAAAAAAATAAAATATTATAGTTGTATAAATAAATTAAATATAGATAACAATAAATTATATTTTTTAAATACAAAAAATTATGATAATGAAAATGATAATTCAAGTGTTACTTATATAAAACTTAATAATTATAAATTCTTATTTATGGGAGATGCATCTATAACTACTGAAAATGAAATATTAAATAAATATAATTTATCAAATATAGATGTACTTAAAGTAGGACATCATGGATCTAAGACAAGTAGTAGTAAGGAATTTATAAATATAATAAATCCTAAATATTCAATAATTAGTGTAGGAAAAAATAATAGATATGGTCATCCAAATAAAGAAGTATTAGATAATTTATTTAATTCAAAAATATACAGAACAGATCAAAATGGAAGTATTATGTTTAAAATTAATAAAGATAAATTAGAGATAAAAACTTGTTAACCAAAAAAATATATTAATATAAATATTATTACATGGATAAAAATTATTGTATATTAAATAAATAAAATGCATATACTAAAATTAGAATATGAAAATTTTTATTAGTGAGTGGTTATGCGTATAAAAAGCTACACTTCACCTTTACCTATACTTATTAAGTAATGGTGAGGTGTTTATATATATTTGGGAACCTTATGGTTCTCTTTATTGTTTTTTAAAAATATGATAAAATGTAATAGGTGATTTATATGGCTTCAACACTTAAAGATAAATTATTATTATTGCCTATGGAACCTGGTTGCTATCTTATGAAAAATAAAGATGGAGTAATTATATATGTAGGTAAAGCAAAAAAATTAAAAAATAGAGTTAATTCATATTTTAGAGGTAAACATTATGGAAAAACTGCAAAACTTGTAAGTGAAATAGTTGACTTTGAATATATTGTTGTAAATAGTGAAATAGAGTCATTGATACTTGAAATAAATTTAATAAAAAAATATGATCCTAAATATAATATTTTACTTAGAGATGACAAAAGTTATCCATATATAGAACTTACTGATAGTGATGTACCTACTTTAAAGGTAATACGAAATATAAACAGAAAAAGAAAAGCAAAACATTTATATGGACCATATCCAAACGTAACTGCTGCAAGGAATACAGTTAATTTATTAAACAGAATTTATCCTTTAAGAAAGTGCAGCACATATGAAAAAAGACCTTGTTTATATTTTCATATAAATGAATGTTTAGGTTATTGTACTCATAAAGTAGAAAAACAAAAAATTAACGAAATGAAATCTGAAATAATTAAGTTTCTTAAAGGAGATCATAGTTTAGTTACTAGTAAAATAAAAGAAAAAATGGAATATGAAAGTTCTTTATTACATTTTGAAAAAGCAAAAGAATATAAAGATTTACTTGGATTTATTTCTATAACTCTAACAAACCAAGAAGTAGAACTTAAAGATAATATTGATAGAGATATATTTGGTTTTTATTTTGATAAAGGATATTTAAGTATACAAGTATTTTTCATTAGAGGTTCAAAGATAGTAGAAAGAAAATCAAAAATATTTGATGTAGTTGATGATATAAATGAAGAACTTACAAGATATATCGCACGTTTTTATACTAATTTAAATAAGCCAAAAGAAATATTAGTTCCAGATATTGTAGATGATAAATTACTTAGTGAATATTTAGAAGTTAATGTAAAAAAACCTATTAAAGGTGAAAAATTAAAATTAGTAAATCTTGCATGTGATAATGCAAAAATTTCTTTAAATGAAAAATTTGAACTAATAAAAAAAGATGAAGAAAAAACTTTGGGTGCTTTTGAAAGTTTGAGAAAGATATTAAAATTAGATAAATTATCTAGAGTAGAAATATTTGATAATGCACATCTTTTTGGTACATATAATGTTTCTGGTATGGTTGTATTTATAGATGGAAAACCTAGCAAAAATAATTATAGAAAATTTAAAATTAGTAATGACACTAATGATGATTATGGAACTATGAAAGAGGTCATATATAGAAGATATTTTAGAGTATTAAAAGATAATTTAGAGAAACCTGATTTGATAATAGTTGATGGAGGTATTGGTCAAATAAATGTTGCTAGAAGTGTAATAAATAGTTTATGCATGGATATTCCAGTAGTTGGATTAAAAAAAGATGATAAACATACAACTAGCGCTCTTTTAGCAGGTAACCCAATAAAAGAATTAAACATAGACAAAAAAAGTAATTTATTTTATTTACTTGAAAGAATGCAAGATGAAGTACATGAATTTACAATAAATTATCATAAACAAATAAGAAGTAAAGGATCAATTTCTAGTATTTTAGATAATGTTGAAGGTATAGGAGATAAAAGAAAAAAAGAATTGTTAAAAAAATATAAAACTATAAATAAGATGAGTATGGCAAGTAAAGATGAGTTAGAGAAAATTTTACCTAATAGTGTTGCAAATAATTTATATAACTTTTTACAAGAATACAATAAAAAATTTAATAAATGATAATATTTCTTTGACCTTTAAAATAAAATATGATATACTGGTATAGAAAATATAGAGGAGTGACTAGTAATGTTATGTAAAAAATGTGGTAATGAAATATCTGAAAATTCTAAATTTTGTGGATATTGTGGCCAACTTATAGAGAGGGAAGACTCTTTAAATACTACAGATAATGAAAAAAATTATGATTTAAAAGAAGATGGATTAAATTTAGAAAACACAGAAGAAAAAAATTTTAATACTGAATTAGTAGAGAATAGTAATGATATCAAAATTGAAAAAGATGAAACTGATTTAAATAGTAATGATACTAAAATTGAAAAAGATAAAACTGATTTAAATAGTAATGACATTAAATTAGAATTTGAACCATTACAATCATCAACACCTATGGAAGTAGAACAACCTAAAAATGTCAAAAAAAATAAATCATCAACTAAAGTTATATTAATTGTTTTAGCAATAATTCTTATAGCAGTAATAAATATTTTAGCTTTTATGTCATTTGGTAAAAATAGAAGTTCAAAAGGTAGTGTTTCAGTTTTAGAAAAAGCAGTAGGTAATTTTTCAAATAAAGGTAATGAAAGTGGCACTGTAACTGCAACACTTCAAATTGAAAGTTCAACTCATGATGTTGTTAATTTATCAGCAAGTTTTCTTTATCAAAAATACAATGATGATTATAAATTAAATATTAGACTAAATAAATCAGCATTATTTGATGAAATGAATATATATTCAGTGTTAAATAAAGATAGTATAACTAATTATATTAATTCAAAAACACTTGATATTATAGTTGGAAATACTGAATTAAATTCAGATACTTGGTTAATATATAGACAAGAGCTTGATGGTTTTGAAGACGTTTTTGACGAAATATCAAAAACATCTAATTCAAAACAAACAGTTAATTTAGATAAAGTAATTGATTCAGAACATTTTAAATTAATTGAAAAAGATAATACATTAAGTCATTATGTATTTATAATAGATGAAAAATTTTTTGAAAATGCTAAAAATAATTTAGAAATAGAAGATGTAGAATCAATAGATGAAGCAATAGAGGCTATAAAAACAGGTAAAGTTAAAAAACTAGAAATAGATATTTATATAAACGAATTTAATGAAATATCAAAAATATCAATTGATTTAGCAAAATATGTAGATATGGATGATATAAATAAAGCAGAATTAAGTATAGAATTTAAAGACTTTAATAGTACAAAAGTAGAAATTCCTGAAGAGGCATTAAATGCTACTATGAGTATTGAAGATTATCTTATGCAATATGATAGTACAACAGAAACCGATTTAGATACAGATTTAGATACTCCATTAGATTATAATTTTTAAGAGTTTTAAACTCTTTTTTTGTGTACTTTTATATCTTTTTTGCATATATTAAAGTGAGGAGGGCATATATATGTCATTATATAAAGAAATTGTTACTAAAGCTATAATTGGTAAAGGGAAAAAATATTTTAAAGATAATTACAGCATAAGCTGTGAAAATGTTCCTACAACAATACTTGGGTGTTGGGTAATAAATCACAAGTTTAAAGGATTTAAAACTAATGATAAAATAGGAGTTAGTGGTTCATATGATGTGAATGTATGGTATTCATATGATAATGATTCTAAAACTGCAGTAGTTAATAAAAATATATCTTATAATGATTTATTTAATGTTAAATTAAAAGAAAATACAGATCTTACAAGTGATACTGATATAATAGTAAGAACTCTTAAACAACCTAATTGTACTGGTGTAAATATAAATGATAAAAATATAGTATTTGATATTGAAAAAGAATTAGGGGTTGAAGTTGTTGGAGAAACTAAGGTTAAGATTGCAATCGAAGAAGATGAAGAACCTTGGGATGAAATAGATGATGAATTAAGTGAAAAAGATGAAAAAGAAATTGATGAAGTCAAAGAGGATTTCATAAATTAGTACTAGTAGTACTTTTTTATTTTGTTAACCTAAAAAGGTTGACAACATGTAGAAAAATTGATATTATTATATGTAGTTAAAGAGGAGGTGCTAAAATGGCAGTTAAAATTAGATTGAAAAGAATGGGAGCAAAGAAAAGACCTTTTTATCGTATAGTTGTTGCTGATTCTAGATTTCCAAGAGATGGAAGATTTATAGAGGAAATAGGATATTATAATCCAATTGAAACACCAACAAAAATTGAAGTTGATAAAGAACTTGCAATGAAATGGTTAAGAAATGGAGCTACTCCTACTGATACAGTTAGAGATATTTTAAGCAAACAAGGAATTTTAAAAGAGTTCCATGAAGAAAAAAATTCTAAAAAAAGTAAGTAAAGCAGGTAAAATATGAACGAAAAAGAGAGTTTAAAAAATTTAACTGAATATTTAGTTAAGGAATTATTGCCAAGTAATGTTGATATTAAAATAGAACAAATAGATTCAGAATCTGATACAGTTATTAAAGTATTGGTTCCATCTGATGTTATAAGTACTATTATAGGAAAAGGTGGAAATATTGCTAATTCAATTAGGACTATAGTTCAAGCAGCTTCTTATAATAAAAAACTTGGTAGAGTTAGAATAAATATTGATTCATTATAAAAATGGTTTAATCCATTTTTTTTCATTATTTATTGAATTAAATTAGAATATATATTATAATATATAAGTAGATTAGGATGTGTTATATATGAAACAAAGAGTAATTAGTGCATTAGTTGCTGCTTTAATATTTATACCAATTATTATAGTAGGTGATTTAGCCTTTAATATAACATTTTTTATACTTACTATACTTGCAATTAGAGAATTTATGAAAGCTAGACAAAATGTAAAAGCAATACCTGATTTTATGAGATTTATAACTTACTTATTAATAACTCTTATTTATTTTAAAAATACATTGAATAATGATTTGTCACTAAGTTTAGATAATAGATTATTACCAGGAGTATTTTTAATTTTATTACTTCCTGTTGTTTTATATCATGATGATAAAAAATATGGAGTAACTGATGCGTTTTATTTACTTGGTGGTACTTTATTTTTAGGATACGCTATGTCACTATTTTATATATATAGGAGTATTGATTTAAAAATATTAATTTTCTTATTTTTGATAACCATAGTAACAGATTCATACGCGTTTTTTATAGGTAAATTGATAGGGAAAAATAAATTGCTTGAAGTAGTTTCACCTAATAAAACATGGGAAGGAACAATAGGTGGAAGTCTAGTTGCAACTTTTGTATGTACAGTTTATTATATAACAGTTGTAGATACTACTGCTTCTATATTTAAAATTGCTATAATAGTACTATTTTTAAGTATAGTCGGTCAATTTGGAGATTTATTTTTTTCAAGTATAAAAAGAAAATATAAAATAAAAGATTTTTCTAAAATAATGCCAGGGCATGGTGGAGTTTTAGATAGACTAGATAGTATAATATTTGTACTTCTAGCATTTACTTTTTTCATATAATTAATATAAAGGAGAAATCAAATGACAATTATATATTTTATTTTAATATTAGGTATAACAGTTTTTATACATGAATTAGGACATTTTATATTTGCTAAGAAATTTGGGGTTTATGTATATGAATTTTCAATAGGAATGGGTCCAAAGTTATTTAAATTTAATAGAAAAAATGATGAAACAGATTATTGTATAAGACTTTTACCAATAGGTGGCTTTGTTCAAATGGCAGGTGAAGAGATAGAGGTAGATGAAAAAATACCTAAAGAAAAAAGACTTGATTCAAAAAAAGCATACCAAAGATTATTAATAATGGTAGCAGGTGTTATGATGAATTTTTTACTTGCTATTGTTTTATATTTTGTTATAGGATTATTTAGTACAGTATCAATAGATAATGTTTATGTTCAAAATATTTCTGTAGAAGGATTAAAGGATAATGACAAGGTAGTAGCAATTAATAATCATTTTGTAAATAATTATGATAAACTTGCACTCGAAATGACTATTGCAGGTGAAAATGAATTTACAATGACTGTAAAAAATAGTGAAGGAACAAAAGATGTTAAAGTAAATCCAATAAAAGTTGGTAAATCCAATTTATTATATGGATTAGATTACGGATTTGAAGTTAATGATTTAACAATTAAAAGTTCAAATATTGATAATTTATCTAAAGATGATACAATAATAAAAATTAATGATTTAGAGATAAATTCATATTTAAATTTATTGGATGCATTATATAAAATAAACGATAGCAAATTTAATTTAACTATTAATGACAAAAATGGCAATGAGAAAATAGTAACTATAAAAGCAACAGAAAAGGAAAATGATGAATTGAAAGGTTATAGTTATGGATTTGCAATAAAAGGTAAAAAAGTTAAAGGTTTTTTTGAAGCACTTAAATATTCAATATTAAAGTTTATTAGTGTAATAGAACAAATGATATTTACTGTATTTTATTTAGTAACAGGTAAAATTAGTTTAAGTATGTTATCAGGACCTGTTGGAATATTTAATGCAGTTAGTGTGTATTCAAGTTATGGATTCTTTAGTTTAATTTCATTATTATGTTTGATTTGTGTAAATGTTGGATTTATAAATTTATTACCACTTCCAGCGTTTGATGGAGGACATGTATTATTTATAATAATAGAAAAAATTAAAGGAAGTAAAGTAAATCCAAAAGTAGAAAATATGATTCACAATATAGGATTTATATTACTTATGATACTGATGGTGCTTGTAACTTATAATGATATAATAAAGTTATTTTAGGAGTGATACAATATGTTAAAGGTAGAACATGTAACAAAATATTATGGAAATTTTAAAGCAGTAGATGATTTGTCTTTTGATGTTAAAGAGGGAGAAATTTTTGGTTTACTAGGTGTAAATGGAGCAGGTAAGACTACTACATTTAGGATGATTATGGGACTTCTTGATAAGACTGATGGTAAAATTACACTAGATGGTAAAAATATAGATTATTCTGTTACGGATAATATAGGATTTTTAACTGAAGAGAGAAGTTTACTTACAAAATTAACAGTTCGTGAACAAGCAATATATTTTGGAACTCTAAAAGGAATGAGTGAAGAAAAAATATTAGAAAGATTAGATTACCTACTTGAAAAATTTGATATAACAAATTATAAAGACAAAAAAATTAAAGAATTATCTAAAGGAAATCAACAAAAAATTCAATTTATATTAGCAATAATAAATGAGCCAAAATTACTTATATTAGATGAACCTTTTTCAGGATTAGATCCATTTAATATTGAATTATTTAAGGAAGAAATTTTAGATTTATCTAAAAAAGGAAGTATGATAATATTTTCTTCACACAGAATGGATCATGTAGAACTCTTTTGTAAAAAATTAGTAATTCTTGTAAATGGAAAAACTGTCCTTTCAGGAAATATTAAAGAAATAAAAGAAAAATATCAAAAGAAAAATATTATATTAAAAGGCGATATTAATTTGAATAAATTACAAGAAATAAATGGTGTTGAAAAAGTTATTCAAAAGAGTGATGATGAAATCAATATTGTTATAAAATCTAAAGATATAGTAAATGATGTATTTAAATATATTAGTGAGTGCAGTAATGTTACAAAATTTATAGTTGAAGAACCAAGTTTAAATGATATATTTATTTCAAAAGTAGGTGAATCATATGAAAAATAAATTAAAGTTTTTGATAAGTTCAAGTTTAAAAAAGAAAACTAAAACAAAATGGTTTATGATAGCAAATGTAATAATCGCACTAGTTATTATTGGTATAATTAATATCGATAGTATTATTACATTTTTTGGTGGAGATTTTGATGAAAAAAGTAAAATATATTTAATTGATGAAACAGGTGAAATATTTGATACTTTTAATGAATCTATGAAAGTATTAGAAGGATCTATATATGAAGGTGATGAACACTTTGAAATTATAAATTCTGACAAATCAATAGATGAATTAAAACAATTGGTAACGGATGAGGAAAAATCATCAATTATTGTTGATATATATAATAAGAATGAATCAAATGAAATAGGTTCTAAATTAATATCACTTTCTACAATGGATACAGTTGATTACCAAATTATTTCAAGTGCAATTACGCAATCAACTAGTTTTTATACAATGGAAAGTATAGGACTTACTGAAGAACAATTTAATAAACTTACGACTCCTATTGAAATTGAACGAGAAATAATTGATGAAAATATAACGAGTGAAGATGAGGATGTAAGTATGATAATGACTACAGTATTTCCAGCAATTATATTACCATTCTTTATGCTTACACTATTATTAGTTCAATTCATTGGATCTGAAATTACTGATGAAAAATCAACTAGAAGTATGGAAATAATTATATCAAATGTATCTCCAAAAGTTCATCTTGCTTCAAAAATTATAGCAAACAATTTATTTTTGTTAATTCAAGGAATTTTGTTGGTGATATATGTTGTAATTGGATTTATAGTAAGAAAGGCATTAGGTGGAGATTCAATATTAAATGGTGTAGGAAGTGAAGTAGGGAAAACTTTGAATGCATTGACAACTGGTTCAATGGGGGACAAATTAGCATTAATTATAATATTCACACTTATTTTAATGATTCTTACATTTATTGCATATTCATTAATTGCAGCAATTTTAGCATCAATGACTACTAATCCAGAAGATTTTCAACAACTTCAAACACCAATAATGGTTATATTACTTTTAGGATATTATTTAGCAATGATGGCAGGAATGTTTAAAGGTTCATTATTTATAAAAATATTATCATTTATACCACTTATTTCTGCATTATTATCTCCTTCATTATTTGTGCTTGGTCAAATAGGAATAATGGAAATTATAATTTCAATTTTAATAATGATTGGTACTTTATATTTATTAATTAAGTATGGTCTAAGAATATATAAAGTAGGAATTCTTAATTATTCTTCATCTAAATTATGGAAAAAGATGTTAAAATCTGTCAAAAATAGAAATTAAATTTACTAATAGTTTATAAAAAAGTAAAAAAATGACAAAAAACTATTGTAAATTTAACAAAATTAAGATATACTTATAGAGTCATATCTTTTTGACGGGCTTGTAGCTCAGCTGGTTAGAGCGTTCGTCTGATAAGCGAGAGGTCGATGGTTCAAGTCCATCCAGGCCCACCATCTTATGGCCGGTTGGTGAAGCGGCTTAACACACATGCCTTTCACGCATGCACTCACGGGTCCGAATCCCGTACCGGTCACCATATGATTATTAATCGTTGATTTTATATCATCGATTTTTTTATTATTTATGGATATAATTAACTCTTGTATAATATATATGTAAAATAATATAAGTAAGTCATTTACAAAAAAATATAAAACTACTTGAAAACTTAAATTAATGATAGTATAATTTTAATATGAGATTGCCCCATAGCCAAGCGGTAAGGCAGTGGACTCTGACTCCACCATGCGTAAGTTCGAATCTTACTGGGGTAACCATGCTGAAATAGCTCAGTTGGTAGAGCAACTCCCTCGTAAAGAGTAGGTCGTAGGTTCAAGTCCTATTTTCAGCACCATTTTATTTTTATTAACTTTTTGTTTGCAAGAATGGCGGAATGGTAGACGCGCTACTTTGAGGGGGTAGTGATTAATAGTCGTGGGAGTTCAAATCTCCTTTCTTGCACCATAGGGAAATCCGCTCGAACTTTTTTATAAAGTTTCGAGAATAAATAGACAATCAATTCTAAAATGGATTGATTTTTTTCTTGTTTAGAAAAGAATCTTTCAAAGAAAGGATTGGTTAAATGGTAAATGTTATTAAGCAAGAAATTAAAATGGAAGAATCATTAAGAAAGAGATTAGAATTTATATGTGAGTTTTGTAAAGTTAAACCAACTATTATTAATGGTAATTTAAGAATAATAGATAAAACTAATCTTACTTATCTAGAGCCACATAGAATAATAATTAATGATGTAACTTTTCTTGCCTTTAATTATTATAATGAGATATTTATTGAAAACTTAAATAATAAGATTAAATTATCTGAATTAGAAAACTATTTAAAACATAACTAATATCTATACCCTAATCAGGGAATTGACAAAATAAATTTTTAAGTATATTATATAAAACCAATAAATGACAAGAAGTATCCGTTTTTTATTAAAAAGGAGGTACGCTATGGTCAAAAATACAATTAATAAAAAATATAATATGAAATTAAGTGGAGTCAAAGGTATTAGTTTGAACTAATATTTTTGACTCCCTTTTTTGTAGGAAAAGGAGTTGAAGATTAATGAATGAAGAAAAGAAAATAGCAGGACTTTATATTAGAGTTAGTACTGAAGATCAAGCACGAGAAGGATTTAGTTTGCCAGAACAAGAAAAGAGACTTCGAGCAATGTGTGAATATAAAGGTTATGAAATATATAAAGTCTATAAAGACGCTGGTATAAGTGCTAAAACTGGTAATAAAAGGCCTGCTTTTGAAGAACTATTACAAGATATTAAAGATAAGAAATGTAATACCATTGTTGTATTAAAACTGGATAGACTTACAAGAAGCGTTTATGATTGGGAAAATATTATTAAATTTTTAGAAGAAAATAATGCTTATTTAGATTGTGCTAATGATGATATTAATACTACTAATGCTAATGGAAAAATGATTTCAAGAATATTAATGAGTGTATCTCAACAAGAAATAGAAAGAACTAGTGAAAGAACAAAAGTTGGATTATCTGGAGCAATTAAGGCAGGACA
>CANRPA010000003.1 GCA_947632395.1 uncultured Bacilli bacterium | reverse complement strand
AGTTATATAACTAATATCAATTATGATATCGAATTATCAAAAATAGAACTTTTTATAAATGTTGGCTGGTCAGGTGAACCAATATTAAAAGAAAATAGATACTATGAAACTAATAAAACAAAATTAAAAATGATTTTTAATGATGTAGAACAATGTAATAACAAGGAAATTTTTTCATGGGACTATATTGATGATGCCTTTATAAAATATATTAATATCAAAGATAAAGATTATATTTGTTTTGCTACTGATGAAAATGAACCATTAATTTATATTGTCTGTGATAACATTGAATATGAAGAAATAAAGTAGTTATAAAACTATTATATTTTCTAATGTAGTTTAATTAAAAATTTTAGTACTATATAACTATCTAAATCATAGATATTTTTAACTACTATGTCATTTTGTATAGTAGTTTTTTTATAATATTTAATAAAATTATTAATATCTTATGACTTAAATATTTATAAATAAAGGTTATCAAAAGATAATAAAAATATCACATTTTTTTGTGATATTTTTATCAATGTCCCCTTTATTCTTATATAGAACTACTCATATCGTAATTCAATTTTGACATTACACTCTCATTATATTGTATGTTTTTTTATCGGTCAATAAGTTTTAAAATAAAAAAGGGAAATATTTCCCAAAGTGTGTAAATAAGTGTAAAATAATTTTATTTATGATATGATTCATTATTATTTATTTTATACACTCTATATATTTGTTCTAGTAAATTGACTCTAAATAATTGATGTGGAAATGTTAGTTTAGAAAATGATAATTTATAATTACTTCTTTCTTTTATACTATTATGTAGTCCATATGAACCACCAATTATAAATGTTATATTAGAATAATTTAAATATATATCATTTATTTTTTTAGCAAGTTCCATACTACTTAACATATTTCCTTCTATTTCTAAAGTTATAACATAATCCTTAGAATCAATATATTTTTCTATATTTTCCTTTTCTTTTAATAATGTTACATCTATACTTGGATTATCTATATCTTCTACTTCTATTATATTTACTTTAGTATATTTTGATAATCGTTTTAAATATTCATCTATTGCATACTTCAAATATTTTTCCTTTATTTTACCAACACATATTATCTTTATCATATAGTAAACAACTCCGTTACTTCATTTTGCTTTGCTACTAAAATATTTTTAAAATCAATATTTTTTCTTTTTAAAGTTTCCCTTAATGTATTTAAAGCAAGTTCTTCAGTATTATTTTGTTCACTAAGATGCGCTAAAATAACATACTTTGTATTAGGACCTATTAATTTAGATAAATAATAAGATGAATCTTTATTTGATAAGTGTCCTTTATCACTTAATATTCTTATTTTAGTTGAATATGGATAATTAGGATTATTCATAAGTTTTTCTATATCATGATTACTTTCAAAAATATATATACTTTTATTAGATATTTTATTAAAAGTTCTTTCATTTATATACCCTGTATCAGTTATATATACTAATGATGAGTCATCCTCTTCTATTATATACCCTTTAATATCGTCTACATCGTGTGAAAGTTTTATAGATTTTATAATTATATCATTATTTATATCTACATTTTCTTCATTATTAGTATTTTCTATTTTTAAGTTGGCTTCTTTTAAGATTTTATCTGAAATATAAACATTTGGATGATATTTCTTAGTAAATACTCTAAGCCCACCTACGTGATCTACATGTGCGTGTGTAATTAAAATTATGTCTATATCGCTAGGATCTATTCCTATATTTTTTAGTGATTTTTCAACATAAAGTGAACTCGTACCTATGTCTATTAAAATTTTATGATTTTTAGTTTCAACATAGGTAGAGTTTCCTTTACTACCACTTGATAAAACACATACTTTCATCAGTAATACCTAAGTGGATCTGTAACACATCCATATGATGGACATGTTCTTATTTCATAATGAACGTGTGGTCCACTACAAGAACCTGTACATCCAACATAACCAATTATATCTCCACGCTTAACTGTACTTCCAACTGTTAAACCAGGCTCAAATCTAGACATATGACCATATAATGTATAATATCCATTATTATGATTTATTATTATATGATTACCATAACTACTCCAAACACCATTTGTCCATTCTGTTGTCATAGAATATATAGTACCATTATTTGTAGCACGTATAGGTGAACCATATCCTGTTCCTGCTATATCAAGACCACTATGGAAATTTACACTATTATAAATTCCTGGTATTGGAGCACGATAACCAAAATATGATGTAATAGTATAACCACCAGTAACAGGCCATCCCCAAGATGTTGTACTACCTATATTAGGTACATATTTTGTTCCTATACTAATTATCTGTGGTACAGATGTCATTATTGTTTCTTTATCAACTGGTTCTACATAAGTGATAGTACCATTAATTGTTTTAACATTTTGTGTTACACGTTCCAATCCGTTTTTACCTGCTTGTGTTACAAGTACTGTTCCTTGTGATAAATTAGAATCATATTGTTCTGTTACATTAAATTTAGTTTCTTTATCTACAATTTCATAACTTTCTGTAACTATTTGAATTTTAGGATCTATATTAGATATTACTACATCTGTTCCTGCTACAAGTAAATTATCACGACTTGTATATTGAGGATTAAATATTAAGAATTCCTGAACACTTATTTGATTATCTAAAGCCAAAGTAGATATTGAATCTCCAACTTTTACTTTAACAGTTTTTTCAGTGAAATTATCACCATACAATAAGAATTCAGATAATTCTTTAGCATCTGTATATATTTTTTCTTCTACTGAAATATTAACAGCTTTATAAGTAATTTCCTCTGCAACATATACAGTATCAATTCTACTACCTGTAGTAACTATTTCTGGTTGAGTATTGTTTTTATATTGCTTATATGTATCTTCATCAACAAATATTGTAATTAAATTTTCAATCGCATCACTAAATATTTTTTCATCTAGTGTATAAATTACTATATCATCTAATTCTTCATCAATACTTTTTATTGTAAATGCATATCCTGCTATAGTAAAAGATTTTTTTTCAATTATTTTTTTATATATTTCTTGTACTGACATAAAATCTTTTTTATATGTATATATTTTTCTTATTTCTATTCCATTAGGATTATATACAGTACTAACATGTTTATATATATCATTAGTCTTTACATATTCTCTAATATCATTTATTTCTGATGGTTTATAATTATACAATTTTTTATCATAGTATGTTTCCATATTATCAATATCTATATCAGTAATATTATATTGAGATTTATATGTCTTTAAAAAATCTATTACTTGTTTTTCATTAAATGTAGAAAAATCAAATAAAGTGGAATACTTAGTATATGTATCAATTGCAGATAATTCTACTTCATATTTTAATACATTTTCCCTTATAGTATCCGCTTGACTGTTTATATAATTTTCTAATTCTGACTTAGATTCAATAGTACCAAGTAATTCACCATCTAAATATACATTATAAAGTGTATATGGTTGTTTCCTTATTTTATTACTAAATCCAAGTAAGAAAACTATTGCGGATATTACTAATACTAGTAATATATTGCCTACTTTTTTCATCACATCACCTATTTTTCTTCTTTTACATTTGCTACATTATCAAATTTACTTATTGCTCTATGAAACATTAAAGGAATCTCTGCAAGACCACCATTACGATGTTTTCTTATTATAAATTCTACTAAACTATCTTGTTTTTCCATTTCTTCATCTGAACAGTGCAAGAAAGCTACTATATCTGCATCTTGTTCAATTGCACCCGATTCTCTAAGATCACTAAGTAATGGTTTTTTATCTTCTCTTTTTTCAATACCACGTGAAAGTTGTGATAGTGCGATTACTGGAACATTTAACTCCATTGCCATTGTTTTTAATGTTCTTGAGATATCTGCTACTTCTTGTTGCCTATTCGCACCTGGTTTTCCACTTCCTTGAATAAGTGTCAAATAATCGATTACTACTATATCAAGACCACTTGGACCTGCTGCAAGTTTTCTACACTTACTTCTTATTTCACCAACAGTATTTGTAGCATTATCATCTATATAAATTTTTGTATTAGATAACTTACTTATTGCCTCATTAAGTCTTCTCCAGTCTGAATCTTCTAATCTACCTGTTTTAAGTTTATTACCATCTATGCCTCCTACATTTGAAAGCATACGCATAGCAAGTTGTTCACCACTCATTTCCATATTAAATAAAGCAACTGTTTTTTTACAATTGATTGCTACATTATTTACTATATTAAGTGCTACTGCAGTTTTACCAACACCTGGACGGGCTGCTATTATTATAAGTTCACATGGATGAAATCCAGCAGTTATTTTATCTAAATCATAAAATCCAGATGGAATTCCAGTAACAGTACTTTTAATCTTTGATAATTCTTCTATATGTTGTTGAGTACTATAAAGAACTTCCTGTATTGGTCTAAATTCAGTACTTCTAAGACTTTTAGATACTGCAAATATTTTTTTCTCAGCCTCATCTATTACTTCACCAATATCATTACTATTTTTATAACTATCATTAATAATTGCTGTTGCTTCATCTATAAGGTGCCTTAATATTGCCTTATCTTCTACTATTTTAATATATTCATCTATATTAGAAGCAGATGGTACACTTTCTATAATCTCCGTTAAATATTCAATATTTCCAACAGCATTTAACCATCCATTTTTATTTAATTCTTCTGCTACTGTAGTAAGATCTACTACACTATTTCTTATATCAATATTTTTCATGCATTCAAATATTTTAGCATGTTTATCTAAATAAAATTCACTACCATTTAAAAGTTCAAGTGCTTTTGTTAAAGCATTTTTACTTATAAACATTGCCCCTAATACTGATTGTTCTGCATCAATATTATGTGGTACTTCTTTGTTCATACGTCACCTACTTTATTAATTCAATTTTCAAACTAGCTATTACTTTTTTATGAAGTTCTATATCAACATTATGAAATCCTAATGAAGATATTACTCCATCTATTTTTATTTGTTTTTTATCTATATTAAATCCTTTATTTTTTAGTTCTTCTACTATTTGTTTAGCACTTATACTACCAAATACCTTATCCTGAACACCTGTTTTTACTTTAAAACATATTTTTAATTTTTCCAATTTTTTCTTTATTTCTTCACATTCCTTTATATGTAAATTTTCCATAATTTCTTTTTCTTTATTTTCTTTATCTAATCTATTACGACTACTTTGTGTTGCAAGTATCGCACTTCCATTATTTATTAAAAAAGTTCCATATCCATCTTTTACATCTAATATATCTCCACTTTTGCCTTGTTTTTTTACATCTTTTATTAAAATTATTTTCACGTTGATTCCTCCCTTGAACTAATAATATTATACTATAAAAAAAGATAAAAAAAAAGATTGATTAATTTTTTTCAATCTTTATTAAATTTATTATTTCTTGTTTTACTTCTTTAATTGATTTATCTTTTATTTGACAAGCAGCATTTGAACTATGTCCGCCTCCACCCATCTGTTTCATTACAAAACTTACATCTATATCTCCTAAAGATTTCGCACTAATACCTATTAAATTATTATCTATCTTACCAATTACAAAGGATGCTTTTACATCTTCAAAAGTTAAAAGTTCTTCTGCTACTTCAGCAAGTTCTAAAGATTTTGTTAAACCAGAAATTATACACATTACAATATCATCATTTAACATAAAACTATTTTTAATAACACTGGCTCTTTTTAAGTAATCATCTTTAGTTTCTTTTAAAAGTTCTTGTTTAAGAATTGTATCTGCCCCCATAGACATTAATATAGATGCAGCGCCATATGTATCACTAGTAGTTTTTAAATTAAATCCATTTGTATCTATTTCTATTCCTGCAAGAAGAATTGTTGCAATAACATTATCTAAATATAAGTTTAAACTTGAAGCATAATATGTTATTAATTCTGACATACTTGAAAGATTTGAATCTATATAAAATAATTTAGTATTCTTAATATAATTTGAATTTTTAATATGGTGGTCTAAAACAACTGTATCAAATTCATCTACTAATTTAGGATATTCTAGTCTTTCACTAGAATGTACATCTATTACTATTAATAATGTTTTACCTACTATTTTTTTATATGTCCTGTTATTTACACATATTATATTTTTTTTCATTTTATTAAATGCTTGATTTATATTTGTATTATAATCCTCTAAATGTTTATAATCCAAAAATAAATATGGTTTTACACCTAGTGACTCTATTATTTCACAAAGTCCAAGACATGATCCTAAAGAATCTAAATCTGGTTCTTTATGACCTGATAATATTACATTATCATATTCTTTTATTATTTCATTTAACTTAATAAACAAATCATCCATATTATCACCATTATTATTATAAACTAATTTTAATTATATAAAAAGGAAAACTAAAATATTTTCCTTTACTTTACATAATTTTATAAATCATTTTTATTTCTTATTCTGTTTGCTATATCTTTTATTTTAGTAAATCTATGATGTAATCCTGACTTTGTTATAGGTGTATTAGTTTCCATACTTATTATTTCACTAAGTTCAAGTAATGATGCCTCTTTATACTTTAATCTATAATCTGCAGCAAGTCTAGTTTTATCATCAAGTATATCAAGTCCATTAGTTTCCTCAATAAGTTCTATATCTTTAACTTGTAGGTGTGCTGTACCAATTACTTTATCTATATTTGCTTGTTCACAATTATTAAGTCTATTTGTCATATTTTTATGATCCCTATATATTCTAATATCTTCAAAATAAAGAAGTGCACTTATAGCATTTATCATTCTAAGAAAATCTCCTATTTTTTCAGCTTCTTTTATATATATCATAAATTTATTTTCTCTCTTAATAACCTTACTATTTAAATCATATAAATTAAGTTTATCCTTTATAAAATTAGCATACTCTTCTATACTTACTATAAATTCCAAATGATATCTTGATTTTTTAGGATCATTAATACTTCCACTTGAAATAAATAACCCTCTTAAATATATTCTAAGTAAATTATCATCATCTATTATATAATTTTCTGGAACAACAGTATTTAGACTCAAATCATTTATTATAACATCTACTTTATTACTTATTTCCAAAATATATATATAATTCTTTTTATAATTATATCCATGTCTTACTGTTATTTTACAACTTATATTATATAATTCTTTAATTAGATTAAATATATGTCTAGCAACACTAGAATTTTCCGTAGTAATTTTTATTATATTATTATCTATATAAGCACTATTTTTTAATATAGATGATAATTCAGTAATAGCCTCTACTTTACTTAATAGAAGTTTACTAAGTTCATTTTTAACTATACTAGTAAAAGACATATTTACCCCTTCATTAAATAATAGAATATATGGAAACCTAGTTTTATATTATCATGTCTAAGTAAATTATTTTTATTTATATATATAAAATCATCCTCTATAACTTTAAATCCATACTTAGCAAAATTTTCTTCATCACATCTAACAGGATCTTTTTGTTCAGCTGTTTCATAAAATTTAATCATTTTTTCATCAATTTTACCTGTATTAACTAATACAATATCAACATTTCTATTACCCAAATATTCATTTAATTTATTTATATGATCCGTTACAGTAAAATTATCTGTTTCTCCTGGCTGAGTCATTATATTACATACATACATAATTTTTGCTTTACTTTTTTCTATTTCTTTAACTATTTCATCAATAAGTAAATTAGGTATTACACTAGTAAATAAACTCCCCATACTAAGTAAAATTAAATCTGCTTCTCTTATTGCTTTGAGTGCTGAAGCGGTAGCTACAGCTTTTTCTTTATAATATACTTTTTTTATCTTACCCTTTTTTAAAGTAATATTATGTTCTCCTTCTACTACACTTCCATCTTCCATATCAGCCATAAGAGTTACATTATCTTCAGTTAAAGGTACTACCTTTCCCTTTAAATTCAATACTTTACTAAGGGCTTCTATTCCATCAGATAGATTACCTCTAATTTCACTTGCAGCAGTTAAAAGTAAATTCCCTACAGTATGACCATCTAAATCACTTGTAGTATTAAATCTATAATTAAATAAATCCATAACAAGAGGCTCTGTTTCAGATAAAGATACTAATACTCTTCTTATATCTCCAACAGCAGGTATATTAAACTCTTCTCTTAAAATTCCTGTACTTTTACCATCATCACATACTGTTACTATTGCTGTTATATCTATTGGATATTGTTTGAGACCACTAAGTAGATTAGACATTCCTGTTCCTCCACCTAGAACTACAACATTCTTTCTCATCAGAATCACCTAACTAATTATACTAAAAAAAGATAGAAAAATCTATCTTAATATATATTTTAATTAGTTTTAATAGTTACTCCAATTTGATTTAAATAACTTGAAAATTCATCCATTTTACAATTATCACCATTTGTACAGTTTAAAGTAAAATCATCATATTTATGTGTCACATTATATTCTCTTATTTTTTTGATATTATCAGGTGTTAATGTAATTGTATACTTTGGACCTTTTCCGTCTTTATCATAACTATTATTTGTATTTTCCATTATATAAGTTATATAAGGATTTGAACTATAACTGTTTGGTGAAGCTAAATTATTACTTGCATTATCTTTTAACCAATTGTAATAATCTAAATCTTTATCATCTAATTTTCCATCTTTATTTATATCATATTTAAAATCTTCTACACTTGTAAATCCTGTTCTAATTTTATCTTGTAACGCACCTAAATCATCACTTAAATTACCATTACCATTAATATCTAAACTAACACTTCTCCAGTTTGATCCAACTAATCTATCATTATCCCCAGATACACCTGGAAATGGATTATTTGTATCTATTATTCTAAATTCTAATTGCAATTCTTTTTTTACTACTTCTGGTTTTGTTTGAACTTCACATTGATTAGTAGCATATGTTAAACTATCGTAAAGATTATTAAAAAAATCATATTTAAACTTTATTGAAAAAGGTATATAATAAGTTCTTTCTTTATAATCATTAACATCAAATGGCAATAAAACACCATATCCCAATTTAGTTGCATTATTAGAATTACTTTCAGTTGGTTTTCCAGTTCCTATCTTAGCGTACACTGGATTTAAATAATAATTTACACTTGCTGAATATTCAAACAAATTTGAAGAACTAATAAATCCTCCTGTCAAATTATTATCTTTTTGTTCTTGCCCATTTTCATCTTTTGTTTGTAATTTTTTATTATCTAGTGATACACTTTCAACATAATCTGAATACTTGTCATCTATATTTAAATATGACTTATTAAGTGCAAAACATTTTTTAGTTACAGTTCCTGTCGCTGCAATTGCATCACTATATTTAATTTTTTGAAGTGCGATTTGACCAGCTGTTACTTTCCCAAAAGAAGAGCCTCCTACTTTATTCTCTAAATTAAATGTATTTAAACAAAATACAGTAGTACCATCAAATTCAAATGTTTCATTAAAACATGACAAATTTCTAGAATTAAATAGTGGAGCTGAGTCACCATATGATCCACTTAAACATGCTCTATTATTTGAATATGCACAATTAACAACATCACAAGAAGGACTATCAAAATTCAACAATCCATTATAACCTGGATACTTTTGATAAAGTGAAATTAAACTTGCAATATCTTTTCCATTAGATATAATTTCATCTAATTTTGCTTTACATCCTGGAACATTACCTACTGTTTTTGTAATATCTCTATCTACATATACACTTGTTATTACACAACTAGTTGAATTATTTAATTCATTGTTTTCATTATATCCCCCTGGTGATCTTGTCTCTTTTACAGAATATGTTCCTACAGGTAGGTCAACTATAACTCTCCCTCCTGATGTTGTAACAGTTTTGTATAAAGTACCTGTACAATTAGATCCTTGATATATTTTAAATTCTGTAGAATCACTCGTAATTAAATTTTGGTTATTATTATCTTGTAGCAATCCAAATGTATCATTCTTCACTTTTTTTATAGTTAATTTATGAGAATAATTACTTGGTATTATTAATCCATAATAATAATCATTATATCCAGGTTTATCATCATCATCATCACTAAAACAAAATGCTTTACCATCTTCTATGTGAGGTTTTAATATTGATGAGTTATAATTAATACCGTTAATGAAATTATATTCCGATTCATTATATGTATAGGTATATTTAAGTGTATCTCTAAAATATACTTCTTTATCTGTCGTATTGGATGTGTATCCACACACACCTAAAGGCTGACCTTCAATTTCTTCACCTTTAATAATTACATAATTTAAAGCTTGAACTACACTTTTTGGTGCCCAATAATAAACAAAATTATCGGTAACATAAGTTAATGCATCCTGGAGGCTTCCTACTTTGACTCTTTTTATGCAAGGGTTACCATCTTTACAATTATCATTAACTTCTTCAAAAATTCCAGGAGCTGTATAATAGTCTTCTCTTAAACTAGTAAATATTTTTTCGCGTTCATCATCAGAAATTGGATTTTTAACAAAATTCTGACCTGATTGATATGCAGCCATTCTTGGTACTACCTTTAATACACAATTATTATCAATTAAATTATTTAATAAGTCGGTTCCATTTAAGTTGGTTCCATTATTATCATTTAAAATTCTAGCATATATACTAAAAAAAATAGGAGAATCTTCATTTAGAAAGTTTTTTAATTCATTAAAGTTCATACCACCTATAGCATATTTCTTTCCATTATATGTCCATGAGTTAGTAACGACAGTTGGATCACTTACACTTACTTCATTTCCAGGTTTACAAATTTGATATATAAAAAATCCCATTCTTTGAATGCAATTTTTACCATCACATCCTGTAAATTCACCAACACCATCACCTTTTAAACATAAAGGATCATCTGAATTACATTCTTCCTCTGCCCTTACACCATTCATATTAAATATAATAGTTGTTAATAGCAAAATTATAATTAAAATAAATTGTTTTAAGTTTTTTATGAAATAATAACAAAATTCTTTATTAGACTCCATTTTATTTCCTTCTTTCTAAATAATTTTTAGTATCACTCTATCTCTATAGTAATAATATCATTATTATTTACTTTTTTCAAGTAAATTATTTGAAATATCAATGAAAATGTCAATAGGAAGTGCTTCTGCCCTAACACTTAAATCTAAATTATATTTTTTTAATACTTCTTCTATTTTTTCTAAGTTATATTCTTTTAAATTATTTCTTAATGTCTTTCTTTTTTGATTAAATGAATCTTTTACTAATTTAAAAAATAACTTTTTATTTTTTAATTCATATTTTTCTTCTTTTTTAGTAAATTCTACTACTATGCTATCTACATTAGGTTTTGGAATAAATACATTTTTAGATACATCTAGTATCTTTTTTATATTAAAATAATAATTTAAATATATTGATAATGAATTATAATCTTTAGTTCCTGGTTTTGCTTTAAACCTATCTCCTACTTCTTTTTGTACCATTACTACTATTTTATCTACAGGTATTTCTTCTTCAATAAATTTTATTATAATAGGAGTTGTTATATAGTAAGGAAGATTAGCAATTACATATAATTTTTTATAATCATATTTTTTTATATCTTGAATTACATTACACTTTAAAAAGTCATCAAATATTATATCTACGTTATTTAATCCTTTTATATTTTCTAAAAGTAATTCTTTTACTTTAGTATCTATTTCATAACAAAGTACATTTTTCGCATATAATCCTAATTTATATGTAAGTGAACCTGCCCCTGGTCCTATTTCTATTACAAGAGTATCTTTATCTATATTAGAATTTGTTATTATATTGTTTATTATATTTTCATCTACTATAAAGTTTTGACCATACATTTTTTTAAAATTAAAATTATATTTATTCATTTTTTCTTTTAATTTATTTGGTGAATATTCCATAAATAACTCCCTACTATTTTTTAATTACATATTAATTATACATTATTTTTATATATTTTTTAATACTTATTTTAAAAAAAAAGATAGGTTACCAACCCCATCTTTGTACACTAAATTTTGTATTTTTATTTGTTACTTTAGCAGTTCCTTTTTCCTCAGAGAATGCTAAATCTATCCAAACAACACCTTGTTTCCATGCATTTCTCATAGTTGATCCTGTGTCAAGTACAATAGCATAGAATTCAGATAAAGTATTATTGCTTACTTTTATTATAGTTCCACATGGAAAAAGTGAATTATCTGCAGCAAGTATTCTAATATTTCCATATGTATCATCATTGTAATATATACCATCAGTTATCAAACTATGTCTTGTTCCATTTTTAGTTAAACAAGATACATTTCCTACAACACTGCAACCTGGGCAATCAGGACCATATCCAGTAAGTGTCCCTTTGTATTCTCCATTTTTACCTGTTCCTACTTCTACTACTTGATTTTTTTTATCACTTAAATGTGTATAATTTAGTCCATCATAAGTAAAATCAAGTCCATTAATACCTTCTTCTAGTACTATTGGTTCTGCAGTAGATGGAATTTTTTCATTATATACATAAGTTGTTTCAAAAGGATCTACCTCATTTACTATGGTTGCTGTCATATTATTATTTGGATTTTCTATCGTAACACCAGTAGTTTTTATAGTTACTGTTATTGTTATTACTATTATTAATATAGATAAAATCAATGAAACTTTAACTTTCTTTGACATTTTCTCACCTCTATTTTGGGTAATTAAATTATAACATTTTTATATATTTAAGTCAATTTTTTTAAAGAAAAAAGATAACTACTCATTATCTTCTTCTAATTTTTTTACAATCTCTGACTTAGTCATTTTACTTGTTATTTTAATTCCTTTATCTTTAGCCATTTCTTTAAGTTCATCTAATGACAAATCATTTAATGATGCTTCTTTATAATCACTTAAATCAATTTCACCATCTTCATCTGGCATACATCCATTTTTAACTAAATAGTCAATTTGTTCTTTAGTTATTGTTTCATATTCAAGTAATGTATTAGCTATTAAATCAAGTAAATCTCTATTTTCTTTTATTATTTTTTTAGTTGTTTCATAACATTCATTTATTATTTTTCTTTGTTCTTGATCTATTTCGAATGCTACTTGACTTGAAAAATTACGACTTTTATTATAATCTCTTCCTAAAAATACACTTGAATCTTGATGTTCAAATTGAATTGGTCCTAAATCACTCATACCATATTCTGTTACCATTGCACGTGCGATTTTAGTTGCTTTTTCAAAATCATTGTGAGCACCTGTTGTTACTTCATTGAATACTATTTCTTCTGCTACACGACCACCAAGTAAACCACTAATTGTTTCTGTAAGTTCTTTCTTAGTTGAAAGGAAAGTTTCTTCTCTTGGAAGCATTAGGTTATAACCACCTGCTTGACCACGAGGAATTATAGTTATTTTTTGAACTTCATTTGCACCTTCTAGTTTAATACCAACTACTGCATGACCTGCTTCATGGTACGCAACAAGTTTTTTCTCTTTTTCTGTATATTTTTTAGTAACTTTTGCTGGTCCCATAAGTACACGATCATGAGCCTCATCTATTTCAGACATTGTAATTGCTTTCTTATTTCTTCTTACCGTAAGTAAAGCTGCTTCATTAAGTAAATTCTCTAAATCTGCTCCACTAAAACCTACAGTACGTTTAGCAATATTTTCTAATTTAACATTTTTAGCAAATATTTTTCCTTTCGCATGTACACGTAAAATTTCTTCTCTTCCTTTTACATCAGGATAGTTAACTGTAATTTGTCTATCAAATCTTCCTGGTCTAAGTAAAGCTGGATCCAATACATCAGGTCTATTTGTAGCTGCTATTACAATAATACCTTCATTTGCACCAAATCCATCCATCTCAGTAAGTAATTGATTCAAAGTTTGTTCTCTTTCATCATGTCCACCACCAAGACCAGTTCCTCTTTGACGTCCAACTGCATCTATTTCATCAATAAATATTAAACAAGGTGCATTTTGTTTTGCTTGTTTAAACATATCTCTTACACGACTTGCTCCAACACCTACAAAAAGTTCTACGAAATCTGAACCACTTATAAAATAGAATGGAACATTAGCTTCTCCAGCAACAGCTTTAGCAAGTAAAGTTTTACCTGTACCTGGAGGACCAACAAGTAATACACCTTTAGGAATACGTGCTCCCATTTTCTTAAACTTAGATGGTTCCTTTAAGAAATCTATAAGTTCTTGAACTTCTTCTTTTTCTTCAGTTAAACCTGCAACTTTATCAAATTTAACTTTATCTTTATCACTTGTAAGGCGTGCTCTACTTCTTCCAAAATCCATTGATTTATTCGCACTACCCATTTGTTTAGATATAAAGAAATATCCTATACCTATTATCAATACCATTGGTAATATATTTACTAAAAATAGTAAAAACCAACTTGAATCAGGATCTTTAGAAACTCTTAAATCTATATCTTCATTTTCAGCAGTAATCTCACTTATCTGTTTTAAAGTTTCTTCACTTAAAGTAGCTGCTGCTGCAAATGTTTCGTTTTCTTTATAACCTTTTAATTTACCCTTTAATGAATAAGTACCTTGACTACTATTAGGTATTATATTAAGTTCTGTAACATTATTATTTTTTAATTCTGTTAAAAATTCACTATATGATAAATCATTAACTTTATTATTTAATATATTAACAAAATAAAATATTCCTATTATTACTAAAAATAAAAATACATATGAAAATATACTTCTTTTAACAACTTTTTTATTCATAGTTTTCCTCCCTTAAATGTACTTTAATATTATATCATACTTTTTATCTTTTTTTCTATCAAAATTTGATTTTTTTATACCAGGTATCCAAATTATGTTATTATCATCATCTGTAACTATTGGATAAATATCTCTAAGTTCTTTTGATATCTTAGAATTTGTAAATATATCATTAACTTTTTTAACACCCGACATATTCTTTACAATCATTTTATCTCCATTTCTTCTAGTCCTTACATGAAATGGCATTTTTATATCTTTACTATTTAAATGTATTACATAATTTGATGTTAACAAAGTATCATTATCTATTTCAATTTTTCTTCCATTTGGTAATACTATTTTATCATAAAAGGTATAATCATATTCTATATTTTTTATATAATTTATTATTTTAAATTTATTATATTCTAAAATACCTTTCATATTATTTGGTAAATCTATTTTTGAATCCTCTTTAGTCAATAACATATCTATTATTAATCTTATGTGTTTATAACTAATTTCAACTATATTATTTTTATATATTTTTTTTATATATTCTTCAAGAATATATATTTTCATTATTTCATCTAATTCATTAAATCTATTTACATCTATAATATTATCTTTAACTATTATATTATATATTTTTAAACTTTCTTTTTTTACATATTCATCAACAAGTAATATCTTTTCACTAAACTCTATAAATTTTTCATGTACATTACTATTTTCTTCTTTTAATTTAGGTAATATATTTTTTCTAAATCTATTTCTTGTATGAACATCACTTTCATTTGACACATCCACTGCATACCACATATTATTATTATTCATATATTCTTCTATTTCACTTTTTGTAATATATATTAGTGGTCTTACGATTTTATAACCTCTATCCATTGATATTTTTGAAAAACCAGTATACCCTTTAACACTAGATCCTCTTGTTATTCGCATTAAAATTGTTTCAATCAAATCATCCGCATGATGAGCTGTAAAGAGAATGTCAGTATTATATTTTTTTAGTATATCTCCAAAAAAATTATATCTAAAATTTCTTGCAAATTCTTCACTAAATTTATTATTAGGATACTCATTTATTTTTTTCATTTCAAATATTAAATTATTTTTATTACAAAAATCTTGTAATTTTGTTGCTTCCTCATCACTTTCTTTTCTATGATTATGATGTACATGAGCAACAACTATTTTTAAACTTAACTTCTCTCTTAATTTTATTAACAAATTAAGTAAGAACATAGAATCAGGTCCACCACTAGTAGCTACCACTATATATTCATTATCAAAATTAAAATTATTTAAAAACTCATATACCTTTTGCATAAAGAATCTCTCCTTAAATTTATTATTATTTTAGTATAAAACTTACTTTATATCAATAATAAATTAATAATTTATTACAAAAAAATATATTAGAAGTTCTAACATATTTTTCAATTCTATTAATAGTTCTTTCTATTTAATAATAATATATTAAAGTTATTTTGGCGTATCCATTACCACTATTACCTACTATAGTACCATTTCCATCGTAATTTGGCATGTCACTATTACCTGCAATCATGTTAGGATTATCAAATATATATCCACTATAATGAATAGATTTTCCTGTATGAATAATATGGTCTATAGTGGATTCTTCTTCTATAGCATCACAGCCTTCATATCCTGAAATAAAGGATGAGCCTCCTCCTGCTGACTGAACGTGAAAAGAGCCTCCTCCACCATAGTAGCCACTTCCACCTCCAGAATGTCCTGTTGTAAAACTTTGACCACCCAAGCCAAAACCACCAAAAGCATAATTTCCAACTATATTTGGGCATGATGTATTAGCTAAGCAAGATGAATAACCTCCAGATTTCTGTGTACCACCAAGGCCTTCTGTTCCCCATGTATTACCTGAAATATGTTCTCCATCAAAACCCGTAAGAGTTCCACCAACTCCGCCTTGACAAATTATATTACTCTGATTAAATGAGCCTCCTCCACCAGCTGCTACCATAATGCGAGTTTTTAAACTATCAAAGTCATCCCATAAACCACTTTTTAATCGTATATCTGTGGCACCTCCGCCACTTCCCCAATATCGATTTGAAAATGTTCTTTGATTGACAGCAATACCGCCACCATTAAATCCGCCATCAATAGAAGACATATCACCTGATTCCCAGTTTATAGTTTTTCCTTCACCACCTACATAGACATATAATGTATCATTAGAATCTAACTCTATATTTCCTGATGTATAAGCTCCATGGCCTCCATCATTTCCTCCTTGAGCTCCCCATAGCTCTATTTTATATACTCCATTATATGTTGGTGTAAAGGCATGTCCTTCTCCTGGTGTATCAAATGTTGTTATATTTGTTTTATTTGTAACATTAACTTTTCTCAAACGGGTAATTACTTTATCGTCATAAGTAGCTGTATAAATAACGTTATATTCTTTATTTTCTAGATTATTAATATCTAAATCATAACTTACAGTTGCATTATTTATAATTTGTCCATCTTTATCTTTAACAGTTAAACCACTTCTTAAGGCATAATCTATTTCTTCCTTATTTCCGTTATTTATGATTGTTATATTTTCATGTTCAAAACTAATAGCTGATTTTGTTGTAGTTGTTGCTTCTCCTTCACTCATTTGTCCTAAATTATTTGTACATCTAACCTTTATATCATATGAACTATCTGTCAAATCATTAAAAGTATATTCAAATGAAGCTTCTTTACTATATACACCTTTTTCTCTTAATGATAATGAATGTACATATAATTCATCATTTGCTATAAATGGACCATAAATTACAAATGCACTATTTGGATGTTCTTTTGCTGTAAATAATTTATCATATCTTTCAAAATTTGTTTTTAAAGAATCTCTACTATATCCATATTGTTCTTGACCTAAGAATTCTACTGTTATATCACGATTTGATTTTAAATAAACTGACCAAACATATTCTGTACCATTTGTTAATTTTTGTGGATAATTTTGTGAACGATAATATATTCCACTTTGCTTAGAATCAGAAATATTATTAAATACATATTTATAAACTTTTGTTCCATTTTCATAAACATTTGATTTTGTTAATGATAAATTAGTAAGTCCAAAAGATGTTTCCATTTGCCACAAACTATCAATCATTTTGTAAGCTTCATATGTTTTTCCACCATCTTTACTGATTTCAATCTTTTCAATTCCTGATTCTTGATCAGAACACATTGCATTTACAGTAACACTATTAGATGTAATATTACTTATATTTGAATTTATATTAGTTGGTGCGGTTTTATCTATTTTTCTACTATTTCCATTTGAATATCCTTTATTACCTGTTTCATCATATGTATATGCTTCAATATTTCCTTGCTCATCAAAAGTTACTACTACTTTATTACCTGTTATTTGATACCAAGTATTAGCATTTAAAATTGCTAATGTACTTGCTCGATCTTCACATACTGGATTTACTCCTGTTCCACATGGAATAGCTTCTACATTTACTTTTGTATTTACACTTGTTTTTATATAATGTTTAGCATTATATACTCCTATATCATCAAAATTAACTGTTGCTTCATCACTATACACATATCCATCCATAATTACATTTGTAGTTCCTACGTAATTATATCCTTGCCATGCGATTGTTGGAGCTGATACTGGTTTTGTCGTTGCTTTTCCTGTTAAACATGGTTTAGTAACATTTTTACCTTCATCTGTAGCACATATTTCATAATATATTGTTTTGCCAAATTCTACATCTCTTATTGTACATTGACTATCATTTACTTCATCTGAAGTTTTATCGAAAGAAAAATCTTTATCTCCATATCTACATGTTACATCTGTTATTTTAGATTCATTTTCAGTTATGTCATAACTTATTATAATTCGATTACTTGAAGCAATTGGAGAATTCTCTTTTTCTACTATTATTGGTCTTGTAGCATCATTAGAAAATTCAATCTTACTGCAATCCCCTCTAGTTACTTTTATTTCATCACTACCAAAGTATTTATATGCACAATATCCATACATAGAAAGTTGAAAAGCAAAGTTCCCATCCTTACTTCCAAGAATATATCCATCGCCTACTTGACCATCCATGACTAGTTCTTGAGGATTATAATAATCTAATTCTGTAGATATACATTTATTATCTTTACAATCGAATCTTATCAATCCTGTTTCAGGATTATAGCTTAATCTATTAGATGTGTGATAAATTTTCCCAATTTTTAATACATTTTCAGCACTTATGAGCGCTGCTTTTTTTCTTGAGTTTTCAATTAATCCTGTAACAATTGGAACTGCGATTAAAGCTAACATAGCTAGTATTACTATTACAGCTAGTAATTCTATTAAAGTAAATGCCTTTATATTTTTATACTTTTTAAATTTTATATTTTGTTTCATTTTATCATTCCTTTCACTTTATTAGAATTACAGCATTTTTTATATTAATTATATCCAAATAAATATGTTAGAAATTACTAACATATTCATTTATTTTTATAATGTTATATTTGAATTTACTCCTATTGGAAGTCCTATCAAATACCAAACAATTATTATTACAATCCAAGTTAATGAAAGTATTAATATTGATGGCATTATTTTTTTCATTGTTCCTAGTATATTAACATTTGAATCTTTATCATATTTATACATAAGTCCAATAGTTATAATAAAATATAAATATATTGGGGAAAATAATTTTCCTACAGAATCTGCTGCTATAAATATTGTTTGTGTAAATGAAGGAGAAATATTCGCACGCATTAATAGTGGTACAAATATTGGTCCAGATAAACTCCATTTAACTAATGTTGATGGTATAAATATAGATATAAATACTACTACTAAAAACATCAATATTACAAGTAATATACCAGTAATTTTACTTGTTCCTATAAAATCTACTATATTTAAAGATATAACCTCAAATACTTTTGTCCAATCTATTATTACATATAATACTGATGTAAAAAATAACAATACGAATACATATCCAGTTCCTTCAAATGTTTTAGAAAGTGCCTTACTATAATCACTACTATTTTTTATATTTCTTGATACAGTACCATATATAAATCCACATACCATAAGTATTGCTATTATCATAAACATTAATCCTTGGTTAAGTGGAGATGATGATCCAAATAATTTTGCTATATATGTTGGAGCATTTTTATCAAGTAACATACCTGATGATGGCAATCCTGGTATTATACAATACACTACAATTGCTAACATAATTAAAAATGCTATTAAAGTTATCTTTGAAGCTTTTTTAGATGTATTTAAATTATCTACTTCTTCATTTCTTGAATATTTTTTTGAAAATTTCTCAATTACAAGTGTTCCAACTATAGTTAAAACTATTGTAGCTGCTAATAAAACAAATATATTTGACATTAAATTATAGTCATAATTACTTATTATACTTTGAGCAGATAATTCTGTTATATTTGCAAGTTCATACGTTTGATAATTATATGTAAGTCCTGTACCATATCCTATAGTAATAGCTATAAACATTGTAAGTACACCAAGTGATGAATCTTTTCCAATATACTTATATAGTATACCTGCAATTGGTAATAACATTGTGTAACTATAATCACCAATTATTGTAGAAATTATACCTACAAACATAACTCCAGCAATAACATATTTAAATTTAACTTTCTTTAGTGGTGTAAATATATGTTTTAAAAGTCCACTAGCCTCAAGTATTGAAACTGCTATAAGTGACATTATAAGCATTACTATTGGTTCAAGTGATTGCAAATTTGATAAGGAATTATTTAAAACATATTTTATTCCAGATTTACTGAATATGTTATTAATTACTACTAATGTAGTTTCAAATGTTTTAGGTTCTGTTGTATAACCACTAGTCCCTGCTAAATTAAATATAAATGCTAAAATAGAAGAAATAAGTGCGAAAAGCATTATCTCTATTACGGGACCAATAAATTTCTTTTTATTCTTTTTATCTTTTACTTTCACTATATCCTCCTAATATTTGACAATTTTCTTTAATTTTTTATTAAAATCTATACGTGGTAGCATAATAAATCTTCCACAATTTAAACACTTTATTTTTATATCAGCACCAATTCTGACTATTTCCCATTCGTTTGTACCACAAGGGTGCTGCTTTTTCATGGTTACTACACTACCTAATTTATACTCTTTTTCCATCATGAACCACCACCTGATCATATGGTATAGTTATATTATTTTTATTAAATTCTAAAACAATCTGTTCTTTAATTTTTCTATCTAAATCAAATTGTTCAACATAGCCTGATTGAACTACCAATCTAAAATTTATTGAACTATTTTGTAATTCTTGAACTCCCAAACAACAAATGTTTTTTATTTTATATTGTTTTTTTAGTTTTTCACAAAGATTATCTAATACTTCTTTTACTTTTTTTATGTCAGATTCGTATGCTACACCAACATCTATAAAAAGATTAGTATCACCTAAACTATAATTTGTTACTTCAACTATATTACGATTTGAAATCATTTTAATTTCCCCTGTGTTTGCTTTTATCTTAGTTGTTCTTAAATTAGATGGTATTATTTCTCCTTTAAATCCATTAATACTTACCCAATCTCCAATAGAAAATTGACCTTCAAACACAATTGAAGCACCCACTATAAAATCCTTAAGTACATCTTGAAGTGATAAACCTGCAACAAGTCCTACAACACCAAAAGATGCAACAAGAGATTTAGTATCTATTCCATAAACCTCTAACACTGTAAATATTGAAATTAAAACTATTATAAATTTTACTAAATTACTTATAAGATTTACTATTGTTTGTTTTCTTTTGTCATTTTTACCAGTAATTTTTAAATTGAATATTTTTTTTATTATTTTCTTTGAAATTATACATAAAAACATGCATAAAAATATTATTACTACAGGTGCGATTATTTCTTTTCTTAATATTTTAGACATATTAACTCTTTATATTTAATACTTCCAATATTCTATTTAAATCAGCAGTATTATTAAATGATATTTCTATTTTTTTATCTCTTATTTTTACCTTAGTATCTAATTTTTCTATAAGCATTTCTTCTACATATTTATATTCATTATTTTGTACATGTCGTTCAATTTTTACTTTTTTAATTTCAGTACCAGATTCCTGTTCAATTTCTCTTACAGGTATTTTCTTATCCACAATTTCATGTGCCATTTTAATTATTTTTTCATTATCCTCTAACTTACTAAGTACACGTGCATGACCCATACTAAGTTCATTATCAGCTACCATCTTTTGTACCTCTTCTGGTAATCTTAAAAGACCTAATATATTTGTTATATGACTTCTACTTTTACCAACTTTTAAAGATAATTGTTCTTGTGTAAGTGAGAGTTTTTCTATCATTGTTTTATAAGCAATAGCTTCTTCTATCGCACTTAAATTTTCTCTTTGTAAATTTTCAAGTAAAGCTATTTCCATCATTTGTTCATCATTTAAATTACGAATAATTGCTGGAATTTTTTTTAGCCCTGCTAATTTAGATGCTCTAACTCTTCTTTCACCAGCTATTATTTCATAACCTTTAATACTCTTTTTTACTATAATTGGTTGAAAAACACCGTGTTCACGTATTGAATCTGATAAATCTTTTAAAGCTTCATCGTTAAATATTTTACGTGGTTGATATGGATTAGGTCTAAGTTCTTCTATATTTATTTCCTGTATTTCTTCTTTATCTGCAGTTTCATAAACTTGTTGTTCAAATTTCTCTAAATCAAGATTTTCTGAATTAAATAATTGCTCTAATCCCATTCCAAGAGCTCTTTTTTTAGTTTCCATTTCTCTCTATCACCTCTTTTGCTAAGTTTATATATGCTTCTGTTCCTCTACTTTTTGGCTCATAAGCATGAATTGGTTTTCCATGACTTGGTGCTTCTGATAATTTTACAAGTCTAGGAATTATAGTATCATATACTTTTTCTTTAAAGTAACTTTTAATTTCTTCTACAACTTCAAGACCTAAATTTGTACGATTATCTAACATTGTAAGTAATACACCTTCTATTTCAAGTGATGGATTTAACTTACGCTGTGCGAACATAATTGAAGTTAGTAATTGCATTATTCCTTCAAGTGCGAAAAATTCACATTGTACAGGTATTATTACTGAATTTGCTGCTGCAAGAGCATTTGTCGTAATAAGACCTAAAGATGGAGGACAATCCAAAATTATATAATCAAATAAATCTTTAACACCAGATAAATTCTTTTTTAATTGAAGTTGTGGTACAAACTCTGGATTAGTTCTAGCCTTTTCCATAAGTTCCATATCAGCACCTGCTAAATTTATTGATGCAGGCATAACATATAAATTTTTAAATTTTGTATTAACTACTACTTTTCTTATCTCTGCTTTATCTAATAAAAGTTCATATGTACTATTTTCAAATTCACCCTTATTTATTCCTACTCCTGTTGTACTATTTCCTTGTGGATCTAAATCAACTAATAGAGTCTTTTTACCTAAAAGTCCTAGGGATGCTGCTAAATTTATACTAGATGTAGTTTTTCCAACTCCACCTTTTTGATTTACAAATGCTATTATTTTTCCCATCTTATCACCTATTTCTTTTTTTTCATATCACATAAACATTTTATCATTTTTTGAAAAATAAATCTATCGTTTTACTAAAAAAAAAGAAAAGATTTAAAACCATTAATTTATATAGTATTAAATTACATAAATTACTTATTTATTTTTTTTAATTTCATAAAATTATATGGGTGATAAAAATTGAAAAAAGTTCTAATTTTATTTGGTGGAAATTCTTTTGAACATAAAGTGTCGTGTAAATCAGTAAATTTTATAATAAAAAATATTGATTTAAAAAAATTTAAATATAATCTTGTAGGAATTGATTATGAAAATAAGTGGTATGAAATTAATGAAACAAATATTGATGAGAATTGGAAGAATAAAAATATAAATGAAGTTAATAATATAATTAGTTATTTAAAAGAGTTTGATATAGTATTACCTATTATTCATGGTAATACATGTGAAGATGGTAAATTACAAAGTCTATTTGAATTATTTAACATAAAATATGTTGGATGCAATTCATATAGTAGTTTAATTTGTTATGATAAATTATTAACTAAATTAATACTAGAAAAATATAATATTTCACAAGTACCATATTATGTTTATAGTAAGCAATTAGATTTAAATAAAATAACTTATCCATCAATTATTAAACCCGCAAAATGTGGTTCATCCATTGGTATATCTGTTGTAAATAATAAAAAAGAACTTACTAAAGCCATTAAAAGTGCTTTAAAATACGATAATAACATAATAATAGAAAAATATATAAAAAATAATAGAGAACTTGAATGTGCAATATTAGAAAAGAAAAACAAATTAATTGTTTCTGATATTGGTGAAATATTAAAAAAAGATACATGGTATGACTATAATTCAAAATATGAAACAAAAATCGATACAGTAATTTCTAATATTAATGCAGAAATAAAAAAAGAAATACAAGATATTTCTAAGATTATATTTAAAATACTCAAATGTTCAAATCTAAGTAGAATAGATTATATATATGATATAGATAATAAAAAATTATATTTTAACGAAATAAATACTATACCTGGATTTACAGAAATAAGTATGTATCCTAAATTAATAGAAAATAGTGGTATAAGTTTTAAAGATTTAATAACTATTCTATTAGATTGTTAGACTATGTGTATATAAAATTTCTAATATTTGTGTGAGAAAATTAAGTTGGTGATAATATGACTAAAAACAAATCAGATATTTATAACACAATTGGTAAAAATATTAAAAAATACAGAATCAAAAAAGGTCTTAAGCAAAGAGAACTTGCAGAGGCATTGTTCTTAAGTGATAGTTTTATTGCTAAACTTGAATCAGTTACTCATCAAACAATATCTATTGATACACTTGAAGAAATCGCTAATGTACTAGATTGTGATATAAAAGATTTCTTTGATAAATGTGATTAAAACTTTATTGACAAATAGTGAATGAAAGCACTTATTTGTCTTTTTTATATGTTTATAATTAATTAAAAAAATTGTTAACAAAGTATCTACTTTATTAACAATATCAATTTATTTTTTAGCATCTTGTTTTTTTCTTAATTCTGTATTAAGTATTTTTTTTCTCATTCTATAATTTAATGGTGTAACTTCTACAAGTTCATCATCATTTATATAATCTAGACAAATTTCCAAACTCATTACCTTAGGTCTTTTTAAAACTACTGTATGATCTTTACTAGATGAACGCGTATTAGTTAAGTTTTTACCCCTTACTACATTTACAGCTAAATCATTATCATGATTATTTTCACCAACTATCATACCTTCGTATACTTCTGTTCCTGGTTCGATAAACATAACACCACGATCTTCCAAATTACCTAAAGAATAAGCAGTTGCTTTACCATTTTCCATAGAAACTAAAACTCCACATTTACGAGATCCTACTGCCATACCAGCTTCTTTTCGATATTCTTTGTATGTATGATTTAATATACCATATCCTTTTGTCATAGTCATAAATTCTGTTGAAAATCCTATTAGTCCTCTTGTTGGTACAGTGTAATGTAATTTAACTTGATTATCTTTACTTGTCATATTTTCCATAATACCTTCACGATTACCAAGTGCTTCTATTACTGAACCTACAAATTCTTCTGGTACATCTATTTGTACATCTTCAAATGGTTCACAAATTTCACCATTGATCTCTTTTTTTATTATAACTGGTTTTGATACTTGAAGTTCAAATCCCTCTCTTCTCATATTCTCTATTAATATAGATAAGTGCAATTCTCCTCTTCCTGATACTATAAATGATTCACTATTATCAGGTACAGGTTCAACTTTAAGTGATACATCTCTTTCTGTTTCTTTTATTAATCTTTCTTGAATTTTGCGTGCTGTTACAATTTTACCTTCTCTACCACAAAATGGACTTGTATTAACACCAAATGTCATTTGTAAAGTTGGTTCATCTATTCTAAGAAGAGGTAGTGCTTCCTCTTTACCTACTTCACATACTGTTTCTCCAACTGAAATATCAGGAAGTCCTGCAATTGCAATTATATCACCAGCTGAAGCCTCGTTTATTTCTATTCTTTTAAGTCCTAAAAATCCATATATTTTAGCAACCCTAAATTGTTTAATACTTCCATCTACTCTCACACAACTTACCATTTGATTTACTTTAATATTTCCTCTTTTTACGAGTCCAATACCGATTCTACCTACAAAGTCATTATAGTCAAGTAATGCTGGTTGAAATTGTAATGATCCTTCTTCGTTTTTTGGAGATGGAATATTATCAATTATCATATCAAGTACCTTAGTCATATCTGGTTCTTGTGTACTTATATCAGGTGAAAAACTTGATGTGCCATTAATTGCTGATACATATACTATTGGGAAATCTAAATCATCTATATCTGCACCTAATTCTATAAATAAATCCATTACTTCATCTATAACTTCTTTAGGTCTTGCTGATTCTTTATCTATTTTATTTACTACTACTATTGGTTTAACACCTGCTTCAAGTGCCTTTTTAAGTACAAATCTTGTTTGAGGCATTGTTCCTTCGTATGCATCTACTACAAGTAGTACTCCATCAACCATATTCATAATTCTTTCAACTTCTCCACCAAAATCAGCATGTCCTGGTGTATCTAGGATATTAATTCTATAGTCTTTATAATTAATTGCAGTTGTTTTAGCAAGTATTGTAATTCCTCTTTCTCTTTCAATATCATTAGAATCAAGTGCTCTTTCTTGTACTTCCTCATTATCTCTAAATGTTCCACTAGCTTGAAGTAATTTATCTACTAAAGTTGTTTTACCATGGTCTACGTGAGCAATGATTGCTATATTCTTTTTATTCATTTTTAATACACTCCTTCGAAATACGTTTACAATTATAACACAAATATAGAAAAAAGCAAATTATTTAAAGAAAAAAATTGCAATCACCTTCTATTTTAAATTAATATTTCTTTTTTATAAATTTCATAATATCTTTAACAAGTTTACTATTTTCTTTTTTACCACCAGTAGTACATATATCATAGGTTGAAGCAATTAAAACTAAATCAATAGAATTATCTGATATTTTTTTAGTTATACCAAAAAGTCCTCTTTATATATTTTGTTTACTTTCATTAACTAAGTTTCCTTCCATATAAAAAGATGTTATATATTTGTAACACCTTTTCTTTCCTATTAGAATACTAATTTTAAAATTATATTTTTTTCATAATTCAAACTTCGTATAATTAATTTAATCAATTTTTTCACATTCATAAATATGGTAATTTACAGTGTTAATCATGGCAAAAGTTTTATGATTAACTCCATCCATTGTAATTTCGTATTGAGTAGTATAATCATTTGTTAATTTTTCACCTGAAACTACTCTGTTATTTGTTTTTAAAGTAATTGTGTATTTTAAATATTGAGAATCAATTTCTTTATTACTAATTGTAAATTTTCCATTAACATCTAAATTATTTTTATCACTATAATCATACATTTCAAAATTTTTATTTTTATTTAGTGAAATTCTAATGTTAGATCCACAATCCCACTCTCCATATAAAAATTCTCCACTATTAATTGCCCAATTACCTAAAGCATATAAGCCAACAATAATAACTAACGCTATAATTAAATAAAAATAAATTTTTCTTTTACCAAAATTTTTCTTTTCTACCACATTATTTATGCTACTATTTTCATTGTTCATCTATGCACACTCCTCTATAATAGAGATATCATATAAATTAGTGTTTGTAAATATTTTTTAATTTATTTTATATATTTTTTATTAAAAGTTTACACTTTTATAAATCTCCTAAGCTAATAAACCCGTTAATGTTCTTATAAAATAAGGGATTTAAGCATATCAATATTTATTTTTAATATTTTTTATAGTATAATAGGAAAGTGGTGATATGATGAAAAAGATATTAATTATGTTAATTTTATTTATTCCGTCTATTGTTTTTGCTTTAGATGTTCCAGATATACATTCAAATAAATATCTAATATATGATTTAACTGAAGATAAAATTTTACATGAAAAAGGATTAACTGATCAAACAAGTATAGCCTCTCTAACAAAAATAGTAACTACAATAACAGCAATAGAAAAAAATCCAAATTTAGATAAAAAAGTTACAATAACTAATAAAATGCTTTCAGGTATTCCATGGGATGCATCTGTTGCAGGATTAAAGGTTGGAGATACTCTATCTATTATGGATTTACTTTATGCTTCTATGCTACCAAGTGGTGCGGATGCAACTCAAGTACTCGCTATAGAAAGTTCTGGAAGTGTTAAAGATTTTGTAATAGAAATGAATGAACTTGTAAAAAAAATAGGTGCGACTAATACAAATTTTGTAAATGTAACCGGATATGATGTAGATAATCACTATAGTACTTTAGAAGACTTAATTAAAATTATAAAATATGCTTTAGAAAACAAAACATTTAAAACTATTTTTGAAACAAAAGAATATACTATGAGTAATTCAAAAAAAGTTTATTCAACTATAACAAAATATAATAAAGGTATGAATCTTGATACTTCAAGGATTATTGGTAGTAAAACTGGATTTACTGATAATGCTGGAATATGTATAGCTGCTACTATAAAATCTAATGATCATGATATTTTGATAATAACTTTAGGTGCTCCATATATTTATGGCAATTTTTATAATTTAAAAGATGCTTTAACATTGACACAATTTATAGATGAAAATTATAAAAACGAAGTTTTATCAAAAAAAGGTGATTTTGTAAAAACGTTACCTGTAGAGTATTCAAAAGTTAATGAATTTGATGTTGTTTCTAATGATGAAATTACTAAATTTTTACCTATTGACTATGATAAAAGTAAATTTAGTGTAAAATATAATGGTAAAGAAACTTTAAGTTATAAAGATAAAAAAAATGATATAATTGGTGAAATTGATTATTATTATGATGATGAATTAATAGGTAGTGAAAATGTAATTTTAAATATTAACTTAGAAAAAGATTATTCAAAAATTTTATATAAAAATAGATTTATATTTATAGGTATTATTGGTATAATTATTATTTTTCTTATTATTATGAGAAAAAGAAAAAAACTAAGGATGTGATTATATGTATATTAACAATAAAATATTAATTGGTAAAAATGAAAATACAGAAATTTTTATAGAACCTAAAATGATAAATAGACATGGAATTATTAGTGGTGCTTCTGGAAGTGGTAAAACTATTACTTTGAAAGTTCTTGCTGAAAGTTTTTCTAATGCTGGTATTCCAGTAATTTTAGTTGATGTCAAGGGCGACCTTGCTGGAATGTGTTTTAAAGGAGAATCAAATGATGATTTAACTAATAGAATTGAAAAATTAAAATTAGAAGGTTTTGAATATAAAAGTTTCCCAACTAAATTTTTTGATGTATATGAAAAACATGGTCATCCAATTAGAACTACCGTATCAAATATAGGTCCTAGGTTACTTTCTAGAATGTTAAACTTAACAAGTGCGCAAGAAGGTGTTTTATCAATTATATTTAAAATATCAGAAGATGAAAATTTAGAACTTATAGATTTAAATGATTTAAAATCACTTTTAACTTATATTGGAAATAAGAGACAAGAATATACTTTAAGTTATGGAAATATAACTTTACAAAGTATTGGTGCTATACAAAGAAATTTACTTATATTAGAAGAAGAAGGTGGAGATTATTTCTTTGGTAAACCTAATTTTGACATTAAAGATTTAATGAAATACGATTCTAATAATGGATATGGATTTATAAATATACTAGACGCTACTACCTTATTTCAAAAGCCTAATTTGTATGCTACCACACTTATATGGTTACTTAATGAACTATTTACAAATATGCCTGAGGTAGGAGATTTAGATAAACCTAAACTTGCATTTTTTATAGATGAAGCTCATTTACTTTTTTCTGAAATGCCAGAACACTTAATAAAACAAATTATACAAATAGTTAAACTTATTCGCTCTAAAGGTATTGGTATTTATTTTATATCTCAAAGTCCTAGTGATATACCTAATGAAATTTTATCTCAACTTGGAAGTCGTATACAACATGTTTTAAGATATTACACAAAAATTGATGAAAAAGCAATAAAAAGTGCTGCAGACTCATTTAGAAGTAATCCAAATTTTAATACAATAGATGCAATTAAAGAATTAAAAACAGGTGAAGCACTTATATCAGTTCAAAATATTGAAGGAGAACCTAGTATTGTAGAAAAAGTTTCAATTTTACCTCCACAAAGTAGAATGGGAACAATAACAGATATAGAAAGAGAAAATATCATTAAAGCAAGTTCAATATATGGAAAATATGAAAATAAAAGTGATGATATATCTGCTAAAGAAAAAATTGATAAATTGAGTATTTATAAATCTAATGATAATGAAAAAAATTTAAAAACTAAAGAAACTAAATCTAAAAAGGCTAAAAAAAGTGGAGCAGAAAAAGCAGTAAATAAAGTAACTAATAGTGCTTTAAATACATTAGGTAGAAAAATTGGTAATTCTATCTTTAAAGGATTATTTAAATAATTTATATAGACTTTAATCTATAAATTTGATATTATAATATTGAAAGGAGAAAACTATGAAGAAGTGTTTAAAATTTTTATCTTTAATAATTGCTATAGTTTTTGTATCTGGATGTGGTAATGACAAAGAATTTACAAAAACTTGTACACTTACATCTACTGATCCAGCTGGTGATTATAAACTAGAAACTGTATATGAAGTATATGGAAAAGGTAAAATTGCAGATAAAGTTATCATGACTGAAACAGTTACATCTGATGATGAAGAGACTCTTGATTATTTTAAAGAATACTTAGAGGATACTTATAATGATATTAATAGTACATATGGTGGATATACAATCGATGTAAATATTAAAGATAACAAAGTTATTTCTAAAACTACAATTGATTATCATGAAATGGATTTAAAAAAATACGTTGAAGATAATAGTATTATGAAAAATTATGTAGATAGCAATAACAATATGTTAGTTGATGGATTAATAAGTACTTATAAGGCATTAGGTGCAACATGCGAATAAAAATACAGATTAAACTGTATTTTTTTTCAACTTATATAATTCAATTGCATTATTACTCGTAATTTCTAATACTTTATCTACACTAATATTTTTTAGTTCTGCTACTTTTAATGCAACGTAATAAACATTTGAAGGAATATTTTTTTTTCCTCTAAAAGGTTCTGGTGATAAATATGGACTATCTGTTTCAAGAACTATATCTTTTAAATCTAATTCTCTTACTATTTCTTGTAATTTTTTACCATTTTTAAAGGTTAAAACCCCACCAACACCTATTTTATATCCTAATTTTATAAATTCACGAGCCATCTCTAAACTAGAATTAAAACAATGAATTGTACCTTTAACTTTATATTTTTTTAAAATATCATATGTATCTTGTATTGCATCCCTTGAGTGAACTACTATTGGTACATTAAATTTTTCTGCAAGTTTTACTTGATATTCAAACACTTTTTTTTGTTTATCCATATTATCTTTAGTATAATAATAATCAAGCCCTATCTCACCTATAGCAACTATTTTTTCATTATCTATATTATCTTCAATTATTTTAAAACTATTATCAGTTATATTCTCTAAATTTTCTGGATGTATACCTAATGTTCCGTAAACTTTTTTATATTTTTTTGCTAATTCAAGAACCTCTTCATTAGATTTATCATCACAACCACTTGTTATCATGATGCCATCCATATTATTTATTATATCTTCTAAATTTTGATAAGTGTCATAACTTAAATGACAATGTGTATCTATAATCATAATTTCACCAAAAAAAATTATATCATAAACAATATAATTTTTCTATTTTTTATTACTAATTTTTTTTACTCTAAATATAGAATAATATAATACAAGTAAATATGCTAAATCTATAAAATTACTACTTACAACAAAACTTCCTACTAATAAGTATGTTATGAACAATACTGTTAAAATCCATAAATACTTTTCAATATTTTTGTTAGTTGTCATAAAATCTCCTTTTTCTATTTAACACGCTCAACATTCAAAACTATATCACATATATATAATATTTTAAATAGATTTTTTCAGATTTTAATCGACAAAATTTTACTTTTTACACATTTTTACATTTTATCCTTTTCTATTCTTAAAAATAATGGTTTAGGATCATTTAATTTATCTCCTACTTTTAATTTTCCAAAAGTATCAATTGAATCAAATGAAGTTTCATTAGTATTCAATTGTCTAAATATTTCTTTTGATGTATCTGGTAAAAATGGACTAAGTAATACTGCACCTATTCTAATACTTTCAAGTAAATTATACATAACTTTCTTTAATCTATCTTTATTTTCATCTTTTGCAAGAACCCATGGAGTTGTTTCATCTATATATTTATTACATCTTCTAAATATTTCAAATACTTCATCAAGTGCTTCTGGAATCTTTAATTGATCCATATAATTTTCTACTTTTTCTTTAGCAGATAAAACATATGATATTAAAGACTCATCTATTTCTGAGGTAGCATCACTATTAACTACTAAATTATCAAAATACTTTTTATTCATTGAAATTGTTCTATTTACTAGATTTCCTAAAATATTTGCAAGGTCAGAATTTGTCCTATTTACTAGTGCTTCTTCACTAAATGCCCCATCATTACCAAATGGAACTTCTCTTAGAACAAAATATCTAACAGCATCCTTTCCATAATCATTAATATATTCTCTTGGATCTTTATAATTTCCAGATGATTTTGATATTTTACCACCATCTATTACTAACCATCCATGTCCAAATACTTGTTTTGGAATTGGTAAATCTAAAGCCATCAACATAATTGGCCATATAATTGTATGAAATCTTACTATTTCTTTTCCAACAATGTGCAAATCAGCAGGCCAATATTTTCTAAAATTTTCTTCATTATCACTTGTATATCCCAAAGCAGTAATATAATTAGTTAAAGCATCTAACCATACATAAATTACGTGTTTATCATCAAATGGTACTGGTATTCCCCACTTAAAACTAGTACGTGAAACACATAAATCATCAAGACCTGGTTTAATAAAATTATTTATCATTTCATTTTTTCTTGATACAGGTTGTATAAATTCTGGATGTGATTCTATATATTCTACGAGTCTATCTTGATATTTTGATAGTTTAAAGAAATATGCTTCCTCATGTGCTTCCTCTACATCTCTACCACAATCTGGACACTTTCCATTCACCAATTGTGATTCAGTCCAGAATGATTCACAAGGTGTACAATAAAGACCTTTATATTCTCCTTTATATATATCTCCTTGATCGTATAATTTTTTAAATATTTTTTGAACTGCTATACAGTGTTCCTCATCAGTAGTTCTTATAAATTTGTCATAACTTATTCCCAAACTATTCCACAAGTCCTTAGCATCCATAATAATTTTATCTACATATTCTTGTGGTGTTACACCAGCTTCACTTGCTTTCTTTTCTATCTTTTGACCATGCTCATCTGAACCTGTTAAAAAGAATGTATCATATCCATTTAACCTTTTATATCTTGCTATAGCATCCGCAATTATTGTTGTATAACAATGACCTATATGAAAATTTGCACTTGGGTAATATATAGGTGTTGTTATGTAATATTTTTTATTTTCCATACTATCTCTCCTTTATTTTAATTTATATTATTTTAAAATTTATATATTTCTTTTTTATAATAAATTATTATATTTTATAAGTTAGAAACCCTATCATTAAAATCTTCAATTTCATTATCTACTGATAAATATTTAATAAATATTCCTTGAATCATTCTATCACCTTTTTTTACAATATAATCTTTATCACCTTCATTTTGTATTTTAATCCATATATGTCCTTCATTATCTTTATTATTATAGTAATCAGCATCAATAACTCCTACCTGATTACACATTCGAACATTATACTTAAATCCCATACTACTTCTATCTATTAATAATAATACTTCATCACTATTCATAGTAACTTTAATACCTGTAGGTATTTTTTTTATTTCACCGGGTTTTAATGTATAGTCATAGAGTGCAAAAAAATCATATCCTGCTGCATTAAATGTTTCTCTTCTTGGTAACAAATATTCATCATATAAATTTTTATCATCTTTAATATCTTTTTTAAATTGTTCATAACTTATTTTTTCAAATTTTCTCATAAATTCTCTCCAAAAAAAAACATCCTTTATATAAGGACGTCATTAATAAACGTGGTACCACCTTAATTCATGTATTTCTACATCTCAAAGACTTAACGTGTCTATCCGTCATTTACATGAAGCTCCAGACCCATTCGAAATATTTCAGTATACTTGCTTTCACCTAATCAAGTTCTCTTTCAATACCTACGTATTTTTCTTTCCTTCATCGCTTTCTATACAATTAATATAACATATTTTTATTTATTCTTCAAGATATTTTGATACAAATGATGAAACGATATTTGCTATTTGAACTTCACTTTCGCCTAATTTTTCATTTTCACTTACTATAAGCACTATTCCTACTGCTTCTCCATTAACTAAAATGGTAGATGATACATAACTACATTTAATATATACTCCATCTACAAAACTTACCTCTTTAAAATAAGATTCTAACATTTTTTCTCTTTTTCTTATAGACTCAGATACATATTCACTTATATTTTTATTTAAATATTCCTTTTTTAATGGCCCACTAACTGCTACTATACAATCTGTATCAGTTATAATTATATTGTGTTTCATAAATGTGTATATAGCATCAGTAAGTTCTAAAGCTAAATCATTTATTTTATTCATCATAGAATATTTTTTTAATATTATATCTTCTCCATCAACAAATATTTCTAAATTTTCTCCTTCTTTTATTCTTAAATTTTTTCTTATTTCTTTTGGTATTACTACACGTCCTAAATCATCAATTCTTCTTACTATTCCTGTAGCCTTCATAAATTCCTCCTAAAATTATTTTGGATAATAAAGGAAATTTTATTCTAAAGTGATGTCTAACATTTTATAAATTTTTTATTTTAATATATTAATTTTTATTAAATTACTATACTTTGTAGTATTATTTACACACTTTTCAAAATATTAATATATGTAATACTTATATATGTTAATTTTAATTTAAAAAATATAATAAACTAAATTAATTTACATATAATTTTTTAGCACTCACACTTGACAAGTGCTAAAAAATGAGTATAATGTATGAATGAGGGGATGATTTTATGAATAATAATGGATATGAAGAAAATTTACAAAACGTTCTTGAAAAATATGGAAGGGATATAGTTTCTGCTGCAAAAGATGGTAAGATAGATCCTGTAATAGGTAGAGATGAAGAAATCCGTAACATAACTCGTATTTTATCAAGAAAAACTAAAAACAACCCAGTATTAATTGGTGAACCTGGTGTTGGTAAAACGGCAATTGTAGAAGGACTTGCGCTTCGTATTGTTAAAGGTGATGTACCAAATAGTTTAAAAGATAAAACAATTTGGGAACTAGATATGGGAGCTTTAATAGCAGGTGCTAAATATAGAGGTGAATTTGAAGAGAGACTTAAAGCCGTTTTAAAAGAAATTAAAGAATCTGATGGAAAGATAATTCTATTTATAGATGAAATACATTTAATAGTAGGTGCTGGAGCTTTGGAAGGCGCTATGGATGCTGGAAATCTACTTAAACCAATGCTTGCAAGAGGTGAAATTCTTTGTATCGGTGCAACTACTTTAAATGAATATAGAAAATATATAGAAAAAGATGGTGCACTTGAAAGACGTTTTCAAAAAGTATTAGTAAGTGCTCCAACTGTTATGGATACTATAACAATCCTTAGAGGTTTAAAATCAAGATTTGAAGTATATCATGGAGTAACTATTAAGGATAAAGCACTTATTGCTGCTGCAACTTTATCAGATAGATACATAACAGATAGATTTTTACCTGATAAAGCAATTGATTTAGTTGATGAAGCATGTGCGACTATAAAAGTACAAATGGAATCAGTTCCAGTAGAACTTGATACATTAACTAGAGAAATCATGCAATTACAAATAGAAAAAGAAGCATTAAAAAAAGAAAAAGATGAAATATCTAAAAATAGAATTAAAGAAATTGATGAAAAATTAAATATTTTAAAAGAGAAAGAAAAATCACTAAGAAACGACTGGGAAAGTGAAAAAGACATTAATATAAAAATAAATAAAAAGAAAGAAGAAATAGAAAAAGCTACTTTCGAACTTGAAAAAGCTGAAGATAACTATGATTATGAAAAAGCTGCTATTTTAAGACATGGAACTTTGCCTAAGTTACAAAAGGAACTTGATGAATTAAACGAAAAAAATAAAAATGAAATATTAAGTGATACTGTTGATGATGAAAGTATTGCAAGTATTGTATCTAAATGGACTAATATTCCAGTAAGTAAACTTGTAGGTGGAGAAAAAGAAAAATTGTTAAATTTAAAAGAAAATATGGCAAAAAGAGTTAAGGGTCAAGATAATGCACTTGAACTTGTAAGTGAAGCAATAAAAAGAGCAAGAGCGGGTATTAAAGATCCAAATAAACCAATAGGTTCGTTTATATTCCTAGGACCTACAGGTGTTGGTAAAACTGAAGTTGCACGTACTCTTGCAGAAAATCTATTTGATGATGAAAAACATATAGTTAGAATTGATATGAGTGAGTATATGGAAGCACACTCAGTATCAAGACTTGTTGGAGCGCCTCCAGGATATGTTGGATATGATGAAGGTGGACAATTAACAGAAGCCGTTAGAAGAAATCCATATAGTATAGTTTTATTTGACGAAATTGAAAAAGCACACAAGGATGTATTCAATATATTACTTCAAATATTAGATGATGGTAGAATTACTGATTCACAAGGAAGAACTGTAGATTTTAAAAATACTATAATTATTATGACATCTAACTTAGGTAGTGAATATATTCTAAACAATGATGAAAATTCTAATGAACTTGTATTAAGTGAATTAAGACACACATTCAAACCTGAATTTATAAATAGAATTGATGAAATAATTATATTTAATCCGCTTAATAAAGATATACTTTATAGTATTCTTGATAATATTATAAAAAATATTGAAAACAGACTATCTAATATGCATATAACAATTAGCCTAACTGACAGTGCAAAAAAACATATTATAGATGAATCATTTGACGAAATATATGGTGCAAGACCTATGAAAAGATATGTAAGTAAAAATATTGAATCATTACTTGCTAATAACATAATAGAAGATAAAATTTCATTTGGAGAAAACATAATTATAGATATAGATAATGATAAATTTATAATTAAAAACAAATAAAAACTTTATAGCAAATAAGCTGTAAAGTTTTTAATTTTGGACAAATAATGTGCTAATTTAAGTATATTCTAATATAAGATATTTCTACATTATTATTTTTTTATAGCACTCTTAAGTATATCTAACATATCTATTAAATAGTACATAAAGTGTTTATCTAATCCCATTATATCTAAAGTAATTGTAAGTTCATTGGTTTTCATAGAAAATCTAAATTTTCGTGAAAGAGATAACACATCTAAGAAAAGTTTTTCACCATCTATCTTTTTTGTTAAATCAACTGGTAATGTAATTGATATAAAGTTTTTAGTTTGATTAACTTTTTTTATATTAAGTGACTGCATCTCTTTTTCAAATAATTCTTCATACATATAAATTATTACATTTTCATCAAGTATACCAAATCTATCTTCTAGTTCTTCTTTTGTTTTTAATAAAGTTTCTTTGGAATTAATTTTATTTATCTTTTGATGTATTTCTATTTTTAAATCTTCTTCTTTTGCATATTTATCATCTATTGTTGTTTCTACTTCTATTAGTGGTTGAGTACTTGATATATCTTCTTTAGTTGATATTCCTTTTAATTTATTTACTTCTTCATTTAACATATTTAAAAATAGTTCCACTCCAACTGAATCAATAAATCCTGATTGTTCCTGACCTAAAATATCCCCAGCACCTCTAATTGATAAATCACGCATTGCAATAGAGAAACCACTGCCAAGTTCTGTAAATTCTTTTATTACGTTAAGACGTTTTTTTGCTATGTCTGATAATATTTTTCCTTTATTATACATAAGATATGCATATGCGATTTTATTACTTCTACCAACTCTACCTCTTATTTGATATAATTGTGAAAGTCCATATCTATCTGCATCTATTATTATTAAAGTATTTACATTTGGTATATCTATCCCGGTTTCTATTATTGTTGTGCATAGTAAAACATCATATTCTTTATTCATAAATTTATACATTACATCTTCTAGTTCATTTTTTTCCATTCTACCATGGCCACATACTATACGTGCTTCTGGTACTAAATTTTGTATTATATTTTTCTTTTGTTCTATTGAATCTATATTATTGTATAGTATAAAAACTTGACCATCTCGAGCAATTTCTTTGTATATTGCATCTTTTATTACATTATTGTTTTCTTCTAAAACGTAAGTTTGAATTGGATATCTATCTGTTGGTGGTGTTTCTATCAATGATAAACTTCTAACTCCAGCAAGTGACATTTGAAGTGTACGTGGTATTGGAGTTGCTGATAGAGTTAAAACATCTATGTTATTTTTATATGATTTTATTTTTTCTTTATGTTTTACACCAAATCTTTGTTCCTCATCTATTACTAGTAAACCGAGTCTTTTAGGATTAATATCATCACTAAGTATTCTATGTGTTCCTATTAATAAATCAATTTTACCTTCACTTAAATCATTTATTATTTCTTTTTGCTTTTTTGATGATACAAATCTATTTAAAAGTTCTATTCTAACTGGAAATTCTTTAAATCTTTCTATGGCATTTGTATAATGTTGTTGTGAAAGAATTGTTGTTGGACATAAAAATAGTGCTTGTTTATTTGACATTATTGCTTTAAATATAGCTCTAAAAGCAACTTCTGTTTTTCCATATCCAACATCACCGCAAAGTAACCTATCCATCGGTATTTTGCTTTCCATATCTTTTTTTATTTCTTCTGTTACTTTCAATTGATCTCTTGTTTCTGTGTGTTGAAATTCTTTTTCAAATTCTAATTGTTCTTCTGTATCTTTATCAAATGCATAACCTATTGCCATTTCTCTTTCTGAATATAATTTTAAAAGATCTCCTGCAATACTTTCAATTCTTTTCTTTATGCGTAATTTAGTTTTTTGCCATTCTGTACCACCTAATTTATTTATTTTAGGTTGAATTCCTTCATTTGATGAATATTTATTTACAAATTCTAATTTCTCAACTGGTATATATAGGTTATCTCCACCCTGATACTCTATTGCTATATAATCCTTTTTTAATCCATTTTTAGTAAGTGTTTTTATTCCTTTATATATTCCTATACCATGTGCGATGTGTACTACATAATCACCTACATTTAATTTGTTTATATCCCTTATCTTTGAACCTATTTTAAAATTAGACTTATATGCTATCCCATTTTCTTTTTTATTAAATAACTCTTTTTCTGATATTACTACAAAGTTATCTATTATATATCCTGTATTTATTTTTTTTACTATTAAGTTTATTTTGTTATTTATTATCTGGTTTATATTAGTTATTACTACATTTTTATTGTTAAATTCTTCTTCTATTTTATTTACTTTATATCTATCCGATAAACATACTATTACTGTCTTATTTTGATTTATATACTCATTTAACTTTTTTGAAATTGACTCCATATTTCCTTTAAAATTTTCAAGTTCATATGAATTATATTTAATTAAATTTTTTGAGTTTTCTATATTATCAAATGAAACAAAATTTATTTCAGTAGTATCATAATTTTTTTTAAGTTCATGCATAAATTTTGTATCTTTTTTTAATTCATTTGTTTTTATATAATTATCCATTTCTTCTATTAATAATTTATAATTTGTAACTATTGAATTTTTATCATCATAAACAATTATAGTTTTATCTAAATAATCTAATATTGAGGATGGATTTATATAATTTATTATTTCTCTTTGTTTTGGTTCATTTTCAACTAATTCATCTATTATAAATTCTGTTACTGGTGTAATTTTTATTTTTTCTAATTTTTCTTTTGATATTTGTGTATCTATATCAAATAGTGTAATTCTATCAATTGTATCTCCCCAAAATTCTATTCTTACAGGATCTTTATAGTTTATTGGAAATACATCTATTACAAAGCCTCTTAGTGCGACTTCTCCTGTTTTATTTACTATTGATTCTCTTTTATAACCTATTTTATATAAATTGTTTACAAGTTCATCTATTTTTATTTCATCATTTAATTTTAAATTTACATATGATTTTTCATAATCTTGTGGATGTGGTAAAAATCTTAAGAAACCCATAAGATTTGTTATTACTATTCTTTTTTCAGTAAGTATTTGATTTAATGTATCTAATCTTGTTAATTTAAATTCTGGACTTATTGCAAGTGCTTCACTTGTCAAAAAATCATCCATTGGAAAAAAAGATACTTTATCTGTATAATTTAATAGTATCTGATATAGTCTATTTGCTTCATATATTGATGAAGTTACACATAATATATTTTTATTTTCTTTTATATATTTTTTATATAAAAATAATCCCTTAAGTTCTGAAGTTAAACCTGATACTGATTCTCCATCTAAGTTATTAATTATTGTATCTAATAAATTCATAAGTACCTCCTCCCAACGACAAAATGATACATTTAGTATCATTAATATTTTAATTATATTTATTCATTACATTATCAAATGGTAATTTTAAATAGTCTTCAATTATATTTGGAATTTTATCTATTATAGGATTAATTAGTTCTAATTCCTCTTTTTTAAATTTTCCTAGAACATAATCTTTTGTATCAATATTTTTATTATTTGATATTCCTATTTTTATCCTTTTGTATTCATTACTTCCTAAATTTAATTCAATATTTTTTAGACCATTATGTCCTCCACTAGAGCCTTTATATCTCAATCTATATGTCCCTATATTAGTATCTAAATCATCACAAATTACTAGTACATCTTTTATATCAATTTTATAAAAACTAACAAATTTTTTAATAACCTCACCAGATAAATTCATATATTTTAATGGTTCTAATAGTATTATTTTTTCATCATTATAATTAAATATAGTATATTTTCCATCAAATTTATTTAAATCTAAATTAACTTTAAAATGTTGCGCTAATTTATTTATGCACATAAATCCTATATTATGTCTTGTATTTTCATATTCTATTCCTGGATTTCCCAAACCAACTATAAGTTTCAAATTATCACTTCTTTTCTATTTTGTGATATAAATCATAAACTTCACTTTTTTTCATACCACGTTCTTTTGATACTATTTTTATAGCATCCATAACACTATTTCCATCATTTATATAAAAATCAACATGTTCTTCTATAGTTAAATTTTTATATTCAATTGCTGACTTATTTCCTTCTATTACTAAAACTAACTCACCTTTATATTCATTATTTTCTTTTATTAAATCCTCTATAGTCCCTCTATATATCTCTTCATACTTTTTAGTTATTTCTCGGGAAATTGATATTTTTCTATTATTTCCCAAAATATTTTCCAAATCATTTAATGTCTTATTTATACGATGAGGTGCCTCATAGAGTATCAATGTTGCATCTATATTTTTTAAAAATTCCAATTCTTTTCTTCTAATATTATCTTTGCTATTTAAAAAACCATAATAGTAAAAAGGCATAGGACTTATACCCGATGAAGTAAGTGCGGGAATAAGTGCGGTTGCTCCTGGCAAACTTACTACATTGTATCCTGCATCTATTGCAAATTTTACAAGTTCATATCCTGGATCACTTATTATTGGTGTTCCCCTGTCACTAACTAAACCAACATTATTACCATTTTCTAAATATTCTAATAATTTTTCTTTATTGTTTGCTTCATTAAATTTATGACTTGATATCAATTTTTTATTTATTTCATAATACTTTAGTAATTGTCCCGTTACCCTAGTATCTTCACAAAATATTACATCCACCATTTTTAATGTATTAAGTGCACGTAAGGTTATATCTTCCATATTTCCAATTGGAGTTGGTATAACATATAAGGTTGGAGTATTATTATAACTTTTTTGAGACATTTTTTCACCTCTATTCAAAATATTTTTTTACTTGATCCGTATATTCTCCATTATCTAGATGTGTATAAATTGGAGGTAAAATTTTTAATCCTGGTTTTCCGTTTTTACTTCCTTCTATTAACATAATATTTGCTTCCATATTTTTTTTAGGATATACAAATTGTAATTTTTTTGGTTCTATATTATTCTTTTTCATTTCTTCTATTATTTGAGTAAGTCTTTCTGGCCTATGTACTATCGCCACAACACCATTATTTTTAAGTAATTTTTTTGAAATTAAAAAAATTTCTGATAAATTTAATTTTAATTCATGACGCGCTATGGTCTTATAATCATTTTTATTTAAATTTGATGTTTCTTTGTATTTAAAAAATGGTGGATTACAAGTTATTATATCAAATTTATCTGATTCTATTTTTTTAAAGTAATTGTTTATATCATCATTTATTATTTCTATTTGATTTTCTTTATTATTAATTTTTATTGACTCAATAGCCAAGTCATACACTTCTTTTTGGATTTCTACACCTGTTATATGTGCGTTAGTTTTAGTAGATAAAATTAAAGGTATTGGTGCATTTCCACTACCAATATCTAATATGTTATTTATTTTTTTATTTATTGTCACAAAATTTGGAAGTAATACTGAATCTAATGAAAAATTAAACATTTCATTATCTTGTACTATTTTTAAATCTTTATACCCAAGTAAATAATTAATTGTCTTCATTTAAATCAACTTCTATTATTCCTTTATTTTCTATATTTACTCTATATTTTTGTTTCAATATATCAATACTTATTACTTTACCAACACCCAATTTAGTTTCTACCATTTTACCTACTTTAGGCATATTTTTTGATAATTCTTTATAACATTTATCCTCATATTTTAAACAACATAAAAGTCTACCACATGCTCCATTTATTTTATTTGGATTAAGAGCAATATTTTGATTTTTTGCCATATTTATTGAAACTGAGTTAAAATCACATAAAAATTTTGAGCAGCAAAGTTCTCTACCACATGTACCAAATCCACCTATTTCTTTTGCTTTATCACGTATTCCAATTTGTCTAAGTTCTATCCTTGTTTTATAAATAGTTGCAAGATCTTTTGCTAATTTTCTAAAATCTATTCTATTATCTGATAAAAATGTAAATAATAATTGTCCTCTATCAAAAGTATAATTTGCTTCTAAAATAGCCATATTTAAATTATATTTTTTTGCTAATTCCTTACATTTTTTTAGTGCTTCTTTAGCATCTTCTATATTTTTTTTATTTTGATTATTATCTTTATGATTTGCAATTCTAACAAATTCAAATAATGGTTCTTTTAATTTTTCTGAATCTATTTGAATTTTATCAGTTACTACTGTAACATATTGTAATCCTCTATCAGTTTTTACTATTAAATTTATACCTATTTTTATATTTTCTGGTGTCGAAGAACTATAATATATTTTTCCATTTTTTTTAAATGTTACTCCTATTACTTCTATCATAAATTTCACATCTTTCTAATTTTATTATTAACTTGTCCATTAATAGATTAGCATTTGCATTAAATTTTATTTTTTCCCTCAAGTCCATTATAACATTTATTTTACTCGTTAGACTATTTATATTATTATTTTTATTAAATTTTTTTATTAGTTCTAATTTTTCATTAAATACTGTTATTTTTCTATTTAACTTATCATTTAATAAATCTTTATAAAACAATAACATTATAGTAAAAGAATTATATATTTCAGTTCTTTCCTTAAAATAATCGTGCCACAATTTGTTCATATATATTATTGTATTTTCATGATTAGTTTCATAGTATTCAATAAATTCTATTGTTTTTTCTAGTTTTATTTTATTTTCTTCATCTAATATATAATTATTTATATCTTCTATATTATTATTTAAAAGATGAGATATTTTTTCAAATGTAGATAAGTTATCTAAATTATTTTGTTTTTTTAAAGATATATTTTGGCATCTTGATATTATTGTATTTAATAATTGATTTTTATTTTCTGTAAGCAATATAGCTATTATACCTTCTTCTGGTTCTTCTAAAAATTTCAGCAATGAATTTGAAGATGATATATTTAACTTTTCTGCTTTATTTATTATATATACTTTCTTGTCACCTATAATTGATTTTTTAGAAAATTCTTCTTGTAATTCTTCTAATTGTGATTTTTTTATCCATTGACCTTCTGGATCTATTATTTTTAATTCCAAAAATTCATTTTTATTTATATTTTCACATTGATGACAATCTTTACAATTTTCAAAATTATTATAATGATTAGGACATAAAATATACTTTGCAAATGCAACTGCAAAATCAAGTGATTTTGAATAACCATTTGTTTCTATTAAATAAGCATGTGAAAGTTTATTATTTTTTACTGAATTTATTAATGTTTTATATGCTATATCTTGTTCTAAATAAAAATCATCTAACATACTATCTCTCCTAATATATTGCTACCATTATGAAAATAAAGCAAAGAAGTGCTGGAACACCTAAAATTGAAATAGCAAGAATCGTAAATATATTTATTGGTATTATTAAACCTACAGGTTGTACTAATAAATTATATCCATATAGTAAAAAAGAACTAACTATAATTCGTCTTATTATTTTAAAACATTTTTTTAACATTTTTTTCACCTGTCTTATACTATGTTTTTTAAATAATAATTATGAATTTTTATTAGTTGATATGTCCATCCTATTTTCTAAAGCCATTTCTAGTGTTAAAGAGTCAACATAATCTATTTCTGTTCCTATTGGAATTCCATAAGCTATTTTTGTTATTTTTACATTTATTCCTTCTAATAGTTTTGAAATATATAATGATGTTGTTTCACCTTCAATACTTGGTTTAAGTGCTAAAATTATTTCTTCTATTTTATCTTTTTTTACTTTATCTATTAAACTTGCGAGATTTATGTCTTCTGGATTTATTCCATCAATTGGTGAAATTAAACCATCCAACACATGATAATATCCATCAAATATATTTAATTTTTCAAATAAAATTACATTTTTTGGGTCTTCAACTACACATAATATTTTTTTATTTCTAGTTTCATCTTTACAAATCTCACAAAGTTCAGTTTCACTTAAATTATTACATTTTTCACATCTTCTTATTTTTGTTTTTGTATCTTTAAGTGATTTTGAAAATAATTGTATTGTATCATCATCAAATTCTAAGATTGATAAAGCTAATCTTTCTGCTGTTTTTTCACCAATTCCTGGTAATTTTTTAAAGCATTCTATTAAATTTAAAATTGTAATTGGATATTTCATTAAAATAACCCTGGCATCCCTTTTGTATATTTACCCATTTTTTCTTCTGTTTCTTTATCTACTTGTTTAAATGCATCATTAATTGCCACTACTATCATATCTTGAATCATTTCAATATCATCTTTATCTATTTCTTCTAAATCTATTTTTATATCTATAAGTTCTTTTCTACCATTTACTTTAGCAGTTACTAGTGATGATTTACCAGTAAACTCCATATTATTTATTTGTTCTTGTGCATCCATCATTTCTTTTTGTAATTTTTGAGCTTGTTTTAACATTGCTTGCATATTCATATCTATTCCCTCTTTCTAATTATATACTACTATATCTTCAAATGATTCTTCTATATCATTTAAATTTTTTTCAGTATCCTGATTTTTTATATTTAATTCATAAATTTCTTCTAATGGTTTTGTTTCTTCTTCATACAAATATTTGTTTGTTTGATTTTTCATATTTTTATTAAATTCTAATTTTATTGGTTCCCATTCATCTTTTGAAACAGCAATTGGTTTCAAGTTTTCATTAAATTTTTTGTTAAATATTTGTTCTATATTTATAAGTGATAAATTAAAATATTCTTCTAAACTATTTGTTTCATATACGAATATTAAGTTTTCTTTTCCTTTAGCTTTTAATTCTCCATCCAAAATTAATGAAACTATATTGCTATAATCTGGATCCATGAGCAATTCTTTTAAATCTTCTAATTTTGATTTAAATTCCATTAATTCTTTTTTATCAAATCTTGATAATGTATTTTTTATTCTAATTTGTTTTAATTTTTCAATATTATTTTTTACACTATCACTAATTTCTTTTGTTTCAATTTTTGTTTTGGATTCTATTTTTTTTTGTTGCGCTATAATTGGGATATTATTTTCTTCTTTATCTTGATTTTCAACTACTTTTTCACTTTTTAATTCTATTATTTTTATTATTGAAAGTTCAAATAGTAATCTAGAATTATTACTTAATTTACTATTTTTTATTGAATCTAATAATATATCGATTGTTCTATATATACTTTTTTCATTTGTTATTTTGTAAATATTAGCGTACATTTGTTTTTGTTCTTCTACTTTAAAATAATCTGATGAAGTAATATATAATAGTGTATTTTTTAAAAAATCTATCATTAATTCCATTATTTTAACTAAATTTTTACCTTGATTATCATATTGCTCTATCGTATCAAATATATTTGCTAATTCGTTATTATATATCATATTCAATAGATTATATATTTCTATATCTGTTATAGTTCCATAAACATTATGCACATCATTTATAGTTATTTTATCTGATGTATATGAAGTTAATTGATCCAATAAACTAATAGAATCTCTCATTCCACCATCCGATAATTTAGCAATCAAATTTATTGCTTCATCATCTATTATAATTTTTTCTTCAGAACATATATATTTAAGTCTTTTTTCTATTTCTGACATGCTTATTTTTTTAAAATCATACCTTTGACATCTTGATAATATTGTTGCTGGAATTTTATGTGGTTCTGTGGTTGCCAAAATAAATATAATATGTTGAGGTGGTTCTTCTAATGTTTTTAATAAAGCATTAAAAGCTTCTGTTGTTAACATATGTACCTCATCTATAATATATACTTTATATTTTCCATATGATGGTACTAAACTAACTTTATCTCTTATTTCTCTTATTTTATCTACACCATTATTAGAAGCGGCATCAATTTCAATTATATCAGTATTTTGTTTTAAGTCTGTTTGTGTACAACTTACACATTTATTACATGGAGTAACACCACTAAGTGATTCACAGTTAACTATTTTTGCTAAAATTTTGGCAATACTTGTTTTACCTGTCCCCCTTGGACCAGTAAAAAGATATGCATGAGTTATTTTATTATTTAAAACACTATTAGTTAATGTTTTAATTATCACTTGCTGACCTACAACATCTTCTAATGTTTTTGGTCTATATTTTCTATATAGTGCTTGGTACATATTTCACCTCGAGTCTCATTAATATTATACACTTTAGAGGTTTAAAAAAAAAGAGACTTATCTCTTTTTTTTAAAAAAATTTTGGACAATATTTTTACATTCACTTTCACAAACATGAGAAACAATTTGTGCACATTTTATATTTTTTATATAACCATATTTTTCATTATCTATACCATATACAACTTTATTTATTCTTGCTTGTTCTATTGCACCAGAGCACATCATACAAGGTTCCATTGTCACATAAATTGTACAATCATTTAATCTCCAATTTTTTAATTTTTTACATGCTTTAGAAATTGCTAAAATTTCTGCATGATTTATTATATTTTTTTTTGTTTCTCTTTTATTAAATGCTTTTGATATAATTTTATTATTTTTAACTATTACTGCTCCTATTGGAACTTCATCATGTTTCAAAGCTTTTTTTGCTTCTTTTATTGCTATATTCATATAATATTCATTCATATATATACCTCCAATGTTTCACGTGAAACATTAATTTTTTTATTATTTAATTAAATTTATAGTTTTATACAATGTTCCACGTGGAACATTAATTAATTATATAAAAAAATATACATATTTAGAAAATTTAAAAAATATTTTTTTATTTTTAATTATTCAAATACAAATATTTTGTATAAATATAATAATGTAAATAAATTTATATTATTTTTTATAATGTTTCACGTGAAACATTGAATTATATAAAAAAAGCACACACATTTAGAGATTTTTAAGGCTGCTGTTTTCCAACTCTGACCTAGTTCAAACATAAATGTTGTGCATAAATAGTATATTACAAATATAAATTTATATCAATTTTTTATAATGTTTCACGTGAAACATTACCATTTTTATATTATTCAGTTAAAATATAATTTTATTTAATGTTTCACGTGGAACATTGTACTATATAAAAATATACATATTTAGAAAATTTAAAGACTATTTTTTATTTTTACTTAATTCAAATATAAATATTTTGTATAAATATAATGATGTAAATAAATTTATATTATTTTTTATAATGTTTCACGTGAAACATTACCATTCTTATTTATTATTTATTTAAAATTATAAATTTATACAATGTTCCACGTGGAACATTGATTAATTATATAAAAAATTAATAATATTTTTATAATTTGTAGGCTATTTTATATTTATTTTAATGTTTCACGTGAAACATTAAAATAAACTACTATTTCCCAGGAAATAAAAAAATATATGTTCCACGTGAAACATATATTTAAATATTAATTATTTTCATCTTTAATATTTTCTTCAATAATTTCAGTATTTTCAATATTTGTTGTTTCTTCTTGTACATCCTCATGATCAATAATTGCAATTGTACTAACTTTTTGATTATCTTTTAAATTAATTAATTTAACACCTTGCGCAACACGACCTGTTGAAGAAACTTGGATAAGTGGTAATCTAATTATAACACCATTATCAGTTATAATCATTAAATCTTCATCACCATTTACCATCTTAAATGAAACAATATTTCCATTTTTTTCAGTAACATTAAGGGCTTTAACACCTTTGCTTCCTCTATGAGTCATTCTATATTGTTCTATATTTGTCTTTTTTCCATAACCATTTTCAGTTACTACAAGAACTTCTTTATTTATTGATGAATCTTCCATTCCAACTGCAAAGCCATCACCAACATCAATTCCTCTAACACCAGAAGCAGTTCTTCCCATGACTCTTATTTCATTTTCATTAAATCTTATAATTCTACCATTTGAAGAAGCTATTAGTATTTCTGAATTGCCTCTTGTAATTTTTGCTGAAATTAACTCATCATTTTCTTTTAATGTTATTGCAATTTTACCATTTGTTCTTATATTTTCAAATTCTTCTATTTTTGTTTTCTTTATGTTACCATTTTTAGTACAGAATACAACATATGAATCTTTATCATCAGGTGTTACTTTTAACATTACGTTTACTTTTTCATCTTTTTCTATTGGTAACAAATTAATTATAGGAAGTCCCTTGGCTTGTCTATTATATAAAGGTACTTCATACCCTTTCATCCTATAAACCTTTCCTTTATTTGTAAAAAACATTACATAATCATGTGTTGTCATTGAAAGTATATTTTCTACAAAATCTTCCTCATTAGTTGTCATTCCTTTAATTCCAACTCCACCTCTATTTTGAGATTTATAGTTTTCACTTCCTACACGTTTAATATATCCTTTATTAGTAAGAGTTACTACTAAACTTTCAACAGGTATAAGTGATTCATCATCTATATAATCAATAGCAGTCATATCAATAGAAGTTCTTCTTTCATCCGAATATTTGTTCTTAATTTCTAATAATTCTTTTTTAATTATATCAAGAACCTTTTGTTCACTTGAAAGTATTGAATTTAATTCATCGATATATTTAAGTAAATTACTAAGTTCTTCTTCAATTTTAGCTCTTTCAAGACCAGTTAATCTTCTTAATTTTAATTCTAGAATACTATCTGCTTGTATCTGAGTTAAACTAAAATTATTCATTAAAGAATCTCTTGCCTCTTGATCTGTTTCAGATTCTCTAATAATTTTAATTACAGCATCTAAATTATCAAGAGCAATCTTATAACCTTCTAATATATGAACTCTTGCTTCAGATTTTTTTAAATCAAATTTAGTTCTTCTTATAATAATTTCTTTTTGATAATCAATATATTTTGAAATTATATCTTTAAGTGGTAAAGTCCTTGGTGTTTTATTATCAATCATTAAGAATATAATTCCATAACTTATCTGAAATGAAGTATGTTTGTATAAATTATTAAGAATAACTTGTGCATTTGCATCTTTCTTTAATGTAATTGTAATTTTTACACCATTTTTTAAATCTGTATGGTAGTCAGAAATTCCCTCGATAACCTTTGTATGAACTAATTCTGCTACTTTATTTTTTAAATCTTGTGTATTTACACCATATGGAACCTCAGTAATTATTATTTGACTATGACCAGCATGTTCCTCAATTGATGCCTTACTTCTTATAGTAATTGTTCCTCTACCTGTTTCATATGCTTTTTTTATACCAGAATTTCCCAAAATCACCCCACCTGTTGGAAAATCTGGACCTTTTATATATTTCATAAGTCCGATTGTATCAATATCTGGATTATCTATATATGCAATACATCCATCTATAACTTCACCTAAATTATGAGGTGGTATATTAGTTGCCATACCAACAGCTATTCCCATAGATCCATTAACAAGTACATTTGGAAATCTACTAGGTAATACTTCAGGCTCTTTACTTGTTGCATCAAAATTGTCATCCATATTAACAGTTTCTTTATTTATATCTCTAAGTAATTCAAGAGATATTTTAGAGAGACGTGCTTCTGTATAACGATATGCTGCTGCACCATCACCTTCTATATTACCAAAATTTCCATGTCCATCGACAAGCATATATCTTTGATTAAAATCTTGAGCTAAACGAACCATTGCTTCATATATTGATGAATCACCATGTGGATGATAATGTCCCATAACATATCCAACGGTTGTTGCTGATTTTTTATGAGGTTTATCTGGTGTATTTCCCTCTTCATACATTGACCATAAAATTCTTCTATGAACAGGTTTTAAACCATCTCTTAAATCAGGTATAGCACGTGAAGTAATAACACTCATTGAATAATCAAGAAATGAATTACTTACCTCACTTACTATATTATTTTCAGATAAACTATCTCTTTCATGAAAAATATCTGAATTATTTAACTTTTCTGATTTTTCTATTATTTCTTCATTATTTTCTTGTGTTTCATTATTATTTTCCATAGTTTACCTCCTAAATATCAAGATTTTCCACATATATTGCATTTTCTTCAATAAATTGTCTTCTTGGTTCAACTTCATCACCCATCAATTTTTCAAATATTGCATCAGCGGCTACACAATCATCAACTGTAATTTTTCTCAATACACGTTTTTCAATATCCATTGTTGTTTCATTTAATTCCTCAGCATCCATTTCACCAAGTCCTTTCATACGAGCAATTTCCGCACGACTACGAACATTTTCTGGTAAACTTGCTAAGTATGCATCCTTTTCCTCTGGTGTAAGTACATATTTTCTTGTTTTTCCATGCATAATTCTAAAAAGAGGTGGTTGAGCTGCATAAATATGTCCAGTTTCAACAAGTGGTCTAAAAAATCTATAAAATAATGTAAGAAGTAAAACTCTAATGTGAGCTCCATCAACATCGGCATCGGTCATTATTATTATCTTATCATATCTTAATTTATCAATATTAAATTCTTCACCTATTCCTGTACCAAATGCTGTAATTATACTTCTAATTTCTTCATTACCTAATGCCTTATCAAGTCTTGATTTTTCTACATTTAAAATCTTACCTCTAAGTGGCAAAATAGCCTGAGTCATAGAATCTCTACCTTTTTTAGCACTTCCACCGGCAGAATCTCCCTCGACTATGAATATCTCAGATATTTTAGGATCTTTACTTTTACAATCTGATAATTTACCAAAGAAGTTAGTTATTGCAAGATCACTTTTTCTTGTCATTTCCCTAGCTTTCTTAGCCGCATTTCTAGCACGACTTGCAAGCATTGCTTTTTCAACTATTGCACGCGCAGCATCTGGATTTTCCAATAAAAATTTTTCAAATCCTTCACTAAACACATTATCTGCCAATTTTCTTACCTCAGAATTTCCTAAACGACCTTTAGTTTGACCTTCAAATTGTGGATTTGGATGTTTACAAGAAATAATCATTGTAATTCCTTCTTTAACATCATCACCAGTTAAAGATTCATCTTTATCTTTTAACATACCATTTTTTCTAGCATAATTATTAATTACACGAGTAAGTGCACGTTTTACTCCTTCTTCATGAGTACCACCATCATGAGTATTTATATTGTTAACAAATGAATATATATTATCATTATAACCATTATTATATTGGAGAGCTACCTCAAACATAACATTATCTTCAGTTCCTTCTAAATGAATTATATCCTCATGAATTGGTGTTTTACCTTGATTTATAAATTTAACATATTCAGAAATACCACCTTCATACATAAATGTTTCGCCTGTAGTATCCTCATCATCTCTATCATCTCTTAAAGTAATTCTAAGACCTTTATTTAAAAATGCAAGTTCACGTACTCTTACTTTTAAAGTATTATAGTCATATATATCAGTATCAAATATGTCAGGATCTGGTTTAAATGTTACTGTTGTACCTGTTCTGTTTTCTTCACATGTATCGATTTGCTTTAATGGCTCTACAGCATGTCCACCATCTTCAAAACGAATATAATTAACTGTACCATTTTTATAAACAGTTACTTCAACCCATTTACTAAGAGCATTAACAACACTTGCACCTACTCCATGTAGACCTCCAGATACCTTATAACCTCCACCACCAAATTTTCCACCTGCATGAAGTACTGTATAAACAGTTTCTACAGTAGATTTTTTTGTTTTTGGATGTATATCAATAGGAATTCCACGTCCATTATCCTTAACAGTTATTGAATTACCTTTATTTATAACAATTTCTATATTATTACAATAACCTGCTAAAGATTCATCAATAGCATTATCTACTATTTCCCAAACTAAATGATGTAGTCCTTTTACATCTGTAGTTCCTATATACATACCTGGTCTTTTTCTAACCGCTTCAAGCCCTTCAAGTACTTGAATATCTGATGCATCATAATGATTTAATTCGTTATTCATCTAATATCACCTCTTTGATTTTTATTATGTTGCCATTATTTATATTAAATAATTTAGATTTTTTAATCAATTTTTTATCTAAATTATTTAAATCAGTAGTTGTAATAATTGTTTGTATATCACGGTTAATATATTTTAGTAAATTATTTTTCTTTACATCATCTAATTCACTAAAAATATCGTCTAATAATAGTATAGGAGTTGTTTCTTTATATTTTTTAAATAATTCTATTTCAGAAAGTTTAAGAGTAAGAACAGCTACCCTTTGTTGTCCTTGAGAACCATAATATTTTAAATTTTTATTATCTAAAAAAAACTCTATATCATCTTTATGTGGTCCTATACTAGTTGAACATAATTTTATATCGTATTCTAATTTTTTTTCATATTCTTCTCTTAAATAATCTTTTAAATTAGGATCATTTATATCAATATCTATACTAGGTTTATATTTAATATAAAAATTATCTAAATTCATAATATCTTTAAAAATTTTTCCACTATATTCATTAATTCTATCTATAAATTTAGTTCTCATTTTATAAATCATTATTGATTTATCTATTAAATAACCTGTTAAAATTTCTATATATGTTTTATTAATTGATTCTTTCTTAAATATTTTTTTCAAGTATTCATTTCTAATTTTTAGTATTTTTTCATACTCTTGAATTAAAATATAATAATTACTATAAATCTGAGATAACTCTAAATTAATATATTTTCTTCTAACTTGTGGAGAACCCTTTATTAATTCTAAATCATCTGGATAAAAAATTATAATATTCATTTTTGATATATAATCACTTACTTTTCTTATATTATTTCCATTATATTTAAGCACTTTTGATTTATTATCTATATAAACATTAAATTTGTTATCTATTTGTTTATTATTAACAATTCCTTCTATTGTTAGATATTCTCCTTCTATATTTATTAAACTATCATCTATAAAACTTCTATGAGATTTTGTAATACCTAAAACATATATACTTTCAAGTAAATTTGTCTTTCCTTGTGCATTTTTTCCATAAATTATATTAATTCCCTTTGTTAGAGTAACATTCAAACTTAAATAATTTCTAAAATTATGTAATTTCAACTTTTTTAAATACACAAATTTACTCTTTTCATATTTAATTCCCCCTATTTTTGATTTTTATATAGTTTGAGTACTCCTATACACACTATATATTATATCATAAAATTGCCTATTAAAAAAGAAAAATCTAATTTTTTTTAAGATTTCTCCGTTATTTTTTATTATTATCTAAAATAGATTGTTGATATAATTTTTCTTTTCTTTCTAATATTTTTGCACTTAATAAATTAGCACGTAAAATTTGATTTTCTAAAGTATAATAAGTTATATCTATTTTTAATGATTTTTCATTTTTAAACACAACATTACTTATATTTTTATATTTAGAGTATTTTTTTATCTTATTAAGAGCTATCCAACTACTTTGATTTTTTCTTATAGAAGCCGTTGGAAAGAATATTATATTTCTACTCTCTTCTATTATTATTGGATATTTACCTTTAATTCCAGTTAATGTTTTTGTACCTATACATCTTCCTTCATAAGTACTACCATAATATTCGCAACTATTTTTAATAATACTATTAGAAGATTTTTTTACTACATAATTTTCTTCTTCCTCGTATACCATAGATGTTTTTTCATCAATTGGTATAATTGCAAGAGTTGCTGAATTTATTTCATAATCCTCCATACTATCCCCCTTTCATTGGTATCTCTTATACACCTCCTTTTTGTCGAATTTAATAGAAATATGTCGTTTAATTAAAAAAAATGTAAAAAAAATACAAAATTTATATTTTTTGTATTTTAATATGTTCTTATAGGAAGAATTAATTGAATTAAATCATCATTATCTACATATTTTAATATAATTGGTCTAATTTCACCATTAAATGCTATTTCTATTTCTTCACTATCAAATGTTTTATTTGCATCCATCATATAATTAGAACTAAATGAAATTTTTATATCTTTATCAACATTTTTAGATATTGATATTTTTTCTTCAACATTACCTATTTCAGGAATATTAGATGAAATAATCATTACATCTTTTTTTATCTCTAAATTTATTGTATTTTTTTCTTCTGCATTAGTTAATAAAGATGCTCTATCTATTGCGTTATAAAAATTATTTAAATTTAATTTTACTACTAACTCATATGTTTCTGGTATTAATTTATTTGTATCAGGATAATTTCCATTTATAAGTCTTGTCATTACAATTAAATTTTTAATTTTAAATATAACTTTATTTGTAAATATATGCATTTCTATTTTTGTATCATCATCAGGAATTAATCTAATTATTTCATTTAAAGTTCTACTTGGAATTATAATCTCAACATTATTTTCTATTTTTTTATCTAATATAATTCTTTTTTTAGCAAGTCTATATGAATCTGTTGCAGTAACTTCCATTAAATTTTCATTTATTTTAAAATTAATACCTGTTAAAGCTGGTCTACTTTCTTGTGTTGAAGTTGCAAATATTGTTTGATTAATTGTTGTTTTAAAAACTTGAGAATCTATTAATATAGGGTCACCTGTAAAAGATAAATCAACATCTGGAAAATCATTTACTTCATTACAATTTAATTTAAATGATGAAGAATTTGTTGTTATTAAAACTTGAGAATCTATTATTTCTTCTATATTAATAATTTCATTATTTAATTTTTTTACTATATCATATATGTATCTACCTGATATTAGAATATCACCTAATGTATCTATATTTTCTATATCAGAAGCAGGTATAAAAGATTTAATTGCAAGTTCATTATCTGTACTTATTAAATATAGACCTTCTTCTTTTAATTCAAATTTAATACAATTTAAAATAGGAATTAAATTTTTATTAGATATACCCCTTATAACATAATTTAAATGTTCCATAAAAACTTTTTGTTTTATTGAAAATTTCATATACTTCCTTCTTTCTTATATATTTATTATTCTTATTAGTGTGTATAATGTTAATAACCCTATTTTATTCTTTATTTTCAAAATAAAATATATGTGTATAAAAAAGTTTATAATTTTTAATATGCACATTATCTTATTTGATTTATCATTTTTTGAATTTCTGTATTTAATTTATCATCTTCAAGAATAGCTTTTTTTATTTTATTTACTGCGTGCATTACCGTTGTATGATTTTTACCACCAAATTTAATACCAATTTTTGTTAAATTTTCATCTAAATAAGTTCTACATATATACATTGCAATCATTCTAGGTATAGCAACTTCATTACTTCTATTTTTACTTAAAAATACTTCTTCTTTTACATTATAATAATCACAAACAATCTGTATAACTTGATCCATTTTATTTTGTGATAAAGAAGCTTTAGAATAGTCATCTTTAAGTGCTTCCTTAGCAATTTCAAGAGTTATTTCACTACCATTCATCATAGTAGCATAAGCAAACACACGAGTAATTGATCCCTCAAGTCTACGAACATCCCCTACACAATTACTAGCTATATATTCTTTAACATCATAAGGAACAACTTCTGTAAGTTCACTGTTTGCTATTTTATTATCTAATATTTCCATTCTAAGTTTAAAATCAGGAGGTAAAATGTTTACTTGAAGTCCCCAATTAAATCTTGTTTTTAAACGCTCTTCTAATTTTTTTATATCATCAGGAGATCTATCAGAAGATATTATTATTTGCTTTTCATTATTATATAAATCATTAAATGTATTAAAAAATTCTTGTTGTGCGCTATTTGCTCTTACTAATGAATGAATATCATCAATCATCAATACATCTATATCTCTATATTTATTTTTAAATTTTTTTATAGCTTCAATATTATTTGAAGATGGATCTCTATATATATCAATAAAATCATTTATAAAAGTATCACAAGGTATATATAAAACTTTTTTATTGCTATTTTTTACTATGTAATTACCTATTGCTTGCATTAAGTGAGTCTTACCTAACCCACTTGAACCATATATAAATAAAGGATTATACATTTTTCCAGGTTGTTCTGCAACAGCAAGTGCACTAGTAGCTGCAAATTTGTTACTAGGACCTATTATAAAATTTTTAAATGTATACCTAGAATCAAGATTAGTTTCAAATGGTTCATTGTTATTAGGTACACCTATTATTTCAGTACTTTGAGTTATATTATTTTCAATTTCCTCTTCTACAACATAATTAAATTTAAAATTTGATCCTGTTATTTCAGTAAATACTTCTTCTATAATATCATTATAATTTTCACTTAAACTTTTTTTATGTATATGATAAGGAACCAGTACAGTAGCAATATTTTCATTTAAATTAATTAATTTTGTTTCAGAAAACCAAGTATCATATGCAATATCATTAATTTTAGACTTTATATTATTTAAAAATGAATTCCAAATATTGTTTAGATCCATACCTATACCTCCTTAAAACTTATACACATATATTTTACAATATTTTTTATTTAAAAACAAGAAAAATGTGTGTATAAAATATTTAAATTAATTTTATTTTTATTGTAAAAATTCATTATAATTCTTAAATATATAAATTTTATGAACAATATATATATTTTTTTGTGTGCATTATTAATTTTATAAAATTTTATGAACATACTTTGTGAACAATTTATTTGTTAATAAATAAAAGAAAAAAGCAACTTATTAACATAAATGTGTATAAGTTATCTACAAAAATATATAAACAATTAAATATTTTTGTTTATAAGTTAATAAAAATGTGTATAATTATAAATTTAATAAAAAAATGTGCATAAATTTTAAAAAAGATTAGAAAAAAATTTTTTTTGGGAAATAATTTATTTTATCAAAGTTACAGTTAATATTATATAAAATAAGATAAAAATAAATTTTGGTATAGTAAAAAATAATTTTTTGTAGTATAATACTCATCAATTCGGTTTTGGTGATTTAAATGAAAATATATATTGAATTAATTAAATTATTATTCAGAAAGTTTATTTTAAAAAAAGATAATGGTATAGTAATAAAAAAATTTGCAGAAAAAATGGGAATTGCTTATATCAAATTAGCACAAATATTAGCAACTCAAAATTATGGAAATTTATTTACTGAAGAAGATAGAAAGCTATTATCAAGTATTTGCGATAATTGTAATCCTATTAGTTTTGAAAAAATAGAAAAAATTTTAAAAAAAGAATATGGAACTGATCTTAATAATATATTTAGTTTCATTGAAAAAGAGCCAGTTGGTTCTGCATCAGTATCACAAGTTCATAGAGCAATATTAAAAGATGGTAGAGAAGTAGCAATAAAAATAAAAAGAAAAGATATTACAAATGATGTTGAAAAAGATATAAAAAAGTTAAAATTATTAATTCATAGATTTAAAAAACTAATTAATGTTAGTAATTTTACTGGCGGAAATCATGCTATAAATTTATACTTAGAATGGATTAAACAAGAAACAGATTTTAATCAAGAAATAGAAAATATAAAGATATATCAAAATTTTGCAGATAATGTTAATGGAAAAGTAAGTAATACTAACAAAATTAAAATTCCTAAATTATATGAAGAATATTGTACAGATAATGTAATTGTTATGGAATTTATTAAAGATAAAACAATTAATAAGATAGAATTAACAGATAGTAATAAAGTTAAAATTAATACTGCTATAAATAGTTATTTAAAATTAAGTTTTTGGGCATTATTAAATGATCAACAAATAGTATTCCATGGGGATCCTCATAGTGGTAATATATGTATTGATGATGAAGGAAATATTTGCTTTTTAGATATGGGATTATTATTTGTTTTAAGTGAAAGTGATGCTAAACTATGTAAAAAATTTTTCTTAACTGCATATTCTGGAAATTTTGAAAAACTATATAATATGATAGTAATATATGGTAATATGGATGAAAATAAAAAAAATTTATTCAAAGAAGATTGTAAAAGATATTGTGAAAATATAAAAAATAAAAATGTTACTTATTATTTTATTGATATGATTAATATTTGTTTAAATTATGAATTTGTACCACCAAATTTTTTATTCAGTATGGCAAAAGCTTTTATTTGCTTAAATGGAATAAGTAATTTTTGTGAAAATAATTTTATTACAAAGCAATTGTTACAGGAACAAATAATAGAATATATGGTAAAAAGAAGTTTAAAAGACTGTAAAAATATATTAATAGATAGTCTTAAAATAACTCCTAAAGTTTTAGAAAATAATAAAAAATATAGACTTGTAAAATCAATTACTAGCTCACCAAATTTTAATGATTTAAAAAAAGACATAAAAGATTCTTTAGATAATTTAAATGAAATCTTAGATTTAATAAAATTATATTATGTTAAAGAAGAAGAAAGTCCATCTGAAAATATAAAACAAAAATATTTTAAAATATAATATATATTGATAAATAATAAATATGTTGTTAAAAATAAATTAATTAGTAATATAAAAAATTATAAAAATAATTGACAAAAATATAAAAAGTATATATAATTTAAAAAGCAAGCAAAAATTATATATACATTGGAGGTGTTAGAATGAAAAGAACATATCAACCAAATAATCATAGAAAAAGTAAAAAATTAGGTTTCATGGCTCGTATGAAAACTAAAATAATAAATAACAGAAGAAGAAAAGGACGTAAAGTTTTATCTCATTAATTTCCACTGATTCGTCAGTGGTTTTATTTTAAAGGATTGATATTATGAAAAAAATAAATATATTAAAAAATAGTCGAGATTTTGATAGAATAATAAAAAAGTTTAAGCCATATAAATATAAGGACTATATAATATATATAGAAAGAGATACTAATGATATTTATCATTTTGGTATTTCTGTAGGAAAAAAAATAGGTAATGCAGTAAATAGAAATAAAGTTAAAAGACAGTTAAAATCTATTATTGATGAAAAAGACTATCAAAATAACTTTAATTGTATTATAATAGTTGGTAAGGGAATTAATGAAAAAAATTTTGAAGAAAGAAAAAATAATTTATTATTTGCCTTAAAGAATCTAAATATAATAAAGGAGAATATAAATGAAAAAAAGTAAAAAAATTTTATTATTAGTATTATCTTTGCTATTACTTACAGGATGTACTAAACAATTAAAAGATGCAAAAGGTAAAGTAGTAACAGATGAAAAAACTAAACAAACTTTGGTAGAAAATATTTTATGTAAACCAGTTGAATTAAAAGATACATATATAAAAGTTTTAGAACAGAAAAAAAATGATTATCAAAAAATGTATGAAGATGGAGATTTATCTAAAAAAGAATATAATAAAAGAATTAAAAATATATTAGACATAGATGAGTTACCTGTTTGTACGAAAATGTCAGTGTTTGAAGGTGGATATGAAGGTATTTGGACAAGTATATTTGTAAAACCATTAGCATGGATAATAGTAAATATAGGAAAAATACTTGGTAATAATTATTGGCTTTCAATAATAATAGTAACAATCCTTATAAAATTAATATTATTTCCAATCACATTTAAATCTTTAAAACAATCTGAAAATATTCAAAAAGCTCAACCAAAATTGCAAAAAATAGAAAAAAAATATGCAGGAAAAACAGACCAACAATCAATGATGATGAAATCAAATGAAATGATGGCAGTTTATAAAGAATTTAAAATAAATCCAATATCAGGATGTTTAATGGGATTTTTACAAATACCTTTATTCTTTGCATTCTATGAAGCACTTTATAGATTACCAATTTTATTTGAAAGTAAATTTTTAGTATTCCATATGGGAATGACACCACTTGCTGGCGCACAAGCAGGAGATTGGTATTATTTAATATTACCAATATTAGTTGGATTAGTTACTTATTTTTCATTCAAAATGAATAAAAATGGTGTTGCTGGTGATCAGGCAAAACAAATGAATTTGATGTTTAATATAATGATAGTAATGATATTTATAACATCATTTAGTATGTCTACAGCAATTATCTTATATTGGATTGTAAATAGTTTACTAAGTATAATACAAAATTTATTAGTTAAAAGGAGTAAATAATTATGTTAGAAGTATTTAAATTTGAAGATGAAACAGAGGAAAAATGTAGATTAAAATGTTTAGATGAATTAGATGTATATAATAATGAAATATTAACAAGAGAATATGAAGAAAATGACAAATTTGTAATGGAAGTAGTAAAAAAAGAAGATGTTAAGATATTTATAAAAAATTACTTAACAGAAGTAACAAAAAGTATTGGAATAGATACTAAATTTGAAATAAATGAAGATGAAGATATATTTAATGTTAAAATGTTTTCAAATAATAATCCTTTATTAATAGGAAAAGATGGAAGAACACTTACTTCACTTCAAAATTTAATAAGACAAACATTAAGTAGTAAAATTAAATTTAATGTTAAAGTTAATTTAGATGCTTCTAATTATAAAGCAAAAAAAGAAAAATTTTTTGAAAAAGATATAAAAAATATAATAAATGAGGTTATTCAAACAAAATCACAAACAAAATTAGATCCAATGAATTCATACAAAAGAAGAATAGTTCATTCTATAGCAAGTGAATACTATAATATAGAAACAGAAAGTTTTGGAGAAGAACCTGAAAGATATGTAGTTATTAGATATGTAGAAAAATAATATACCAATTAAGGTATATTTTTTCATTTATTTATGTTAGAATATTTGTACTAGGAAGTGATTATATGAATGATACAATAGCAGCTATTTCAACAACTTTGGGTATAGGTGCTATAGCAATTATCAGAGTAAGTGGTAATCAAGCAATACAAATAGTTAATAAGATATTTAAAGGTAAAGATTTAGAAAAAGTACAAAGTCATACTATTAATTATGGGTATATTGTAGAAAATGATAAAATAATAGATGAAGTATTAGTAAGTGTAATGAAATCACCTAAAACATTTACAAAAGAAGATATAGTAGAAATAAATACACATGGTGGTATAGCAATTACAAATAAAGTACTTGAATTACTTTTAAATAATGGTTGTAGACTAGCTGAACCTGGAGAATTTACAAAAAGGGCTTTTTTAAATGGAAGAATAGATTTAATAGAAGCAGAAGGAGTAATGGATTTAATAAATGCCAAAACTGAAAAAGCAAGAAATCTTGCAATTAATCAAGTAAATGGTGAAGTATCAAAACTAATCCGTAATTTAAGACAAAAAATAATAGAAATACTTGCAAATATTGAAGTAAATATAGATTATCCAGAATACGAAGATATAGAACAGATGACAAATGAAATGATACTTGAAAATATAAAAACAATAGAAGAAGAAGTTAAAAATATTTTAAATAAATCTGAAAATATGAAAATTATAAAAGAAGGAATTAAAACAATAATAATAGGAAGTCCAAATGTAGGAAAAAGTAGTATATTGAATAGATTATTAAATGAAGATAAAGCAATAGTTACTGATATTGCTGGTACAACTCGTGATATAGTAGAAGGAAATATTAAAATAGATGGAATAATACTTAATATTATTGATACAGCAGGAATTAGAAAAACAGATGATATAGTTGAAAGTCTTGGAGTTAAAAAAAGTCTTGATTTAATAAATGAAGCAGATTTAATACTTTATGTACTAAATAATAATGAAGAAATATTAGAAGAAGAAAAAGAGATTTTAAGTAAAATAAATAGTAAAAATCATATAATTATTATAAATAAAATAGACTTAGATAGTAAAATAGATAAATCATTATTAAAAGATTATATAGAAATATCTATAAAAAATGATATTGGAATAGATGAATTAAAAAATAAAATAAAGGAAATGTTTAACTTAGAAAAATTAGATAATCAGGATTTAACTTATTTAAGTAGTGCACGTAGCATATCAATTTTAAAAAAATCATTAGAATCATTAGAATCAGTAAAAGAGGGAGTAAAAAATAAGATGCCTATTGATATGATAGAAATAGATTTAAAACAAATGTGGTCATTACTTGGAGAAATAATAGGTGAAACTTATACAGATGAACTAATAGATCAATTATTTAGTCAATTTTGTTTGGGAAAATAAAAAAAAGATAGTATAATACTAAAAGATGAATTGAGGTGTAATTATGTATGAAATAATAGTAGTAGGTGGTGGACATGCAGGATGTGAAGCAAGTTTAGCTTCTGCAAGAAAAGGTCATAAAACATTACTAATAACAGGAAATATTAAAAATATAGCAGATATGCCATGTAATCCATCAATAGGTGGAAGTGCCAAGGGAATTGTTGTAAGGGAAATAGATGCTCTTGGTGGAGAAATGGGTAGAAATGCTGATAAAAGTTTATTACAAATAAAAATGTTAAACAGTGCTAAAGGGCCTGCAGTACGTGCATTAAGAGCTCAAGCAGATAAAATAACTTATCCAAAAAACATGTTAAAAACTTTAAATAATACACCAAATTTAGAAATAAAAGAAGCAATAGTAGAAGATTTAATAATAGAAAATAATAAGATAAAAGGAATAGTATTAGAAAATGGAGAAAAAATAAATTCTGATGCAGTAATACTTACGACTGGAACATACTTAAAAGCAGATATACTTGTAGGAGATACAAGAACAAGACAAGGTCCACATGGTGAAAAACCAAGTAATCATTTAAGTGATAAATTAAAAGAATATGGATTTAATATAATTAGACTTAAAACTGGAACACCACAAAGAATAGAAAAAAGTTCAATAGATTTTTCTAAAACTAAGGTAGAACTAGGTGATGATAGATATTGGACTTTTAGTTTTGATAATGAAATATATTATGATAAAGATAAACAAATTCCATGTCACTTAATATATACAACACCTATTACTCATCAAATAATTAGAGATAATTTAAATAAATCAAGTATGTATGGTGGACTAAATGATATAAAAGGTGTAGGACCAAGATATTGTCCATCTATAGAAGATAAAATAGTAAGATTTGCTGATAAGGAAAGGCATCAATTATTTTTAGAACCAGAAAGTATATATTATGATGATATATATATTCAAGGTTTTTCAACAAGTATGCCAAAAAATATTCAAGAACAAATGGTTCACTCCTTACCAGGATTAGAACATGCTAAAATAAATAAATATGCATATGCAATAGAATATGATGCTATAGATTCAAAACAACTTAAGCAATCGTTAGAAACAAAAGTAGTAGAAAATTTATTTACAGCTGGGCAAATAAATGGTACAAGTGGATATGAAGAAGCAGCATGTCAAGGTCTAATGGCAGGTATTAATGCAAGTCTTAAATTAGAAAATAAAGAACCCCTTATACTAAAAAGAAATGAAGCATATATTGGAGTATTAATAGACGATTTAGTAACTAAAGGTATAATTGATCCATATAGATTACTTACATCACGTGCAGAATATCGATTACTTTTAAGACATGATAACGCTGATATACGTCTTAGAGATTATGGTTATAAAGTTGGATTAGTATCAGAAGAAAAATATAATAAATTTTTACAAAAAAAGAAAAAAATAGAAGAACTTAATGAAAGTTTAAAAACAATTAAATTAACTCCTAAAAAAGAAATAAATGATTATTTAACAAGTTTAGGAATACCAGAAATTAAAGATGGAATAACACTATACAATTTAATAAAAAGACCTGAAATAAAAATAGAAAATTTAACTAAATTTATAGACAAAGACTACGATTTAGAAATACTTGAGCAAGTAGAGATAAATATAAAATATGAAGGATATATATCAAAAGCACTCTTAGAAGCTAATAAAATGGTTGATTTGGATAATAAAAAAATTCCAGATGATATAGATTATGATAAAATACATAACCTTGCTAGTGAAGCAAAACAAAAATTAAAAACAATTAGACCAACATCAATAGGTCAAGCAATACGAATTAGTGGTGTAAATCCAGCAGATATCTCTTTAATTATGATATATATAAAGAAGGAATATTTTCATGAATCAAAATAAATTTATTGAAGAAGTAAAAAAATTAGGTATAGAAGTAACAGATAGCAAATTAAAAATGTTAGAAAAATATTATGAACTTTTAATAGAATATAATAAAGTAATGAATTTAACAAGTATTACTGAAAAAGAACAAGTTTATTTAAAACATTTTTATGACTCATTAACTATATCTAAAATAATAGATTTAAATAATGAAGAAACACTATGCGATTTAGGTAGTGGTGCTGGATTTCCAGGTATAGTAATCAAAATATTTTATCCTCATTTAAAAGTAACTTTAATAGATTCACTTAATAAAAGAATTAATTTTTTAAATAAATTAATAGAAGAATTAAATTTATCAGACATAACTGCAATTCATACAAGAATTGAAGATTATGCAAAAATTAATAAAGAAAAATATGATGTAGTAACTGCTCGTGCGGTAGCGCCTCTTAATATATTATTGGAATTAGGAATAAACTTAGTAAAAGTTGGGAAATACTTTATTGCTATGAAGGGAAATATTATTAATGAACCAAATTATGATAATGCATTAAAAAAATTAAATTGTACTCAAAACCAAATAATAGAGTTTAAATTAATAATAGAAAATAGTAATAGAAGTTTAATAAAGATAGTAAAAAACAATACAACCCCAAAAAATTTTCCCAGAAAATATAACGAAATAAAGAAAAAATCATTATAAGACGATGGTATTAAATCATCGTTTTATTTTAATATTTCCCAAAAAAGTATTGTTTTATTTCCCAAAATATTGTAGAATATACATGAAGAGTAAAAAGGAGGTGTATTTATGTCTATTGTTGATAATACCTCTAGAGTATTAGAAGTAGATATTAATGAAATATTACCAAATAGATTTCAGCCAAGAAGACAATTTGATGAAGATGAAATATTAGAATTATCAGATTCAATACGTGAACATGGCATCATTCAACCAATAGTTGTAAGAACAGTTGGAGATAAATATGAAATCATTGCAGGAGAAAGAAGATATAAAGCAAGTGTTTTAGCAGGACTTGAAAGCGTTCCTGTAATAGTAAAAAACTTAAATGATAAAGATAGTGCAGAAATTGCTTTAATTGAAAATATTCAAAGAAAAAATTTAACTCCAATAGAAGAAGCATTATCATATAAACAAATTCTTGATATGGGTTATTTAACTCAAGAAAAACTTGCTACTAAATTGGGTAAAAGTCAATCATCTATAGCAAATAAAATAAGACTTTTAAATTTATCAGATGAAGTACAGGAAGCATTACTTGAAAATAAAATATCAGAACGTCACGCAAGATCTTTACTTAGACTTCAAGGTGAAGAATCACAAAACAAAATGCTAGATAAAATAATTAGCGAAAGATTAACTGTTAGAAAAACAGATGAAGAAATCGATAAAGTAAAAAATGGATTAGACTTATCAGAAAATATAAAAGAAGAAAAAGAGGAAGAAAGTATGAATAATAGTATAAATATGATGCCCAATATGACATCACCACAAGATACACAATCTAGTTTTAATTTTTTAGGAAATGCTCCAACCCAAACAGTAGAGCAACCCAATACACAATCAGTTCCATCATTCAATATGGAGAGTATAGTTCAACCACAAGGGTTTGATATGTTTGCAAATTCAAATATGCCTAGTATAAATATACCAAATATTTCAACAGATATGGCTGCTACACCAACCCAAACAGTAGAGCAACCAAATATACAATCAGTTCCATCGTTTAATACAGAAAGTATAGTTCAACCACAAGGGTTTGATATGTTTGCAAATTCAAATATGCCTAGTATAAATATACCAAATATTTCAAC
>CANRPA010000002.1 GCA_947632395.1 uncultured Bacilli bacterium | reverse complement strand
GTAATGGAATATGAAGTTTATTTAGATGATAGTACGATAGAAATTTAGGTGATAGAATGAAATTAAAATTTAGAGCAGACTCTAAAGATATGATAATTTTTTGTATTTTTTCTCTTGCTTGGTTATTTATTATAGCTTTAGCAGTAGTTAATGTTTCAGCTTTTATAAATGGTGAAGCATTTACAATTAATTTCTTTTTAGCTTTTATACCTAAAAATTTGGGAGCTACTCTTGTTTTCTTTTTTGCTGGTTTAATAGCTATGTTTATGGGTGTTAAATCTAAAATATTTGAAAGAGAAAAAGATGAAAAAGGTATAGGTTTGACAATAGGAGAAAAAAAAGAAAAAAATTATTCGAGATGGGCTAAAGTTAGTGAAGTAGAAAAGGGATTAGATGTAAAAGCTGTAGATCCACTCGCACCTAAGGCAGATGCCGCTGGAATACCACTTATAATGAATGAAAAAAAAGTATGGGTAGATAATGGTGGATATCACAATCTAGTAATAGGTTCTACTGGTGCTGGTAAAACTCAAACTACTGTTTTACCTATGGTTAATTTACTTGCTAAACATGATGAATCTATGATAATTACAGACCCTAAAGGTGAAATATATGAAAATACATCAAATTATTTAAGAAGTTTAGGATATAATATAGTATTACTTAACTTTCGTGATCCACAACAAGGTAATGCTTGGAATCCAATGTATCTTCCTTATTCATTATATAAGGATGGTAACATAGATAAATCTATAGAGTTACTTGAAGACTTAGCTGCTAATATATTACATGATCCAACAGCAAAAGGACAAGATCCATTTTGGGAGAATACATCAGCGGACTATTTTGCAGGTCTTGCATGTGCACTTTTTGAAGATGCTAATCCTGATGAAATAAATTTAAATAGTATTAGTTTAATGACAACTGTTGGAGAAGAAAAACTTGCCAATACAACATATATAAAAGATTACTTTAGTTATAAAGATCCAGCAAGTACGGCATATACTAAGGCGTCATCAACACTAATGGCTCCTTCTGAAACTAAGGGAAGTATTCTTTCTGTATTTAAACAAAAAATTCAGTTATTTGCATCACGTGCTAATTTATCAGAAATGCTTTCAAATAATGACTTTGATATGCGTGATATAGGTAGAAAAAAAACAGCTGTATTTATAGTAATACAAGATGAAAAAACTACATATCATTCACTTGTTACAATATTCTTAAAACAATGTTATGAAACATTAATTTCTGTTGCGCAAGAATCAGGTGGAAAACTTCCACATAGAACAAATTTCATACTTGATGAGTTTGCAAATATGCCACCTTTAAAAGATGTAACAACAATGGTAACAGCTGCTCGTTCAAGAAATATTCGTTTTACATTTATTATCCAAAACTTTGCACAATTATATGAAGTATATGGAAAAGAAAATGGTGAAACAATAAAAGGTAACTGTGGTAATATTGTTTACTTAATAAGTACAGAACTTTCCGCACTTGAAGAAATAAGTAAAATGTGTGGTGAAGTTAAGTCTAAAGAAAAAGAGAAAACCTCTTCAACACCACTTGTTACAGTAAGTGATTTACAAAGACTAAGTCAGTGGGAAACAATTATCTTAAGACTTAGAACAATGCCTTTTAAGACTAAGTTAACTCCTAACTTCAAAATGAATTGGGGACATAATTTCCCTAAAGCAGAATATCCTCATAGAGATAGAAAAGAAGTAAAAACATTTGATTTAAAAAGTTTTGTAAGCAAGAAAAGAGAAGAAAAAGTAAATGAAATGTTAAATGGAGATGTCCCAAAATCACCTATTATGCCAGGTATGGGAGGTATGCCATTTAATCCTTTTATGGATACTAAACCACAAGGTAGTAGTGGCGGATTTAATGTAGATGATTTAGTAAAAAGAATAGATGCTAAAATAGCAGAACTTGAAGAAGAAGAAAGACAAGAAAAATTAAAAGAAGAAGAGAAAAAAGCACAGACATCAACTGCACCTATTAATGATATTGATGAATCTACTAAGTATGAAACTGAAAAGAAAGATAAAGGAATTACTGATGATGAATTCTTTGACGATTTCTTTAGTGACGAATAAACTTTTTAACTTTATAAAATATAACCACCCTCATATAATGTATTAGGGTGGTTATATGATTAATAGTATTTCTGTGTCTGAATTAAAAAGACTTGGTAATATAAATTTAATAGATATAAGGAACGTAGAACAATATAATAATAATCATATAAATAACGCAGTAAATATAAATACCAACCAACTTTTAATTAATCCAGACAAATATTTAAATAAGGGTAGTAGATATTATATATATTGCCAAAAAGGAATACAAAGTAGAAAACTATGTCAAATACTTTCAAACAAAGGATTTAATGTAGTAAATGTACAGGGTGGATATGAGGCATGGATACTAAGTGAATAAGCAGTTTTCTGCTTATTTTTATTGTATTATAAACTTTACAAACAATTGATAATGCAGTACAATATATTTATATGAAAATAGAAAAGAGGTCAATATGGAATATATAATACTTGGAATATTAATAATAATATTAGTCTTAATAGTAGTGTTACTAATAAAAAAAGATAATAGTTCAAATGATAGAATAAATAAATTAGAAGTAAGTTTAATAAAGGAAATAGGAGAGTTTAAGACAGATTTTTTACATAGTATTACTGAAGATTTTAATAATCAAACTGAAAAACTAGATAATAGACTTAGATTAATAAATGATAAAGTAAATGAAAGATTAGATGAAAACTTTGAAAAAACTAATAAAACATTTGAAAATGTACTTGAAAGATTATCTAAAATAGATGAGGCACAAAAGAAAATAGATACGTTATCTGGAGATATAGTTTCACTTCAGGGAGTATTAACAGATAAAAAAACTAGAGGCATATTTGGTGAAGTAAATTTAGAGCACATTTTATCTAATGTATTTGGTCCAAATAATACTAAAATATATGCAACACAATATACACTTTCAAACGGAACAATAGCAGACTCTGTTCTTTTTACACCAGAACCTCTTGGTACTATTGCAATAGATTCCAAGTTTCCTTTAGAGCATTATCAAATAATGGTTGATAAAAAAAATAGTGTTAGTGAAAGAGAACAGGCTGAAAAATTGTTTAAATCAGACATGAAAAAACATATAGATGCAATAAGTAGTAAATATATAATTCCAGGTGAAACTAGTGACCAAGCAATACTATTTTTACCAGCAGAAGCAATATTTGCAGAAATTAATGCATATCATACTGAAATACTTGAATATGCGTATAAAAATAGAGTATGGATAACAAGTCCTACAACACTTATTAGTACTCTTACAACAATACAAATAATACTAAAAAATATAGAAAGAGATAAGTATACAAAAGTTATCCATAATGAACTTAAACTTTTGGATGAAGAATTTAAGCGTTATAAAGATAGATGGGATAAATTATATAGAAGTATAGAAACAGTAAGTCGCGATGTAAAAGATATATATACGACAACAGATAAAATTACAAAAAGATTTAATAGTATAAATCAAGTAGAGATAGGGGAAACAAATGATAAAGAAAATTAATGTAACACTTGTTTTAATAGCGATTATTGGAAGTATTTATATAACAATTACTAAAGATAAAAGTTTATTATATGTATTAAAAGATATGTCTATAATACTTACGATAAATGCTTTATATATAGTAAAAAAGATATTTAAATTAAATATAAGCGATGCAATAATTTTAATATATATATTATTTATATTTAATGCACATTTTTTAGGAGTTACAATAAATTTATATGGCAAAATATATTGGTTTGATAAATATACACATTTTTTATCAGGTATTATAAGTTCATTTGGTGCAATATTTATCCTTGTAAAGTCAAAGAAAAATGGTAATAGAAGATTTGATATATTTTTTATAATATCAGTTACGCTTATGGTTGCAGCACTTTGGGAAATGTTTGAGTTTACATCAAGTTGTTTATTTAATGTAGATCCACAGAGAGTAAAATTAACAGGAGTAACAGATACGATGGAGGATATAATTGTTGCCTTTTTAGGGTCAATAATAGTATCAATGATGTATTACTTTGAATATAAATGGAATAATAATTTATTAATAAAAAAATTTATAAATAATGTAAATTAATTTACTTTGTTTATTTTTTTTGATATAATTAAATTGTTGAAAAAAATATATTATGGAGGTATATTATCATATGAAAAATTTTTTATTATCAAGAAATGATAATTTTCCATTTAAAATGTTTGGCATTCAACATTTAATTATGACTTTAGTTACAATAGTTTTATTTATAATTGTATACAAATTAAAAGATAATAAAATATTAAGACAACCTAAAAATTATAAAAAAATTAGAATAATTATTGCAATGATAATATTACTCAATATGTTTATATATAGAGGCTCGTATTTATATTATGGAGAATATGATATAAAAGTACATTTGTCGTTGTATTTTTGTCATATTGTAAATTATTTATTTGTATTTAGTTTAATATTAAATTATAAACCATTTTATAAAATAATTTATGGACTTAGTTGGATGGGACTATTTTGGGGAGTAATTTTTCCTGATATAACAAGAGGAATTGATTGCTTTGCATTTTATACACTATTCATAAGTCATCATTTAGAACTTGTTTTTGTTACACTTATTATGTCAATTAATAAATTAAAATTTGTTTTTAAGGATTTATTAAAATCGTTAGTAAGTGGTATATTAATATTGTTTACTACATATATAATAAATTATGATTTAGGTACTAGTTACAATAGACCTAGTAATGTTTTATATAAGTTTAATATAAACAACGAATATATAGGTGTAGTAATTTTGATTATATTAGGATTTATAGGATGCATAATGGGGTTAATAATAAATGACGCATATCGTGAAGAGGTGAAATATGAAAAAAATATATAGAATAATAGTAGTAATAGGTTTATTTATGTTGTTTAATTTTAATGTTAACGCAAAAGAATTATATAGATGTGGATATAAATATAATGTTACAGAATCATCTGCAAGTGGACCTGGTGAATATACTGGATATTTTATTGTAACAGATGATTATCAAATTCAACCTTTTTTAAGTAGTGGTCTTGATTCAGTAAATTGGCTTAAAAACACCATAGGTCATGTTGATCAAGCATACGTAATTGATAAATATCTTGATAAAGATTCGAGCGATGAAGCTATTATTAAAAATGTGTTTGATGAAGAAAAAGTTTGTCCAACATATGTTACGATTTGTAGGGTATCTACTAAGGTTACCATACCCATATTACCAACATTATTAGGAACAGAAGCTAATTACTATTTTATTATATTGAATGCAAGATTAATAAGAGAAGTTTTATTTTCTGACAGAACATGGGTATATGCTGGTGATTTTATGCCCATTTTCGCCATGAATCCAATAATTATTCTTGACGAAAATCAATGTTTTGAGGCTGAATATGATGAGAGTTCAACTGGTGAAAGTAAAGATCTTAAATTTTCATGTCCAAAATATGAAGACTTAATTGGGACATTATATTATAGTCATCAATCAAATAATGCTTACGATTATAATATGACAAAAACACAATTAAAACAATATTGTAAAAGTGTATTAGGAAATACTTCTCATATAGATCCTTGTTTAAAAGACTGTGTTGATTTAAATAATTATATAATGCAATTAGAAGGTATCACTTCGAATAATTATGCTTGTGGATTTTCAGATAATTTATTAGGTTTTATAAAAAATATAATGAAATGGGTAAAATACTTAATTCCAGCAATTATTATAATACTTAGTATATTGGATTTCATAAAAGCAATAGGTTCAGATAAAGAAGATGAAATGAAGAAAGCGCAACATAAGTTTGTAATACGTTTGATAGTAGCGGTTTTAATATTTATAATACCATTTATAATAGAATTTATATTAGATAAAATGGGATTTGTTGCAGAAGGATGTGGAATTATAGATTTTTAATTCCCTTTTTCTTTACACAATTTTACAAAATAAAACGTTTTTTAATTAAAAATACTATAATAAAGTAAATAAATATTTTATAATGTATGTAGTTAATATTATCTTAATATTTGATTGAAAGGATGAATAAAGATGGAAGAAAAACTTTTAAAACTTTTAGATAACAATAATGCACTTTCTATATATGATATTCAGGATGAATTAAATATAGAAACTGCAGATGAATTACAAGAACTACTTAAATTATTAAATCATTTAGAAGAAGATTTAAAAATTTATAGAACAAAAAAAGATAAATATATGTTATTTAATAATAGTAATCTTAAGGTCGGTAAATTTATGTCAACAAAAAAGGGATATGGTTTTGTTGATATAGAAGGCGATGAAGATGTATTTATTGATCAATCAAATATAAATGGAGCTATAAATAGCGATCAAGTAGTAGTTGAGATAACATCTAAAAAAGGTTTGAAACTTGAAGGTAGGATACTTAGAGTAGTAGAGCGTAAATTAAAACAATTTGTAGGTAAAGTATACTTTAAAAATAATAAGTGCTTAGTTGATATAGATGATAAAAAAGCAAATTTAAATATCATAGTAGATCAAGATAAGTCACTTGGTGCGGTTAGTGGTCACAAAGTACTTGTAAGATTACTTAATAGGGTAGACAATCAAACATATAAAGGCGCTATTATAAAGATACTTGGTCATGTAGATGATCCTGGTGTAGATATATTAAGTATAGCAGCTAAATATGAAATAGAAGAGGAATTTCCAAAACCAGCTATTGAGCAACTTAAATCAATTCCAGATCATGTATTAGAAGAAGAATATCAAGGAAGAATAGATTTAAGAGATGAAATGATATTTACAATAGATGGTGATGATACTAAAGATATAGATGATGCTATTTCTTTAGAAAAATTAGATAATGGAAATTATAAATTAGGTGTGCATATAGCAGATGTAAGTTATTATGTAAAAGAAAATACTCCTTTAGATGAAGAAGCATATAAAAGAGGTACTAGTTCTTATTTAGCAAATACTGTAATACCAATGTTACCTCATGAATTATCAAATGGAATATGTTCACTTAACCCAAATGTAGATAGACTTGCTATAAGTTGTGTTATGGAAATAGATGATAAAGGAGAAGTAGTAAATTACGACATATTTGAAAGTGTTATAAAATCAAGAATACAAATGACATATAAAAAAGTTAATAGTATTCTTGAAGAAAATATAATACCAGATGGATATGAACCATATGTAGATACTCTAAAAGAAATGTCTAAACTTGCAGATATATTGAGAGAAAATAAAATAAAAAAAGGTTATATAGATTTTGATATAGATGAAGCAAAAATAATAACAAATGAAAATGGAGAAACAATAGATGTAAGATTAAGGGAACGCGGTACTGGTGAAAAATTAATTGAAGATTTTATGATTGCTGCGAATGAAACAGTTGCTAGACATGTAACATATTTGGATTATCCATTTATATATCGTATACATGGAGAACCTAATGAAGAAAAAATAAATAACTTTTTAAACTTTATAAGTATACTTGGTTATAGTGTGCATAAAATGAAAAAAATAACACCAAAAAGTATGCAAGAATTACTTGGAGAACTTAAAGATGTAAAAGAATATCCAATACTTTCAACATTGCTTTTAAGAAGTATGCAAAAGGCAGTATATGATCCAAATAATATAGGTCACTTTGGCCTTGCAAGTAAATGTTATACACACTTTACATCTCCAATTAGAAGATATCCAGATACAACTGTTCATAGATTACTTAGAACATATATGTTTAGTAAAAATATAAGTAATGATACACTTAAATATTGGGAACAAAAATTAGTTGCAGTAGCAGAACATTCATCAGAAAGAGAAAGAGCAGCAATAGATTGTGAACGTGAAGTTGATGATATGAAAATGGCAGAATATATGGAAAAACATATAGGTGAAGAGTTTACTGGAACTATATCAGGTGTTATGAGTTTTGGTATATTTATAGAACTTCCAAATAAAATAGAAGGATTAGTTAGAATAGAAGATTTAAAAGATGATTATTATAGATATGACGAATCAACTTTTTCACTTGTTGGTAATAAAAATAAAAGAGGATATAGATTAGGTGATGAAGTTAAAGTAGAAGTAAAAGCAGCAAGTAAAATTAATCATACAGTAGACTTTTTAATAAAGAAGTAGTGATACTACTTTTTTTGTGTAAAAGGTATAGACTTTATTTAATTTTCAATTTATAATTATAACAAGATAATTAAAAAGTGAGGAATATAATATGTTAGAAATTAAAAATAAAAAAGCATATTTTGACTATTTTATAGAAGAAGAAGTAGAAGCAGGAATAGTACTTAAAGGTACGGAAATCAAATCAATAAGAGAAGGAAATTCAAATTTAAAAGATACATATGCAATTATTAGAAATGGTGAAGTATATTTACTTAATATGTATATAGGTAAATATAACGATGCTAGTATATTCAATCATGAAGAAAGAAGAAATAGAAAACTTCTATTACATAAGTCAGAAATATTAAAATTAAGAGATAAATTAGAAATAAGTGGCTATACCTTAATACCACTTAAATTGTATTTTAAAAATAATAAAGCTAAAATATTATTAGGAATATGTAAAGGTAAGAAAAATTATGATAAGAGAGAAGCTATAAAAGAAAGAGATATAAAACGAGAATTAGATAAGACATTAAAGAATAAATAATTTTCTTATAAAATAATAAAAGTACTTGCATTTTTGAATAAATTATTATATACTTAAAATGTGAAATGATAACGGAGGGAGATGCTTAATTATGAAAATTACGTCAGTCAATGTTCACAAAAAAAACGATGATACAAGAATGAAAGGAATAGCATCTGTATTACTAGATGATTGCTTTGTAATCCGTGATATTAGAATAATTGAAGGTAAAGATGGATTATTTATTGCAATGCCAAGCAGAAAAAATGCAGAGGGTGAATATCATGATATAGCTCATCCAATTAATGCTGAAACAAGAAAAGCATTTGAAGATGCAATATTTGAGGCTTATAATAAACAAGAAGAAGAAGAAAAATAGAGTGAAAACTCTATTTTTGTTTATATTTAATTTTTGATTTTTCATCATCTAATTTATCTAGTTCAAATTCTAATTTTATTTGTTTAGCAGTTCTAATAATTGATTTAATAAAACATATTATACCTTCAGGAAGAAGTGCTGCTAAACCAAAAGTACTTAAATTTTTTATAATACTTTCTGAGATAAATTGTATTTCTTCTGAATTTTCATTAAAATTTATATCACGAATAATAATAAAAAGCACAATTAAAAAATAAATAAACCATTTATTTGTAAATTCATCTTTTCTCTCTTCGTTATATTTTTCTATTTTAGTTACAAGATATTCTCTTCTTTTATCATTATCCATTTTTTCACCCCACACATAATAACACATTTTTTATTTATAATCAATAAAATTCATAATAATTATTTTTATGAATAATATTTAGTAGGTGATAATTATGGACAAGGATATAGTAACTAATACTCATAATATAAGTATAACTAGCAGGAAGAATATAAATATAAGTGGAGTAAAAAAAATAGACAACTTTGATGAAAATGAATTTTTACTTGAAACAAATATGGGATATATGCAAATAAAAGGGAACAATTTAGAAATAATTAAATTAGACACATATCAAGGTGATGTATCGATTAAAGGGAAAATAGATAGTTTAAGTTATTTAGAATCTGCCAAAAAACAAGAGACTAAAGAAAGTATAATTGCCAAATTATTTAAATGATTAATTTAGATATTCAAATTAAATTAATACTTTTTTCTCTTTTTTTTGGATTCTTTTTTTCTATATTACTTGAATTTTTTAATAAAAAAATAAAAAAATATAAAACTTATATAAAAATACTATTATCATGTTTTTTAGTATTTTTTATGTCATTTGTTTATTTTATAGGTATACAAAAAATAGGTAATGCAATATTGCATATATATTCAATTATTAGCATTATAATAGGATTTTTACTTTATGATTTAATAATTAAATTAATTGATAAAAATAATAAAAAATGATATAATCTACTTATGGTGGTTATATGGCTAAAGGTAAAATTTCGAGAGGAACTAAATCAAGACTTATAATATTTGGATCTATAAGTTTAATATTTGTTGTAGTTTTTATAATTAACTTATTATATAGCGCAGTAACTATTTATAATTTGACAATGGATAAAAAAAAATTAGAAAAACAATATTTAGAACTCCAGGAACAATCAGAACAACTTAAAATAGATATAGAAAAATTTAACGATAAAGAGTATTTGGCAAATTATATAAGAGAACATTATTTATATTCCAAAGATGGAGAATATATAATTAAAATAGTCGAAGACACAAATGAAGCAAGTGAAACATTAGAAAATATTAAATTTGAGATTAATAAAAATTATATTTTTATTGCACTCAGTGTATTATTTATTTTAATGATTATATTTATAATAATTAGGAAAAAAAATAAACGAAACTAGAGATTAACAGTTTCGTTTTCATTATCTATATTGTTTCCATCAAAATATTCTTTTACTTTATAATTTTTTAATATTGCAATTATATTAGATGGAAAAGATTTAATTAATTTATTGTAATCAGTAATAATGTCGTTATAATATTTTCTAAGTCCTACTATTTCTGACTCTGATTCAATTAAATTAATCTCAATTTTTAAAAATTCTTTACAAGTTTGAAGTTTTGGATATTTGTCTTTTATAATATGAAATTCATTAATCGCATCATATAAACTTCTATCAAGTTCAAAATTTGATAATTTTTTTGATCTTAATTTAACGATGATATCTAATACTTCATCTTCAGTTTTTGTAGTTTGTTTAATAATTCCGATAGATTTATTTAGTAAATCAAATCTTTTTCTTAATGTAGCATCTATGTTTACATCTGCTTCATTAATTCTAATTATATAATCTTGAAAACGATTATAATTAGATATTAATAATATAAGAATTAAATCTATAATAATAACTATAGATATTATTACAATAAAAGTATTCATCATACCACCTAACCTAAATTAATTATATCAAATTTTTATATAATTATCAACTATTAGATGGATTAATGGAAGGATAAAACTGTTCTACAGTATTTATTTCTTCATCAAATTTTATAAAATCAACATAAATCATAAGTAGCAAATACCAATTGCCTGTAGTAGGATCACTTAAAATAATATGATCTCTACCAGATTGTTCTATAATACCAGTAAATATTTTATCTTTCCATTCTCCAGCATCTGAAAAAGATTGATAAACAGATACCTTCTTTCCTTTGTTTACTCTTAAAATATTTTCAATATATGATTGTTCGTTTGGTATATATTCTTGCATATTAGTAGGTGCAGTAGCTTGATTTGGTGTAGGTATATTTCCAGAATAAATAGGTTTTCCTGGGAAGACATTATTATTTAAATAACCATTGTTCATAAAATCATTCCTTTCTTTAAAATATATTTAAAAAAATAAAAAAATATGATATAATTTGAATAGGTGGTAAAATGAATGTAAGTATTGGAGTATCAAATAGGCATGTTCATCTAACTAAAGAACATTTAGAAATATTATTTGGAAAAGATTATAAATTAGAAAAAAAAAGTGATTTAAATCAACCAGGACAATATTCATCAACAAGTTTAGTAACACTTAAAACAGAAAAAGATGAAATAAATAATGTAAGAGTTCTTGGACCAGTAAGGGATTATACACAAGTTGAAATAAGTAAGACAGATGCATATAAACTAGGTATAAATCCACCAATTAGAAATTCAGGAGATATAAAAGGAAGTTCGAAAATTACAATAATAGGTCCTAAAGGTAGAGTAGATTTAAATGAGGGATGTATAATTGCAACAAGACACATTCATATATTACCAAAGCAGGTTAAAGCTTATAACCTAGAGGGTATAGAAAAAGTAAATGTAAAAATAAATGGAGAAAAAGGTGGAATAATAACAAATGTATATTTAAAAGTAAGTGATGAATCTTATTTTGAAATGCATTTAGATACAGATGATGCGAATGCTCATTTAGTAAAAAATGGTGATATAGGAGAGATATTATGAGGAAGAAAATTTCATATTTAATTATATTTTTAGCAACATTTATATGTTTTCAAAATTATGTATATGCAAAAGATAATAAAATTAATAAAACCACCAATTTTAATGTTATTTTTAATGGGAATGGTGGCTCTATATTGCACGTAAAAGATGGTTATAGTGAACAATGTCAAATAAGTTATCCAGAATGTTCGTATCTTACTAATTCTGAAAACCTTAATGAATCTTATTATGTAAATAGCATTATTTTTGGAAAAGAAGGATATTTTCATTCTGGCTGGAAAGTACATACAGCATATGGATATCTTTGCGAAGATGGCAATGATCAAGTATATAAAGAAGATTGTAGTGAAAATGATAAAATTGTAATAGATATAAATGGAAAAATCGATTTTTACGTAGAAGCACAGGATTATATTGAATTTATTGCTGAATATGATTTAGAATCTAATATGAGTCCAACACGTATAAATTCCCTTGGACTAGGTGAAGAGGCATGCAAATCTAAGGGATATATATGGAATAAAAATGATAAATATTGTAATACAGATAATTTACAATATGTAATGTGTGGCGATGCTCATGATATTCCAGCACAAATTCCAGTACTTGTAAGTACGGCAGTTAATTTGCTTAAGATAGCAACTCCAATAATTCTCATAATAGTAAGTATAATAACACTTGTTAAAGCAATTATGGCTTCAAGGGAAGATGAAATAAAAAAAGCTCAACAATCGCTTATTAGAAAAGTAATTGCTGCTGTAATGATTTTTATGATAATAGCAATAGTACAATTTATAGTTCTTAAAATAGCTGATGATGAAGATAAAAATAGTATTTCATCATGTATGTCATGTTTCTTAAATAATAGGTGTATTAAATATTTTAAAACAAATAAGAGTGGAGAAGATTATTGTACAGAAATATCTAATCAAAATAGTATTATACCATGTACGGATTTTTATAAAGCATCTGAAGAATTTACTTGCCCATTTACTGATAAAGCACGTAATAGAACTTATACAGTTACATTTGATTATAATGGAAATGCAATAGGCATAAATACTGATTGGAATAATGACGGAATTTACGACGAATTAGTTAATCCTGTGAAAACGAATTTTAACCCTAAAAATTCATATGAATGTCCTAGTGATAGTGAAGTCGATTTTAAATTTGTAGATGATACTTATGTAATTAATAAAATTAATAAAGTAGATGCATTTACTTGCTCATTTACTGATAAATCAGATAATGCAACTTATACAGTTACATTTGATTATGATGGAAATATAATAGGTACAAAGTTAAATTATGGTAGTGGATCTTCTGCAGAAGTAACTAATCCTGTAAAAACAAATTTTAAACCCAAAAGTTCATCTGAGTGTCCTAGTGATAGTGAAGTTGATGTTCATGTCGGAAGTACTATTGAAATTAATAAAAGATGATTTATTTACTTGTTTATTTATAGTCAAAATACTTTATTTTATATAGTTATATCTATATATTGATTTTGATATATTAGAAGTTTCAATAAAAAAAATTGACATAAAAATAACATTGTGTTAAAATGAAGACGTTTCAATGAGACGTCTTTTTTTGAGGTGAATTATGTTTAAATTATTAACTATCCCATCTAGTATAGAAGAAATAGAAAAAACAAAAAATATAGTAAATGGTTTTATAATTGGAATAGAGGATATGTGTGTAAATACTAATCTATGCATAAATGATTTAGAGATACTAAAAAAAATAGATAAAGAGGTATTCATAAATTTAAATAAAAATATGCATAACAGTGATTTAATGAAAATAGAAAAATTATTAGATGAATTAGATAATTTTAATATAAAGGGTGTATTGTATTATGATATAGCAGTCTTTAATATTTATAAAAAGAAAAAACATAATTATGATTTAGTATGGTATATGGAACATGCTACAACAAATTATGCTGGGGTTAATTATTGGAATTCATTAGGAGTAAAGTATACATATATATCTAGTGATATATCCAAAGAAGAAATAGATTTAATAATAGAAAAATCTAAATCAAAACTAATGGTTACAATGTTTGGATATTTACCTATGTTTGTATCAAAAAGACATATAGTAAAAAATTATTTAGAATATTTTAATTTAAAAGATAATTCTAAAGTAAATTACATAGAAAAAGATGGTAATACTTATCCTATAATAGATAATAGTCTTGGTACATCTGTATATTCGTCTCATATATTAAATGGTATAAAGGAAGTAATAAATTTAAATATCGATTATGTAGTATTAAATAGTTTTAATATAGATTTAGAAAAGTTTATTAAAGTTATAAATTTTTTTAAGAACGTTAATAATGATAATGTTTTAGAATATGATGAAAATATTAAAAAATTATTTGATAATACCGATGAATGTTTTTTAAATAAAAAAACGATATATAGGGTGAAAAAATGAAAAAAGTAGAGTTATTATCTCCTGCAGGAGATTTGGAAAGACTTAAAATTGCACTCATGTATGGGGCTGATGCAGTTTATATTGGCGGACCTATGTTAAGTTTAAGGGCAAATGCTATAAATTTTACATTTGATGAAATTAAAGAAGCCGTAAAGTTCGCACATTCTTTACACAAAAAAGTTTATGTTACTGTAAATATAATACTTCATAATGAGGAATTAAATTTAGTAAATAAATATTTAAAAAAACTAGAAAGATGTGGAATAGATGCCGTAATAGTCAGTGATCCAGTAGTAATAAAAGAGGCCCTTGATAATACAAAATTAGAAGTGCATATATCAACACAAGGTTCTACATCAAATATAGAATCTGTAAAATTTTGGAAGAATATGGGTGCTACTAGAGTAGTACTTGCTAGAGAATGTACTAAAGATGAAATAAAAGAAATAATCGATAATGTAGATATTGAAATTGAAACATTTATACATGGGGCAATGTGTGCTGGATATAGTGGAAGATGTGTCATGTCAAATTTTCTTACAAATAGAGATGCAAATCGTGGTGGATGTAGTCAAATATGTAGATGGGACTTTGATTTATATAGTGAAAATAAAAAAGAAATAAAAGGTGATAAACCATTCACATTTTGTTCTAAAGATTTATCAATGTTAAAATATTTAGGAAATATGATAGATATTGGTATAACTTCACTAAAGATAGAAGGTAGAATGAGGTCTCTTTATTACATAGCAACAGTAGTTTCTATATATAGAAAAGCAATAGATGAATATTATGAAACTGGTAAAATAAAAAATATAGATAAGTATGAAAAAATACTAAGAAGATGCGCTAATAGGGATTCTGTACCACAATTTTTTAATGGAGTTTATGATTCAACTTGTAGTTACTATAATGGTAGAGTAGAGGTATCAAATCAAGACTTTCTAGGTATAGTACTTGAATATAACAAAGAAACTAAAATAGCTACTATAGAACAGAGAAATTACTTTAAAAAGGGAGATATTGTAGAAATATTTGGACCAAATCATGGAACAATTACATATAAATTTAATATAATAATTGATGAGGATGGAAAACAAATAGATATTGTTAGACATCCAAGACAAATAGTCAAAATAAAAATAGATGAGTTTGTAGAAAATTATGATTTAATTAGAATTAAGAGTTGACAAAATAGAAATAAAGTAGTAATATTTTGTATGCTTAACGGAATTGATATAAAGAGGTGAAAGTTATGTCTGAACAAAAAGAATTATTTTTAACACAAGAAGGTTTAGATGAATTAAAAAAAGAATTAGATGAATTAAAGTTAGTTAAGCGTCCTGAGGTAATTAATGCACTTAAAGATGCACGTGCTCAAGGCGATTTAAGTGAAAATGCTGAATATGATGCTGCTAGAACTGAGCAAGCAATAGTAGAATCCAGAATAAAAGAATTAGAGGTTATGCTTGATAATGCTAAAGTTATTACTAAAACTGAATCTGATGTAGTATCACTTGGCTCTAAAGTCACTTTAAAATATATAGAAGAAGATGAAGAAGAGGAATATACAATAGTAGGTAGTAAAGAAGCAGATCCATTTGAAAATAAAATATCAAATGAGTCACCTATAGCTAAGGCAATATTAGGTCTAAAATCAGGTGAAACTGTGTCTGTAGAAAGCCCAAATGGCAAATATGATGTTAAAATAATATCAGTAAAATAAGTTGCAAAAAGCAACTTTTTTCTTTACTTACATTAGTATTAAATGATATAATTATTAAAGAAATACGAGGTTTAAATTATGTTTAGAAAAGCTATATTAATTATACATGGATTTGCTGGAGGAGTATATGATCAAGAAGAGCTTGCCAATTATTTAGAGTTAAATAAAAATTTTGATGTTTTTCAATTTACATTACCAGGTCATGAAAAAAATTTAAGTAAAGTTAAGTACATAGATTGGATAAATGCAAGTGAAGAAAAATTAAAATGGTTAATAAATAATGGATATAAAAATATCTATTTAATAGGTCATAGTATGGGTGGTGTAATTGCTACATATTTGGCATCTAAATATAAAGAAATTAAAAAGTTAGTGCTTGCAGCTCCTGCTTTTCAATATTTACAAGTAGTAAAAGAAAACTTAAATTTGACTGAATCATTAAAAGTAACTCCAAAAGTTATTAAAACATATGGTGGTAATGAAATAATAGCTCGTTTTTTAAAATTTAAACCGATTGTTATTAGAGAATTTATGGAATTAGTAAAAAAGTATTATGATTATCCTAAATATGTATATTGCAAAATTTTAATACTTCAAGGTAAAAACGACAATTTGGTACCTATTACGTCATCGGAATATGTATATAATAGTGTTAAATCATCATCTAAATCACTTATATACATAGATGAAGCAACTCATGATATTTTTAGAGCAAAAAATAAATTAGAAATATTTAAACTTGTAGAAAAATTTTTTAAAAATAAAAAAATGGAAGGAATAGATAATATATGACAGAAGAAGAATCAAAAAAAGCACTTTTTAAAATACATTTAGAGTATATGAGTCATACTCCAAACGAAAGAATTAAATTATATGATGAATATATAGCAGAAAGAGAAAAAATAAAAAAAGAATTAGCAAAATTAAAGGCTGAAAAAACAACAGAAGAATTCAAAAAATATAATAAATAGGAGGTTATTCTATGAAACAAATAAAAACCTTAGATGGAAATGAAGCATGTGCAAATACAGCATATATGTTTACAGAAATAGCAGGAATTTACCCTATAACACCATCAAGTCCAATGGCAGAACATTTAGACGAATGGAGTAGTGATAGATTAAATATATTTGATGATAAAGTAAAAGTAGTAGAAATGCAAAGTGAGGCAGGTGCTGCTGGATTTATACATGGTGCACTTCAAAATGGTGTACTTGCAACAACCTTTACTGCAAGTCAAGGCTTGCTTTTAATGATACCTAATATGTATAAAATAGCAGGAGAGATGTTACCATGTGTCATGCATGTTGCCGCACGCAGTTTGTCAACACATGCACTTAGTATACTAGGAGATCATCAAGATATATATGCAACAAGAATGACAGGTTTTTGTATGTTGGCCTCTTCATCAGTACAAGATACAGCATACTTAAGTGGTATTGCCCATTTAAGTGCTATAGAATCAAGTCTTCCTTTTATGCATTTTTTTGATGGCTTTAGAACAAGTCATGAAATACAAAAAATAGATGTATTAGAGATTGAAGATTACAAAAAACTTGTAAACTTTGAATCACTTATTAATTTTAGAAATAAAGCGTTAAATCCAATGAAACCTAATACTCGTGGAACTGCTGAAAATGATGATATATATTTTCAAGCAACAGAAGTTAGAAATAAGTTCTATAATGAAATTCCTGATATAGTAAATAAATACATGGAAGAAATTAATAAACTTGCTGGTACTTCATATAAACCATTTGAATATTATGGAAGTAAAACTGCTAAAAAAGTATTAGTTGCAATGGGTTCGGTATGTGAAACAATAAAAGAAACAATAGATAATTTAGATGAGGAAGTAGGTCTTATTGAAGTTCATCTTTATAGGCCATTTAGTACTAAATATTTATTAAATGTATTACCACTCACTTGTGAAAAAATAGCTGTACTTGATAGAACAAAAGAATTTGGTAGTGTGGGTGAACCATTATACTTAGATGTATGCTCATCCTTAAAAGATAAAAATATAATTATAGTAGGTGGAAGATATGGATTATCAAGTAAAAATACAACTCCAGCATGTATAAAAGCCGTAATAGATATGTTAGATAATCCTAAAAATAATTTTACAGTAGGAATAAATGATGATGTAACTAATTTAAGTTTAGAAATAAAAGATTTTAATATAAAAACAAGTAAAGAGATACTTATATATGGTTATGGTTCCGATGGAATGGTAAGTGCTTCTAAAAGTATAATAAAACTAATAGGAGATAATACTAAAAATTATGTACAAGGATACTTTCAATATGACTCTAAAAAATCTGGTGGAGTTACTATCTCACATTTAAGAATAAGTGATAAAAAAATCAGATCAACTTATTATGTGGAAAAACCTGATATAGTAGTAATATCTAAAGATAGTTATTTTGATGAATTTGAAATATTGAACAAGATAAGTAAAGATTCAATAATGATAATAAATACAAGAAAAAGTGAAAAAGAATTAGTAAATAGTTTTTCATCAAAATTAACGCAATTATTATTAGAAAATAATACTAAAATATATACAATAAATGCTTACGATATAGCAAACAAAGTAGGTCTTAAAAACAAAATAAGTATGATAATGGAATGTGCTATATTATATATAACAAACTTAATAGATTATAAATTGTCTAAAGAAGAACTTGTAAAATATATAAAAAATAAATTTGGTAAAAAAGGCGATGACATAGTAAATTCAAATATATCCGCACTTGATATAACTGAAAAAAATATACAAGAAATTAAGTTAAATTGTAATAAAAAACAAGAAGAAAAAGAAATAAATAATTTATATGAAACTATTTTCAAAAGAGAAGGTGATTCATTACCTGTATCTGCATTTCTTGATATGCCAAGTGGAATATTTAAACCTGAAACTAGTAAATTAGAAGATAAAATCATAAGTGAATTGGTACCACATTATTTAAGTGAAAATTGTATAGAGTGCAACCAATGCTCATTAGTTTGTCCTCATTCAGTAATAAGACCTTTTTTACTTTCTAAAGAAGAGTATGATGCCGCACCTGATTATATAAAAACTAGATGCAAAAAATCTATGTTAGATGGATATTATTTTACAATTGGGGTATCAATTAAAAAATGTACTGGATGCGGTTTATGTATTAAAACATGTCCTGGAATCAAGAATGTAAAAGCACTCATCTTTAATAGTTTGAGTGATGAAATGAAAAATAAAGAGCAAGAAGTATTTGATTACTTAGATAAAAATATAACAAATAAAAATAAATTTAACACTAACACAATAAAAGGTATTGGTTTTGTTAAACCTAAATTTGAATATTGTGGAGCATGTGCTGGATGTGGGGAAACATCATATATAAAAATATTAACTCAACTTTTTGGTGATAATTTAATAATTGCAAATGCTACAGGATGTTCATCAATATATGGAGGTTCTGCTCCATCAACACCTTATAATTTACCATGGGCTAGTTCACTTTTTGAAGATAATGCAGAATATGGATATGGTATGCTTATAAGTAATAATTTAATTAGAAGTAGAATTAAAAATATTATGAAAAATAATATGGATAATGAAAATCACGAATTATTTAGAGAATGGTTAGAAAACTATGATAATTATGAAATTACTAAAAATGTATACGATAAATTAACAGATAATATACCAAAGGAACTTAAAGATATAAAAGATTATATTCCATCTAGAAATTATTGGTGTATAGGTGGAGATGGATGGGCATATGATATTGGATTTGGTGGCATAGATCATGTACTTGCAAGTAACGACAATATAAATATATTAGTACTTGATACACAAGTATATTCTAATACTGGTGGTCAAGCAAGTAAATCAAGTGAAATTGGCTCAATTGCTTCATTTGCTACATCAGGAAAGAAGACTAATAAAAAAGATTTAGCTAGAATGGCACTTTCTTATAAAAATGTATATGTCGCACAGATATCTTTGGGTGCTAATATGATGCAAGTAATAAATACATTAAAAGAAGCAAATGATTATAATGGACCATCGATAGTAATTGCTTACGCACCATGTATATCTCATGGTATAAAAGGTGGAATGAGTAATAGTATAAACATGGAAAAATTAGCCGTTGAGTGTGGATATTTTCCAACATTTAGAAGACATCCAATAAAAGGATTTAACTTATATAGTAAAAAAGTAGATTTTGATAAATACGATGAATTTTTAGAATTACAAAATAGATATTCAATATTAAAAAAAGTTAATGCAGAAGAATCTACTAAATTACTTGAAGAAAATAAAATTAATGCAATAGAAACATATAGATATTATGAAAGTTTACAGGATAATAACCAGTAAACTTTTTTTAAAAAATAAGAGTAAAAATATAAATTTTATGATAAAATAGAAATGGTGATAATATGAGAGTAGAGAGTTTTAAATTTAATGGAGAAGAAATTAATTTACCTATATTTGATGAAGCTGAAATAGAGCAAAATGAAATAATTGAAAATAATGATAATTTAAGTGAAGTAGTAAAGGAAGTAAACGATTATGAATGAAAATTATAAATTAATTCAAAAATTCTTAGATATTATTAAAGAACTTGCTATTTCAAATCCAGGTAATAGAATAGATAAAAATTTTATTTATACTTCTTTAATAGGGTATAATATTAGTGATGAACAAGAGCCATATAGTAGTACAACAAGTATACTAGAAAATATTGAAAGAGAATATCAGGATAACAATAATTTAGATACGATAAAACAAAAAAATTTTTTAATATTTAATTATGGAGAAATTAAAGGTAATGAGATAAAACTTTATATACCACTTGATAAAAATCATATGGAACAAAGTGCTAAAGAATTGATTAATTTTTTAATGTCTAATAATATTGAAAATCAAATTAAATTTGCAAATATGGTAAGAAATGATAATGTAGTAATTAGATTAAATACTATTAAAGATGCCAAAAAGATAATAAAGTTTGTACATAATAATATAAAAGAAGGATTACTTAAAACAAATCCATTTTTACCAAATATACATGGTATTGGAGTTACTATTGATAACAATTATTCATATAATTTAATTATTTCTGAAATAATAAGTAATTATATAATGTTTTTGAAAGAAGAAGATAAATTGTATTCACTTTCAATAGATGGGTTAAATTCATTCATAAAAGAACAATCACAAGCTATTGATGATTTGGATTTAAAGGAAATCTATAATTTACTTGAAAAAATTACAAGTAAACAATTTAAACTTAAAGATATCGTTATGCATACTAAAAGAAAAACGGTATATAAATCTGAAAGTAATATTGATGACAATAAATGTTATTTTGAAAAAGCAGTAAAAGCAACTTATATAAAACATCCAAATAATATAGAAACTGCTATATTATGTTATATAGAAAAAGGAGTTGCAAATTATTTTACTAATGAAGACAATGTTCGATTAGGTTTAATTAAACATGTAAAACCAAGTGATGTATTAAATATAATGAGGTCAAAATTAAAAGAAGACAATGTTCCAGTTCCAATTGACAATAATGAATTAATCAATAGTTATTTAGTACAAATATTACCAAAAGAAAATAAAGAAGAAGTATCCCAAGATGAAACACTAGATAATATATCTGAAGTATTAAAAAATGCATATGTCAATACATGTAAAAAATATGGCAAATATCAAGCAGATAGAGCGCTTAAAGAATTTATAATACATAATGAAGTAAAACATTTTACTAATGATGATGGTTATAGAGATGAATTAAGTCATAAATTAGAAGGTAAAAGCCCTAAAAAAATAGTATTATTGGGAATAGATCTAAATGGATTAGATTCCAATAATATAGATGAAGTTGTAAATAGATACGGTGAATCATTATCTTGTTTTATTGACGAAACAAGAAAATCAATTGAGTAATACAAATAGTACTTGTAAAAAATAAAAAAATTCTGTATACTATTAAGTGAAAGTAGATGATTATATGAATAAAAAGGGATTTACCTTGATAGAGTTATTAGCAGTTATAGTAATACTTGCTGCTTTAGTTTCAATAACAGCAACTTCAGTTACAAAGATATTAAATGATTCAAAAGAAGACTTACATAATACACAATTAATCGCACTTAAGTCTACTGTAGAAATTTGGGGGTCAGATAATTTAGATAAATTACCTGAAGTTGATAATTGCTCATATTTAACTTTAAAAGATTTAAAAGATGATGGATTAATAGATTCTGAAATAATTGATCCAAAAACAAATGAAGAAATTCCTGAAGATTTAAAATTTAAAATATCAACAATAATTAATAAAAGGGGTAAAATAGTCACTACATATGAAGTTGATCCAGAATCTATAGATGGTTGTACTTATGTCTATGGAGATGAACTTGAAACAGCAGAACCAAAAGAGGAATTAGATGAACAAAGCTAATTCTTCTTTTATAATATAAAAGAAAATGATATAATGAATATTGGAGTTGATTGTATGCAAAATTATGTAAAGGGAATACTAAAAAAAACAATCTATAAAGGAGATAAAGGCTATATTATAGGCCTTTTAAAAGTTTTAGAAACAGATGAAGAATTAATGAAATCTCATATAAACAAATTAATTACCTTTACAGGTAATTTTGCAGATTTAAATGAAAATGCTAAATATGTGATGTATGGAGATGTAGTAGAACATCCTAAATATGGATTTCAATATAGTGTTAAATCATATGAATCGGTAAAACCAGAAGGTAAAGATGGAATAATAGAGTTTTTATCTAGTGGTCTTTTTAAAGGAATAGGGGAAAAACTTGCTACATCAATAGTAGATACTTTAGGAGATAGAACACTTGAACTTATAATAGAAAATAGAGAATGTCTTTATGACGTTCCTAAAATGACAAAAGTGAAAGCAGATATAATTTATAATACTCTTATTAAATATGAAGAATCTCATGAAGTAATATTGAAACTTACAAAACTTGGATTTTCAATGAATGAATCATTAAATATTTATAATATATATAAAACTAATACAATTCGTAAACTTGAGAATAATATATATAGTATCATGGATGATGTAGATGGAATAAGTTTTTCTAAAATAGACACAATCGCACTTAATTTAAATGACGATATATACAATATAAATAGAATAAAAGCTTGCATTATATATTCTATGAAAGATTTAACTTTTAAAAATGGAGATACATATTTAACATATTCAGAAATATATGATGGAGTATCATTTTATTTAAATGGTGATATAGATAGTGAATTATTTGATGATGCATTATTTGAACTATCAGGCGATTTAAAGATAAAAATAGATGATGAAAAATATTATTTACTAGAAGACTATGAAGCAGAGGAATATATCGCACAAAAATTAATGTATTTATCAAATAAGGAATGTACAAAGTATAAAAATATTGATGAAAAAATAGAGGAATTAGAAAAAAAAGAAGAAATAGAATATAGTGATAAACAAAAAGAAGCAATAAAAAAAGCAATTGAAAATAATGTAGTAATAATAACTGGTGGTCCTGGTACAGGAAAAACCACAATTATTAAAGGTATAGTTGATTTATATAAATTATTAAATAAATATAGTGAAAAGGAATTAATTGATAGAGTAGCATTACTCGCACCTACAGGTAGAGCAAGTAAAAGAATGAGTGAATCAACACTACTCCCTGCAAGTACTATACATAGATTTTTAAAATGGAACAAAGAATTAGATGAGTTTATAGTAAATGAGTATAATCCAGATTTTTCTAACTTAATAATAGTTGATGAAGTAAGTATGATTGATAATAGACTTATGAACAATTTACTTAGAGGACTTACAAATAATATTAAACTCGTACTTGTAGGTGATTATAATCAATTACCTAGTGTTGGCCCTGGTAATGTACTTAAGGATTTAATAGAAAGTGATGTAATAGATAAAGTAGAACTAGATTTACTTTATAGACAGGGCGATGATAGTTATATACCAGTGCTTGCTAGTTTAATAAAAAATGATGAATTAGATGAAGATTGTTTAATAAATAAATCAGATTATAAATTTTTAAAATGTTCAAGTGAAGCAATAATACCTAGTTTAATTAATATATGTAATGAAGTAATAAAAAAAGGATATGACTATAAAAGAATGCAATTAATGGCTCCAATGTATGCTGGAATTAATGGTATAGATAATATAAATAAAGTACTTCAAAATGTATTTAATCCAGCAGAATATGGTAAAGAAGAAATAAAATATGGAGATGTTATATACAGAGAAAATGATAAAGTATTACAACTTGTAAATGATCCAGATAATAATGTATTTAATGGAGATATTGGAGTAATATGTAATATAAACAAATATGGTAAACAAAGTGTTACAATAGATTATGATGGCAATTTTGTAGAATATGAATTAAAAGATTTTCCAAAATTTAAACATGGATATATTATAAGTATACATAAAAGTCAAGGAAGCGAATTTGAACTTGTAATAATGTTATTAAGTACTTATTATAGAAGAATGCTTTATAAAAAATTAATATATACGGGAATAACGAGAGCAAAACGTAGATTAATATTAATAGGTGAACCGGAAGCATTTATAATGGGTGCAAGAAAAACTGATGAATATTCAAGAAAAACGGATTTAACTCAAAAATTATTAAATTATTTGAATAAAAATTAAAAAAAATCTAAAACTATTAATGTATATAAGAAATTATATACGATTGTCATATTTCTAGTGAGGTGATAATATGAAAATAGCAAAAACTATGGCTTTAATAGCTGTTGGTGCAGGTGCGGTTTTAGCTTACCAAAAATATAGTGAACCTATAATGAATAAATTAGAAGATGTGGCTGATGAGGCTATCAAAAAGGCTAATAAAAAACTAGAAGATATGATGTAGTAAAAGAAGCGTAATGCTTCTTTTAATTTTAAAAAAATAAAATTCATTAAGAATTTTACACAACTTTTTACTATTTTAAAGAAAATGTATTATAAAAAATATTTTAAATATTATATTTTTTAATTTATTAAAAAAACTATTGTATAACAAACTTATGTTTGTTATAATTAAATAGGTTTAAGGAGGCAAATATGATACTAGATAACTTAAATGATAAACAAAAGGAGGCCGTATTAAATACAGATGGGCCAATGCTTATTTTAGCAGGTGCAGGAAGTGGTAAAACTAGGGTACTTACAACCAAAATTGCCTATCTTATAGAAAATAATAATGTAGATCCAACTAGTATACTCGCAATTACTTTTACAAATAAAGCAGCAAATGAAATGAAATTACGAGTTCAAAATATGTTAGGTATAGATTCAAATTTAATACAAATATCTACATTTCATTCATTTGGATTAAAAATTATAAAAAATCATTATGAAAAATTAGGGTTTAAATCAAATTTTACAATAATAGATGCAGATGATTCACTTTCAGCTATAAAAAATATACTTAAGGATATGAATTTGGATCCAAAAATATATAATCCTAAAGCAATAAGAAATAGAATTAGTAGCGCTAAAAATGAATTAATGTCACCTGATGATTTAGATAGATATAAAAATAATGAAATGGATGAAATAGTTGTAAATGTATATAGAAAATATCAAGATAAATTAATGACAAATAATAGTTTGGATTTTGATGATTTATTAATGTTACCAATAAAATTATTTCAAGAAAATCCAAATATATTAATGTATTATCAAGAAAAATTTAAGTATATATTGATAGATGAATATCAAGATACTAATCATGTACAATATATACTTACTAAAATGATGAGTGCAAAATATAAAAATATATGTGTAGTAGGCGATCCAGATCAAAGTATATATGGTTTTAGAGGTTCAAATTATAGAAATATACTTAATTTTGAAAAAGATTATAAAAATACAAAAACAATTCTTTTAGAACAAAATTATCGTTCAACTAAGAATATATTAGGAGCAGCAAATGATGTAATAAAAAACAATAAAGAAAGAAAAGAAAAAAATTTATGGACTAATAATAATGAGGGAGATTTAATAAAATATAAAAGATGCAATGATGAAAAAGAAGAAGCTAAATATGTAGTTGATAATGTAAAAAAATTAATTAACGAATCTGTTTCACTTGATCAAATAGCAGTCCTTTATAGAACTAATGCTCAATCACGAAATATAGAGGAAGCCTTTTTGAAAGAAAATATACCATATAAAGTAGTAGGAAGTTTTTATTTCTATAATAGAAAAGAAATTAAGGACTTAATTAGTTATTTAAAATTAATTTATAACGCAGATGATGATATTAGTTTAGAAAGAATTATAAATGTTCCTAAAAGAGGAATAGGTCTTAAAACACTAGAAAATTTAACTACTAAAGCCAATATGTTAAATGAAAGTATATTTAATGTAATAGATAGTGGTAAAGAGTTAGAATTTAAAAAATTAATATTAGATTTAAAAGAAAAAAGTGAAGAAATAACTCTTACTGAATTAGTAGACTTAATACTTGATAAAACTGGCATAAGAAAAGAATTAGAAGCAGAAAATTCAATAGAATCTGAATCAAGACTAGAGAATTTAGAGGAATTTAAATCTATAACAAAGAATTTTGAAAATACATATGGAATAGTATCACTTAGTGAATTTTTATATGAAATAAGTTTAGTATCGGATATTGAAGAACATAAAAATCAAACTGATGTAGTAACTCTTATGACTGTTCACTCTGCAAAAGGTCTTGAATTTGACAATGTATTTATAGTGGGATTTGAAGAGGGAATATTCCCACATACTATGAGTTTATATAGTGATAGTGAAGTAGAAGAAGAAAGAAGACTTTGCTATGTTGCAATAACACGTGCAAGAAAAAAATTGACTATTATTAATACGAAAAGAAGATTATTATATGGTCAAGATCAATATAATCCACCAAGTAGATTTATAAATGAAATAAGTGATGAATATTTAGATAAGGAAGAAGTTAAATTAAATTTATTTAATATGAAGCAAAGTATAAATAAATCCAACATAAATGAAGATGAAGAATATTCATTAGGTGAAAAAGTAGTTCACAATAAATATGGTGAAGGGGTTATAATAGGAATAGAAAATGCTTTTTTAACTATAGCTTTTAAACATCCATATGGTATAGTAAAAATAATGAAGGGTCATAAAAGTTTAAAAAAAATATCTAAAGAACTTGAAAATAACCAATTAATATAGTATATTATTATTATGCTAGATGGTGATGTTATGATAGGTAATGAGGATGTAAAATCTTTGGAAAAACGAAAGTTAGATTTACAAATAAAATTAAATGAATTATTAAAATCAAATAACAAAAACATAGATGATATAAATGCATTTAAATCAGAAATTTTATATTTAGATAAGCAGATAGAAAGAATAGTAGGTTCTAATGAAATAAACCGACAAAAAGAAGTTAGAAGAAAAAAATTAGCTATTGAGGAAACAAATATAGATAATTATTATCTATTTAAAAACAAGTATAAACAAATATGCAAAATTAAAGTTTCTACTTCACATATGTTAAGTGTTATAGAAAAATATCTAAATAATCATCAAAAAAATTTAGCGGAAGTAGTAAAGGTAAAAATGTAGTATGGAAGTAGAAAAAGAAGCTTTTGGTGGACTTATAGAGTATTATAAACGTTTACCTATAGATATAAAAAGAAAAGAAGTAATTGATGGTATTGAAGAAATTATTTCAAATTATTCTAAAATATGTACTAAATTTGGTATTATGCCTAACATGATTTTAAATAAAGAAATGTTAAATGTAAACAGAAAAAATATAACTGAAGATGAATTTTTAGATGCTTTGTATGCATATTTAAATAGTTTAGAAGATGTCAGCGCACAATTCATAGATAAAATGTCAAATATAATCGAAAACATAGACTATCATAATTGATAGTTTTTTCTATTTATGCTAAAATTATTTAGGGAGTAAATATGGAAAAATATAAGGAAATAGAAAGAAGTATTATTAAGAAATATAGAAAAGATATATGGAGCAAATTTATTAAAGCAGTTAGTGAATATGAACTTATAAATGAAAATGATAATATAATGGTATGTATATCTGGAGGTAAAGATTCGTTTTTAATGGCAAAATGCATTCAGGAATTAAAAAGACATGGTAAAGTTAATTTTAATGTACATTATGTAGTAATGAATCCTGGATATAATGATAAAAATATAAATTTAATAAAAAAGAATGCTGAGTATTTAAACATACCAATAGAGATATTTGAAAGCAATATATTTGATGTAGTAAAAAATATTGATAAAAGTCCATGTTATATGTGTGCTAGAATGAGAAGAGGATATTTATATAGCAAAGCTAAAGAATTAGGATGCAATAAAATATCTTTGGGACATCATTTTGATGATGTTATAGAAACTACGTTATTATCTATGTTTTATGGTGCTGAACTTAAAACTATGTTACCTAAGTTGCACAGTGAAAATTTTGAAGGATTGGAACTTATAAGACCACTTTACTTAGTAAAAGAATCAGATATAATTTCATGGAAAAATTTCAATGAATTAACATTTTTAAATTGTGCATGTAAATTTACTGAAATTTCTATGATAGACGAGAATAATAGTAAAAGAAAAGAGATAAAGAAAATTATAAGTGAATTAAAAAAGATAAATCCAAATATTGATCACAATATATTTAAAAGTTTAGATAATATAAATTTAAATTGTGTATTAGGAACTAAAAAAGATGGAGTATATACAAGTTACTTAAGTAATTATGAGAGGAAATAATATGAAAAATATAAAAATAACAAGAAAAATAACGCAAGGTATTTATGCTTTAACTACAGATGGTGGAGGTTGCATAGTAGATGCAGTTTCACAAGTATCATCTGGAGAAAATCCTTTAATATCAGTAGCAGTTATGAAAAAAAATAATACAAATGATTTACTTAAAAAAAATAAAAAATTTGCTATAAGTATATTAAGTCGTGATGTGGATCCTGAAATAATAAAAACATTTGGATTTAATTCATCAAGGGATATTGACAAATTTGAAAAAATAGAAACTATTTGTGAAGAAGAAATAAAAATAGTAAAAGATTCAATAGGGTATATAGTATGTGAAATAGTAGATTATATAGAAAATGATACACATACTTTGTTTATTGGTAAGGTAATTGAAGCCGACGTTTTTAATGATAAAAATCCTATGAGCTATGGATATTATCAAGAACATAAAACTGATTTATTTAAAGTTACCACAGAAAAAGGTAAAACGGCTTGGATATGTAAAGCTTGTGGATATATTTATTATGGTGAGTATTTGCCTGATGATTTTAGATGTCCAATATGTGGAGTATCTAAAGAATATTTTAAGAAAGAAAGTGTGAATTAATATGTTAGAAGGAAAAGTTGCAATTATTACAGGAGGAACTAGGGGAATAGGATATGAAACAGTAAAAGTTTTTAGTGAAAATAAAGCACGTGTTATACTTTTTGGCTCTAAGAAGCAGACAGTGGAACAAGCTTTAGAAAAATTAAAAGAAGAAGGAATTATAGCAGATGGATATTATCCTGATTTAAGTAATATAAACGAAATAGAAGAAGTAGTAAAAGAAATTATAAAAAAATATGGATACATTGACATACTTATAAATAATGCTGGAATATCTGCAAATAAAAGTATAGAAGAAACTACAAGTGATGATTTTAAAAGTATCATGGATATAAATGTAAACGCAATGTTTAATATGATAAAAGTAGTTGAACCTTACATGAAAAAAAATGGTGGAGTAATACTTAATACGAGTTCAATGGTAAGTATATATGGTCAACCAAAGGGTGTTGGATATCCAACTAGTAAATTTGCTGTTAATGGCCTTACTAAATCATTAGCTAGGGAACTTGCTCCTTTTAACATTCGTGTAAATGCTGTAGCACCAGGTATTACAAATACAGATATGGTATCTAATTTACCAAAAGAAGTAATAGAACCTTTAATTAAAACTATACCACTTGGCAGAATTGGTGAACCTCGTGACATAGCAAATGCCTTTTTGTTTTTAGCAAGCCCACTTGCAAGTTATATAACAGGTAATATACTTTCTGTAGATGGTGCAGCAAGAAGCTAAATTACTTATAATTAGAGGATTATAACCCACAATTTCAGAGGTTAGTCCTTTTAATTTGACAAAAAAATTATTTGTATTATAATATTATAAAATTAGTATGAAATGAAAGGATGTTTTTATGGATCAAGAAAAAATATATGATGCAAATTTAAATTCATATTCACTTAATGAATTGTATGAATTGCTTACTCCAGTAATTGATAAAGTATTTGGTGAAAATAAAAAAACAATAAATCCTGCAAAATTAAAAAAAATATCACTTGAAGTAATAAGAGAATGTATTACAAGTTTTAATATAAATAGTGGCATATCATTTAAAGAATATTTTGAAAAAGAGATTAGCAATTATTTTAATTTGCACATAAATAAAAAAAATAGAAATAATTTATTAAAGTCTTTTATAGATAGTAATATAGAATTAGTAAATTCATATGATTCTGCACTCGTTCAAATGAATAAATTATGTGTATTTTTTGATCAAACTGGACATAAACCAAAATTTAGCGAATGTGAAAAATTATTAAAAGAAGAAAAAATTAACAATTTACTTAAAATAATAGTTGAAAAAAATATTGAATTAATAAAATCAGGTGAAATTAATGATATGTTTAATAATGAATTATTTTCACTACTTATTGATGCATATTGTACCATTAATGAAATATATGAATATGATATTGAAGACAATGATTTATCATTTTCAGTTGAACTTGAACAGATGTATTTTAGTGAAATTATTAAATATCCATTATTAACAAAAGAGCAAGAAGTAGAATTATTTAATAGATATAATAGTGGTGATGAAACAGCTAAAGAATTACTAATAAAACATAATTTAAGAATTGTAGTTAGTATTGCAAAAAATTTTCTTAATAAATATCATGGAAGTCTTCAATTTTTAGATTTGATAAGTGAGGGAAATTTAGGACTTATAAGAGCAGTAGAAAAATTTGATGTAAGTAAAGGTTATAAATTTTCAACATATGCAGTATGGTGGATTAGACAGTCTATAAATTCATCAATTAAAAGAAATGGTAAAATTATTAGATTGCCCTTTTATGTATATAGTACAAAAAATAAAATAGATAAAACAAGAATAGAATTAGAAGCAAAGTTAAATCGTGAACCAACAACTGAAGAAATTGCAGAAGCTATGAATATACCTGTTACAACTGTAGATGAAATAAATAATGCTATGCAGGATATTGTAAGTTTAAATGAACCTTTGGATTGTGGTGAAAATTCTGATGAATTTGGAGATCTTATACCTTCAGACGATGAATCTGTTGAAACAAAGGCAGAACAAAAATTTTTACAAAGTGATATATTAAATATTTGTCATAAAGCAAAATTAAGTGAAATGGAAATATTAGTATTGATTGAATATTATGGAATCAAAACATATCCTAAAAATTTTACAGAAATTGGTAAAAAATATAATAAAACAAGGGAACGTATTAGACAAATTCATGGTAAAGCAATAGAAAAATTATTAAATTTTGGTGAAAAAAATCAACTTGCCGTATATATATATGATAATGATGATCCAGTAATAAAAATTTCACCTAAACAGACAGAATATATCACTTTAAGTCTTCTAGAAAATAATATTGATAGTGAAATTTTAACTCTTCTAGAACAAAGTTTATTAAAAAAACTTTACGGCATAACAGAAGAACGAGAATCTATTGAAGAAATAAGTAGAAAAACTCACTTAACTATAAAAAGAATTATTGAAATACATGATAAAGCAATAAATAAAATAAAAAATCAGAAAAAACTCATAAAATAATAAAAACATTTATATAATTTATTAACATTAATAAAGATGTTTATAAAAATAGAGATCAAAAGTATTAACTTTTGATTTTTATTGATATTATTTTAAAACTTATATATAATAATTTCTAGGATAGAGGAGATAGATATGATTATAAATATTTTAATGATAGTAGTTGGATTTATATTACTTATAAAAGGTGCTGACTTTTTAGTAGATGGTTCAAGCAATATAGCAAAAAAATTTCATGTATCGGAAATAATAGTAGGACTTACAATAGTATCAATAGGGACATCAATACCTGAATTATTTGTAAGTGTTACATCTGCTATTAATGGATATTCAGATATGTCTATTGGAAATATAATAGGTAGCAACGTTTGTAATTTAATGTTGATATTAGGAGTTTCAGCCATTATAAAATCAATAAAATTTCAACAACAAACTAAATTAATCGATATACCTATATGTTTATTTGTAACACTTATTTTTACTTTATTTTGTAATACTAATAATATAATAGATAGATTAGAATCAGTAGTATTAATAATTTTATTTATATTATTTATAATATATACGATTTTTATAGGATTAAAAAATAAAATAAAAGAAGAAAAAAGTGATGAAGAAAAAATAAAAAAAATATCTATATTTAAAAATTTAATATATATAGTTCTTGGTATAGTTGGTCTTAAATTTGGTGGAGATTTTGTTGTAAATAATTCAGTTATAATTGCCAATGATTTTAATATAAGTGAAAAAATAATTGGATTAACAATACTTGCTATAGGTACAAGTTTACCAGAATTTGTTACAAGTATAACTGCAGGTATTAAAGGCAATAGTGATATAGCTGTAGGTAATATAATAGGTTCTAATATATTTAATATATTACTTATAATAGGTACATCATCTGTTATAAATCCAATTGTGTATAATACTACATATAATATACAATTAATAATATTAATATTAGGTACAATTCTTTTATTGATATTTTCCATTATACCTCCTAAAAATGAAGTAAGTAGATCTAATGGTATAGCATATGTATTGTTATACATTATATATATGGTAATATTATTTTTAAAATAGTTCTTTTGGACTATTTTCTTTTGTTATTATATAAATTTTGATATTTAAAAAGTATTTAATAAATGATATAATATTTTAGGTGATATTTATGCCAGAGTTACTTGCTCCAGTTGGAAATATGGAATGTTTAATGGCTGCAATAAATGCAGGATGTGATGCAGTATATCTATCAGGTAGAAACTTTGGTGCTAGAAGTTTTGCTGGCAATTTTTCACGTGAAGAATTAGTTATTGCTATAAACACATGTCATTTATATGGAGTAAAAGTTTATATAACAGTTAATACTTTAATATACGATAGTGAAGTTGAATATTTTATGAATTACATAGATTATATTCATAAAATAGGGGTAGATGCTGTTATAATGCAAGATATAGGTATGATTGATTTAGTAAGAAAAACATATCCTAATTTAGAAATACATTCTTCTACACAAATGCATATACATAATTTAGAAGGTGTAAAATTATGTGAAAAACTTGGCATAAAAAGAGTAGTGCTTGCACGTGAAACTCCATTAGAATTAATAAATGAAATAAAACAAAATACGAATATTGAACTTGAAGTTTTTATTCATGGCGCACTTTGTATGAGTTATTCTGGACAATGTTTAATGAGTGCTATGATAGGATCAAGAAGTGGAAATCGTGGTACATGCGCACAATGTTGCAGGCAAAAATATAGTTTAGAAATAGATAATAAAATATTGGAAAAAGACAAATATTTATTAAGTACTAGAGATTTAAACACTTTAAATGATATTCCTAAATTAATAGATATGGGAATAACTAGTTTAAAAATAGAAGGTAGAATGAAAAGGCCTGAATATGTATATTTAATTACTAGTATATATCGTAAGGCTATTGATAATTATATAAAGTTTGGAAAAACTAAAGTAACTGATGAAAATATTAAAGACATTAAAAAAATATTCAATAGAAAATTTACTAAAGGATTTTTATTTAATGAAGAAAATGATAGTTATGTAAATACTTATAGGCCAAATCATATTGGAATAAATGTGGGTAAAGTAGTAGATTATAAAAATAGAAATATAATTATAAAACTTGTCGATGACTTAAATATAAATGATGGGATAAGAATAATAGGAGATAACGATGTAGGTACTACTATTAATGTTATGTATAAGGATAATATTAAAATTTATCATGCAAAACAAAATGATATAGTAAGCATACCTATGAAAGAAAATATAGAAAAAAATAGTATAGTAGTTAAAACTTCTGATTATATACAATTGGAAAAAATAAAAAATGAAATGAAAAAAAGAAAGAAAGTTTTTATTAAAGGAAAATGTATATTAAAAGTTGGAAAACCTATTAAACTAGTAGTAGATGATACTAAAAATATAGTAGAAGATATAAGTGATTATATAGTAGAAAAAGCAATTAAAAACGAAACTTCGGAAGAACAAATAAAAGAACAATTAAATAGGTTAGGAGATACTATATACGAATTTAGTGAACTTATAATAGAAAAAGATGATAATATATTTGTACCAACTTCTAAGTTAAATGAATTGAGAAGAAAAGTTTTATATTTATTAAATGAAAAAAGAATGTATAAAACAGATTATAAAAAGTCTAATTATGATATAAGTGTTAAAAATTATAAGCGAGAAAATAATAAAAGTATACTTATAAGTACATATGAAGACTATTTAAAATTTAAAGATAACTTTGATGTAATCTATATAGATAATTTAGAATTGTTTAATAGTGTAAATGATAAAAAATGTATATTAAAACTTAGTAGAGTTCAAGAACATTTAAAAAATTATAATACTAAATTATTAGTAGGTGAACTTGGTAGTATCTACAAATATAAAAATATAGATACAGATTTTTCACTCAATGTAACTAATTCATATGCAGTCGCACTCTTACATTCACTAAATGTAAATAAAATAACTTTATCTTATGAATTAAATTTTAAACAAATAAAATATTTAATAGAGTGTTATGAAAAAAGATATAGTTGTCATCCTAATTTAGAAGTAATAGTAGATTCTTATCCAGAAGTAATGGTGTGTAAATATAACATGTTAAAAAAATATAATAAAAATAAGGGCTATTTAATAGATAGATTTAATAACAAATATAAAATAGAAATCAAAAATAATTTTATGCACATATATAATTATAAAAAAATTAAATTAGAAGAAAATTATTTTGACATAGGAGTAAATAGCATAAGGGTAAATTTATAGTAATGGAGTTAAAATGAGAATAGGTGTAGATATTGATAATGTTTTATCTAATTTTAATGAAGTATTATTAGATAATTATATTAATCATGATAAACAATTAAGAAATAATGGAATTGTTAATAATGGTGTTTATATAAGAAAAATGTTTGATTGGTCAGAAGATGAAGAAAAACAATATTATAGTGAAAATATTGAAAGACTAGCAGATTTATTTGAGCCAATTAAAGATTGTTCTAAATATATAAAAAAATTAAGAGAAAATGGAAATTATATATGTATTATTAGTGGTAGGGATAATGGAGAATATTCTGATCCATATAATATGACTGTAAAATGGTTAAAAAAGTACGATATTGAATATGATAAACTTGTTTTAACCAATGCATATAACTATGAAGAGAAAGCAAATGCTTGTTTAGAAAATAATATTGATATTATGATTGATGATTCAATTAATGTATGTATGAAATGTTCTGAAAAAAATATTAAATCTTTATTATTTAATACTGAGTATAATAAAAACGAAAGAAAATATACAAGAGTAAATAATTGGGAAGAAATATATGAATTTATAACAAATTACAAAAAAGAAAAAATAAATGTAATATTAGATACAGATACTTATAACGAATGTGATGATCAATTTGCACTTTCTTATATGATTAAAAGTCAAGATATATTTAATATTGAAGCAATAACTGTTGCACCTTATTCCCATAAAGAATACAATGAATCAATAACAGAAGGGCAAGAAAAAAGTTATAATGAAATATTAAAAATATGTAATTGGTTAAATTTTGATACGACAAATAAAGTGTTTAAAGGCGCAAAAGATTACATTTGTAATGGATATGATGAAGATAATGATGCGGTTAATAAAATAATTGAAGTAGCACTTAAAAATAATAAAATTTATATTATGGCAATAGGTGCAATTACGAATGTTGCATTAGCAATTAAAAAAGAACCTAAAATAATTGACAAAATAGAGGTTATTTGGTTAGGAGGACATAGTCTATTACAAAATGATAATTTAGAATTTAATTTTAAACAAGATGTAAATGCTGTAAGAATAGTATTTGAATCAAAAGTTAAATTAACTATAATTCCTTGTAAAAATGTTGCATCTAATTTAATAACATCAGTATATGAACTAAATCATTATTTGAAAGATAAAAGTGAACTATGTAATTATTTAATTGATAGATTTTATAATGATGGATATCATGGAATAACAGAAAGGCGAACTATTTGGGATATATCCGTTATTGCTATATGATAAATAAAGATTGGTTTAAAAGTATAAATATAAGTTGTCCAAATATTAAAGATGATACATCTTACGAATTAACTGAAAACAATCATAAAATAACAATGGTAAATTATATTGACATAAATAAAATTTTCAATGATTTATTTAAAAAAATAGGTGATAATAATGAAATTAAGTGATATAAATTTAGATAATATAAAGGTGGTTATTTTTGATTTTGATGACACCCTAGCTATTCATAAAGATAAAGATTTTTCAAAACATCGCAGTGAGAGTGAAGAAAAATTTTTAAGTTATTATGAAAATGCTTATAAAAATCCAGATTGTTTTTATGATAAAATAGAACCTTGTGTAAGATCAGAAGAGTTATATAATTTTACAAGTATTTTAAGAAGTAAAAAAATAAAAATGTATTGTTTAACTGGAATGAAATTATCATTTCACCTAAAAGCTAAGCAGTTTTTTGTTAATAAATATTATGGAAAAGATATTGAAGTTATATCTACCGCATCACAAGAGTTGAAATTAAAAGGAGTAAAAATTATTCAAAGAATTAACAATTGTAATTTAGATGAAATACTATTTATAGATGATAGAAAAGATGTTATTAGACTTTTAATTAAGAATGGTATAAAAGGAATAATTGTAGATAATATAGGTGACATTTATGAAACTAACAAGTAAAGAAGCAAAAAAAATTTTAGAAATGGAAAGACAAAATGCAAAAGATGATAGATGGATAAATCACTCAATATGTGTTGGAGATACTGCTGGAAAAATTGCAAAAGCACTAGTTAAAAAAGGCATTGGAGTTGATATTGATAAAACAATCACACTCGGTTATGTTCACGATATAGGAAAAAGGTTTAATGAAAATGGTGGAGTATTTCCTCATGCTATAAATGGATATAATTATATAAAAAAATTAGGATATGATGAAGAGTATGCTGGTATTTGTATAAAACATTCATTTTTAAATAATGATATTGATTGTATATCTAATGATAGAGATGAAACTGACAAATCAAATCCTAATTATAATTTTTTTAAAGAGTATATTAAAAATGAATATTCATTAGAAGAGAAAATAATTAATCTATGTGATTTAATGTGTACAACTAAAACTTTGACTGTAGAAAAGAGAATGATTGATTTATTAATAAGGCATGGTGTATTTGATAAAACCCATTATCACATTGTAGAAACACTTAAATTAAAAGAATACTTTGATAATTTATTAGGATATAATCTCTATAATTTATTTCCAGAAATAAAGGAAAATTTGTAGTAATTAAAACTAAATTTATAAAGAAACTAAATTTAGTTTTTTTAAATGCAAAAATATACAAAATACGACAAAAATATGGTAGAATGGTAACATGAGGTGTCTAAATTATGATAAAGGAATATTACAATTTTATTAAAGACTATCTAAAGTTAGCTGAATTAAAAATTAAGTATGTTGTTATTAATATTTTATCAGCATTTTTTTATAAAGGATTTTCAATTTTGTTACCTCTTATTGCTTCAATGATTATTAAATATTTAACTGATGGAAATGAACAAATGTCATATTATTGTTTAATTGCTTTTTTTATAACTTATGTTTTATACAATATCTCATTATATATAAATTATAAAGTATATGGTTTTAGTATAAATTATTGTTATGATAAATTAACAAATAAAGTATTAAATAAGTTAGTATCAGTTGATAACAATTTTACTAGATTTATTAGTAAAGGAAGACTTATGAATTCAATAAATTCTGACATTATTGATATTGGAGATATGAATGATAGAATTTCAGAAGTTTTGATGGGAACAATTCAAATTATTGTTGTATTATTAATAGTGTTTTTTTATAATATATATCTTGCATTTATTTTAATATTATTTTCAATTATTTATATAATATATAGAAATAAATTTGATAGAAAAATTAATTATTATCATAATAAGGTTGTAATACAAGATGATAAATATAGTACATTACTTACTCAAATTGTATCAGGTTTACAGGAAATTAAAACATTTAATATGTTACCTAAATTAAAAGGAAAATTAAATATTATTCAAAGCAAATTTAGTAAAAATTATAGTATAAAAAGACATTATTATACTTTAAGGGATAATGATGTAAAAGTTATTATCTATATATTTAGATTTTTGCTTTATATAGTATTGTTGATTTTACTATTTCAGAAAAAGATTGATGTAAGTGGTCTTGTGCTAATAGTTTCATATCATGAATATTTAGTAGATTATATAGATACTCTTATTAGTGCAACTTCAACAATTAGAGAAGTCAATACAGCTGTTAACAGAGTTAATGATATTCTTAACTACGATTCCAAAGAAATAAAATTTGGAACAATAGATACAAATGATATTTATGGAATGATAGAATTTAAAAATGTATCATTAAAGTTTAAAGATGTAGAAGTATTACATAATATAAATTTAAAAATAGATCATAATGAGGTTGTAGCAATCGTTGGAGAGGCTGGTTCTGGAAAAACAGTATTATTTAATTTGTTATTAAGATTATTTGAACCAACAAAAGGTAAAATAACTTTAGATAACATAAATATATATGATTTTTCAAAAGAAACTTATTCTAGTAATGTTTCTGTTGTAAATCAAAAACCATTTATATTTAATATGAGTATTAGAAGAAATCTTGATTTTGTAGATTCAAATAGAGAACACCAAATAGAAGCATGTAAAAAAGCAGGTATACATGAATTTATTGAGACATTACCTAATGGATATAATACAATTTTAAGAGAAAACGGAAGTAATATATCTGGTGGTCAAAAACAAATGATTTCTATTGCTAGAACAATTTTATCTGATGCAGAAGTATTACTACTAGATGATATTACGACGGCTTTAGATCCTGATACTGCTAAATTAGTTCCTAAATTAATAAATAATTTGAAAAAAGATCATACGATAATTATGATTACAAAGAAACCAGATTTAATGAAAGAAGCAGATAGAATTGTTGTTTTAGATAAAGGAAAAATTAATGACGTTGGTACTCATAAACAATTGATTGAAAGAAATGAAATTTATCAAATGTTACAATCAAGAAAATCACCAAGTAGAATAGGGGTGTTTGATAATGATTAAGCAATATTATTTAATAGTAAAAAAATATTTTTCATTAGGCGCTAATAATAAAAAATATTTGTTTTATTTGTTTTTTACATCATTTCTAAGAAGTTCATCTTTTTTACTTATTCCGTTTGTTGCTTCAAAAATTGTTGAATATGCAACAAATAGTGATTACAAAACAATGTTAATATGTATATTTGTATTTTTGGGATGTAGTTTATTTTATGTATTGTGTCATCATTATAATTATGTTGCTTATGAAAAAAATTCAATGTTTACTCATAATAAATTTCAACAATTGATAATGGATAAAGTAACAACTTACGATGAAAATTTTTCTAAAAAAATTTCAGTACCATATATAGTAAACACAGCATTCAATGATGTTGGTAAAATTTATCAAATTCCAGATCAAGCATTTGATGCATTGAATGAACTTATAACTATAGTAATTGTTTTATTTATCCTTGCTAGCGTAAATATATATATTTGTATAGTTACACTAATTTTAAATATCATTTCTCTATATGTTTTAGGAAAAAATATACAAAAGAAGAATTATTATTTATCGAATCAAAGAAAATATCAAGATAGTATATCTGGTTTAATGGGACAAGTACTAGATGGGAACAAAGAAATAAAATCATTTAACATTAAAGAAGAAATTTCTGGATATCTTGATGACTATAAAAAACAATGGAGAAAAAATTATTTTAAAAAAAGAAAGTATAATGATAATATTTATGTTTTAGTTCCTACAATTTTAGGATTTGGGAAAATTTTGATATATCTTATCCTAATATATTTAATTTTACAAGGTAGATATGATGTTGCAACATTAGTTTTAGTAATAGGATATTATGAAAATATAGAATCAAACTTCAATAAATTACATGAGTGTTTGAATAATATATCAGATAATTCTACGCGAGTAGACAGAGCATATAATGTATTGAATTATAAAACCAAAGATATGTTAAAATTTGGAGACAATCAAACAGATGATATTTTGGGAGAAATAGAATTTAAAAATGTTTCATTTACTTATGAAAAACAAGAAGTAATGAAAAATGTAAGTTTTAAAATACCTTCTAAATCATTTACAGCTATCGTTGGTAAAAGTGGTAGTGGAAAATCAACTATTTTTAGATTATTATTAAGATTGTATAAAGCAAATAAAGGTGAAATATTATTAGATAATGAAAATATTTATAAATATTCGAAAGAAGTCTATTCTAGTAATGTATCGATTGTAACTCAAAAACCATTTATATTTGATATGAGTATAAGAGAAAATTTATCATTAGTTGATTCAAATAAAGAACATCAAATAAATGCTTGCAAAAGAGCCGGTGTACATGATTTTATAATGTCCCTACCAGATGGATATAATACTAAATTAGTTAGTGATGCTGAAAATATATCAACAGGACAAAAACAATTAATTGCTTTGGCACGAACTTTACTTTCAAAATCTGAGGTATTATTATTTGATGAAGTAACTTCTGCACTCGATATGAATACATCAAAACAAATAATAAATATTTTGAAAGATTTAAAAAAAGATCATACTATTTTAATGATTACACATAAACCAGAATTAATGAAAATGGCTGATGAAATAATAGTAATTGATCATGGTAAGTTGGTTGGAAAGGGAACACATAAAGATTTGATTGCAAATAACAAATATTATCAAATATTACAAAAATAGTTATAATGAAAATATTATACTGAATTGTATAAAAAAGTAAAAAACTATTTTACAAGATAGTTTATAAAAATGATAGGTGTTGATTTATGTATTATAAAATAAGTAATGGTAGTATTACCTTAAAGGGTAATACTATTTTAGAGAATATAGATTTTTATGTAAAAGATAATGAAAAAATAGGTTTAGTTGGTAGAAATGGCAGTGGTAAAACAACACTTCTTAAAGCTATAATAGGTGAAATAGAACTTGAGGATGGATATGCCCCTTTAAAAGTAGAAGTTTCTTCAAATTTAAAAATAGGATATCAAAAACAAATACAAGATAATTTAGATATAACACTTTTAGAATTTATATTAGATTCATTTAAAGATGTAATAGAAATAGAACAAAAAATAAAAAATATTGAAAAAATAATGGAAACAAAATATGATGAAAAGATACTAAATAAATATAATAATTTGCTAAGTAGTTATGAATACATTGGTGGATATTCATATAAAAAAGAATATGAAACTATGTTAAAAAAATTTGGTTTTAATGATCTAGATAAAAATAAAAAATTAAATGAATTTTCCGGAGGTCAACTTACTAAATTAGCACTTATAAAACTACTTTTAAGTAAACCAGATTTACTTATATTAGACGAACCAACTAATCATTTAGATATAAATACTATAGAATGGTTAGAGGAATATTTAAAAAACTACAATAAAAGTTTAATACTAGTAAGTCACGATAGAATGTTAATAGATAATATCTGTAATGTAATATATGATGTAGAATATGGTGTACTTAAAAGATATAGTGGCAATTATACTTACTTTATTAAAAAAAAGGAAGATGATTATTTAAAACAACTTAAAGATTATGAAATACAGCAAAAAGAAATAAAAAGATTACAAGAAATTGCTGATAAGTTTAGATATAAACCTAGTAAAGCATCTATGGCAATGTCTAAGTTAAAACAAATAGAAAGAATGGTTAAGATAGAAAAACCAAAAAAGGAAAATAAAAAAACATTTAAAATAAATTTTAATCCTAAAGTAGATAGCTATAAAGAAGTATTAAAAGTTAAAAATTTAGGTATAGGTTATGATAAATTACTAAGCACATTGACATTTAATGTAGAAAGACAAGATAAGATAGGAATAATAGGAGAAAATGGATGTGGTAAAAGTACCCTTCTTAAAACTTTGATAGGTAAGTATTCTCCATTATCAGGAAAATATGTATATGGTGATAAAGTAGAAATAGGATACTTCTCACAAAATTTTGAAAATTTAAATTTAGAAAATACAATATACGAAGAAATAGATTCGAGTTTTAAAAATATGACCTCGAATGAAATAAGAAATTTATTAGGAGCATTTGGATTTAGTGGCGATGATGTATTTAAAAAAATAAATAATTTATCAGGTGGAGAAAAGGTTAGAGTAAGTCTTGCCAAAATATTAAATAGTCAACCTAATCTTTTAATATTAGATGAACCAACTAATCATTTAGATATAATAAATAAAGAACAAATAGAAAAATTACTTAAAGATTATAAAGGAACAATAATATTAGTAAGTCATGATAGATATTTAATTAAAAACGTATGTAATAAATTACTTGTTTTTAATAATGATACAGTAGATTATTATATGTTTGGATATGAAGAATATTTACAAAAGAAAAAAGAGAAAAAAGTATTAGAACAAGTAAACTATAAAGAAAAAATATCTAATAAAGATATTAAAAATAATGAAAAAAATACAAAAAAATTAGAAAACGAAATAATAAAATTAGAAGATAAAGTTAAACAATTAAATCAAGAATTACTAAAAAAAGAAATATATATGGATAATATAGAATCAAAGAAAATATCAAAACAAATAGAAGAATTACAGGAACAAATAGAAATTAAAACTAAAGAATGGATGGAAATAAACTAAATGGAATCATATTTAATACCTTGATATGTATTCCTTTTTTTCATCTCTTTATCAATATCATTTAATATTGTAACCTTTTTTATTAACCAATCTGGTTCAATTAAATCACTTACTTTAGGATCGCCTGTAATTCTATTAATTACAATGTCTTCTCTTAAATATTCAAGTTGATCACATACTATGTCTATATATTCTTCTCTTGTAAGAAGTTTAAATTTTTCTTTTTTATATATTTCAGCTAATTTTGTGTTTTTTAAAATTGAAAGCATATGTATTTTTATTCCTTGTATATCCAATTTACTTAAATATTTTACTGTATCAATCATCATTTCTTTTGTTTCATATGGAAGACCATTAATAATATGTACAACAACATTAATATTTTTTTCTCTTAATTTAATTACCATATCATGAAAACATTCTAAAGTATGACATCTATTTATAAACTTTGATGTAGTTTCATGTATAGTTTGAAGACCAAGTTCTATAGTTAAATAAGTTCTTTTAGATAAATCTTCTAAATAATCTAGACATTCATCTGTAATACAGTCAGCACGCGTTGCAATATTAAGTCCAACTACATTATCAAGTTTAAGTATAGTCTCAAATTTTTCTTTCAATACATTAATTGGAGCATAAGTATTTGTATTTGCCTGAAAATAACCTATGTATTTAGCTTTAGGCCATTTTTTTAACATCATATTTTTAACTTCATCAAATTGAAGCTTTAAATCTTTGTTTTTATCTCCAGCATATTCACCACTGCCAAGTTTAGAACAGTATATACATCCACCATATCCAACTTTTCCATCAATGTTTGGACAAGTAAACCCAGCATTTAAACTTACTTTGAAAACTTTAGAATTAAATTTATGCTTATAAAAATAATCAAGGGTGTAATATCTTTTATTTGAATCACTATATTTAAACATAAAATCACCAAATATATTATAGCTTAAAAGTGAAAAAAAACAAATAAGTATTTTTTACCTATTTGTAGTATATGAGAAACTATTTAGCTTCTACAATTAATTTAATAGCAGTTCTCTCATCACCATCAATTACAATATCGGTGAATGCAGGGATGCATACTAAATTTTTACCAGATGGAGCAACAAATCCTCTTGCAATTGCAATAGCTTTAATAGCTTGATTAAGTGCGCCAGCTCCTATTGCTTGTATTTCTACACTACCTTTTTCTCTGAATACATTAGCTAAAGCTCCTGCAACTGAATTAGGATTTGATTTAGTCCCAACTTTAAGTGTTTCCATGATTTATTCCTCTCTTTCTACACTTAAATATATTCCGGTAATAAAAAAAAATTACTAAAAATTTTATTGTAAAAAAAAAATAACTATATTATAATAGTGCTAGAAAGAGGGATAAAATGGATTCAGATTTAAAAAGAGCAATTATACTTGAAAATTATCAAAATCCCAGTAATAGAGGACTTACACACGATAGTTCATATATAAGTATAAATACAAATAGTAAAAGTTGCATAGATGAAATAGATTTAGAATTAAAAATAGAAGATAATATAATAAAAGATATTAAATTTGATGGAGAAGCATGTGCTATATGTACAAGTTCTACATCAATTATGACAAAAACTTTAATAGGCAAAAATGTTAATGAAGCAAAAAAAATAATAGAAAATTTTGAAAAAATGATTAACGAAGAAGAATACGATGAACAAGCACTAGGAGAAGCAATAGTTTATAATGATATATCAAAACAACCTAATAGAAAAAATTGTGCGTTATTAACTTGGAAAGGTACAAAAGAAGTACTAGAAAAAAACTGTTAATTAGACAGTTTTTTTCTTGTAGTATTAGTGAATATCTAGTAAAAAAGCAAAAAAATTGTTATAATTAAATCAGAGTATGTTCAATTTGAAACAGATGAAAAAGGAAGGTAGATTTGTATGGATAAAAAAGTAGAAACATTAAAGAAAAAAGATATAAAAAGTTATATTGAATATATAAAGGAAACATTTGATTATGATATTAAACAAGAATTAATAGAAAAATTAATGAAAAAACATAAAGTATTAGTAATAAAAGATGATAATAAAGTTATTGCTTCAGTAGTTGTAGAAGAATATTTTGAATATATTAAAAATGAAAAATATTATCACTTGTCTTATTTTGGAGTACTTAAAGATTATAGAAAGAATGGTTATGCATCAAAACTATTTGAAAAAGTAGAAGAAATGGTAAAAGAAAATAAGATAAATTATGTAGAGATTACATCAGGTAATCATAGAACAGATGCTCAAGAATTTTATAAAAGTAAAAAATTTAAAATAAAAGATACTAGTGTATTTGTAAAATTATATTAATTTAGATTTAATTATCTAAATTTTTTTTTATTTAAAATATAAATTTAATAGCAAAAAATGAGAGAAATTTCATTTTTTTAAATTTTTTTCATGATAAAAAAAGGAAATAGATATATCAGCATGGAATAATATAGGTGAGGAGGTGATAATATAAAAAAATATTCAATTGTTCTGCAAGATGAAGTTAAAGATTGTGGAGTAGCTTGTTTACAAATGATAATTAAATATTATGGTGGCCACGTACGCAAAAATACCTTAATTGATATGACAAAAACAAATAAAGAAGGAACAACTGCATATCATTTAAAGGAAACTTTAATTAACTTGGGCTTTGAGTCAAAGGGAATTAGATGCGAATTAAAAGATATTATTAATATTCAATTACCTTGTATAGCAAACGTTATAATTGATAAATCCTATAAACACTTTGTAGTAATATATGAAATTAACTTTGATAAAAAATATTTAATTATAGGAGATCCCGCAGATAAAGTAAAGAAAATGTCATTTGAACAGTTTAACGAAATTTTTAATGAAGTATTAATAACTGGTTACCCCATAAAGAATTTACCCATGGAAAAAGATATTTCACTTTTAAAATTTGTAAAAGACTTAATAACCCCATTTAAAAAAATTTTATTATCAATCTTTATTTTATCAATTTTTATAACTGTTTTATCTATATTAACAAGTTTTTACACAGAGTATATGATTAATGGTGTTAATTTATTTTCTAAAAAATATTTATTTAAAGTTTTTTATACATTTTTCCTTATATACATTTTTAAAATAGTATTAGATTATTTTAGAAATAAATTTCTTGCTTTAATTAATCAAAAACTTGATTTTGCACTCACTTTAGATATTTATAATAAAATTATAAAACTTCCTTATTACTACTACAAAAATAGAACAACAGGAGATGTAATATCTAGAATAAATGACTTAGATAATATAAGAGAAATGATTAGCAGAGTATCTTTATCACTTTTTATAGATTTACCACTTACGTTTATATCATTAATAGTTTTATTTCTAATAAATAAAATACTATTTTTAATTGGACTAGCCATATTAATTTTATATTTTATTATAATAGTTTTATTTAGAAAATTATTTAATGATTATGTAAAAAAGATACAAATAAAAAAAGGTGAAACAAATTCATATATGGTAGAATCTATTGGTGGATTTGAAACTATTAAAGGATTACATTTAGAAGGTAGTGTAATAAATAAATTTGAAACTAAGTATAAAAAGTTTGTAAATGATATATTTAAATTTCAAAAAGTTTATTTTAAACAAAATTTATTAAAAGATGTTATAAATAATATAGGTTTTATATTTATAATGCTAATAGGATGTATTTTAGTTTTAGATGGTAAACTTACATTGGGAGAACTTTTTACTTTTTCATCACTTCTTATATACTTTTTAGAACCAATAAAAAATATTATCGATTTAGATAATACTATAAAAGAAGCTAAAAATTCTCTCAGAAGAGTACTTGATATAGTAACTTATAAAAAAGATGAGTTTGGAAGTATTATTAACTTTGAAAATGGCGATATAGAATTTAAAAACACTAATTATACTTATAATGATAGGGATTATATATTAAAAAATATAAATTTAAAAATTAAAAAGAATTCTAAAGTAATGGTAGTAGGAAAAAGTGGTAGTGGTAAAAGTACTTTATTTAAAATATTAATGAAATATTATAATATAAATGATAATTGTATATTTATAAATAATATAGATTTAAATAAATATAAAGTTGATACTATTAATAATAATATCCTTTATATAAGTCAAAATGAAATTTTATTTAATGATACACTTTATAATAATTTAATTTTTGATGGTAGTAATTCAAAAAATCTTGATATAGTAAAAGATATATGTTGTTTAAATGAAATAATTGATAACAATTTAGGATTTAATATGCTTATAGAAGAAAATGGATTTAATTTATCTGGAGGTGAGAAACAAAGAATAATCCTCGCAAGAAGTCTTTTAAAATCATTTAATATTCTTATAATTGATGAAGGATTAAGTCAAGTAGATGTAGATTTAGAAAGAAAAATCTTGAAAAAATTATTTAAAGTATACAAGGACAAAACTATAATAATGATTTCTCATAGATTAGACAATTTAGATTTATTTGATAATCTAGTAAAAATAGAAAAAGGAGGAGTAAAAAATGTTTATAAAAATGGATAATTTAATGATTTATAATATTGCGCATATAATTTTAACTTTTACTCAATATATTCCTTTAGCATTAATAATCTTAAGTTTTATACCAATAAATATCATTAAAAGTTATGGTGGCGTTATTAAAAATATGAATCATAATTTTGTTTTAATATTGTATACAAATAGTGATCTTTCAAATAAAAAATTGTATATAAACAACAAATTATATGATTTTAAAATAATCAAAAAATTAGAAGACAGGTATATATTAAAATTAAATTTAGAAGATGATATAAAATATGATAACAATGTATTGCTTGTAAATATATCAAGTAAAAAAAGTATATTTAATACACTAATTAGAAAAGGAGAAAAATTAAAATATGAAAAATTTAACTAATGAAGAATTAAAAGAAATAAGTGGCGGTGGTTTTAGTTTTAGCATACTTGCGGGAATAGCTGCAGGTATAGCATTTATAATTGGAGTTATCGATGGTTTAGTAAGACCATTAAAGTGTAATTATTAGGAGGTCATTATGGTAGAATTAAGAAAAGAAGAATTATTAGATGTAGTTGGAGGAGCAACAATTAGCGCAACACTTATAAATGCAGTGACACGTGCAATCACTGTTATAATAGATTTAGGTAAAAGTCTAGGTTCAGCAATTAGAAGAACAATTAGTGGAAACGTTTGTAAGGTTTAGTAGGTGGAATATGGTAGAATTAAAAAATAATGAATTATTAAATATAGATGGTGGATGTATTTATATATCAAAGTTAGTTTACTATATTAAAACTACATTAAGTAAACTATTTCGTGCTTTTATATAGTATAATATGAATAAGAATTTAAAATTAAAAAAATATTTATTGCCAACTATATTAATAATAACAATTCCTTTTTGGTTAACGCTTGTTAATTATATGTTGGATTTTGTAATTCAGGCAGGAAGAACTGCTGGTACATATATAAGAGTTATTGGTAATGGGAATACATAGAGAAATTAATTTTTCTCTTTTTTAATTCATAAAAAATATAAATATAAGTAAAATACATAAATATAAATTAAATAATATGTAAGGTATAAACAATTTTGAAGATACTTTACTAGATCTTGATTCATAATACAAAAATATAGAACTAATTAATATAGAAAAAATAGATATAACACCTAAGATAATACTTTCTAATGTAAAAAATAAAAATGGAAATACTTGATTAGAAAAATAATTTATAATTAGTATTTTCTTATATTCAAAAGTTTTTTCTTTTGTTAAATAAATGCTTATAGAAACTAATATATAAATAAAAATTAAAATAAATTTAATAGTATTTAAACTTAAGGAAAAACTTGGTTTATTTAAATTATTAAAGAATAGTGAATTCCATTTAAATATAATCATTCCTACAAACCAAGAAAATAAAAAAATGAAAAATCTTACAATTTTTTTCATATGGCACCTCTTTACATATTATGATAAATGTATTAAAATATTAATTGCTTGAGGTGATTTATTATGAATATTACTTTAAATAAAAATGATGAAATTATAATGAAATTACTTCATTATTTTATAACGGAAGCAAATTACAATCCTGTTGTTTTACACGGTGCTAAAGATGAAATATGGCTAGAAAATTCAGATGCCGATTATAAAATAATAAGAATAGTTTCTGGTTATATACATAATGATGAACAATTAGATTTTGATATATTTAGAACAAAACAAATATTAAAAAGAATAAAGAATAAAATGTTTTCTATAAAAATGCAAACACTTTCAATATTTGTTAATTTAGGTGAAAATGTAAACTTAGAAAATAAAGATTATGACAATATAAAGTGTGCAGAAATAAATGATGTAGAGGATTTAAAAAAATATTCATTTATAATAAATGAATTTCCTAATATATTAGAAATAGAAAATACAACTGGAGAAGGTTTAGAATTATTTATAAAATTAACAGACGAAATAAACCAAAAAAATATGGAAGAAACTAAAAAGGCAGAAAAAGTTTTTTCTAAAAAGAAACCTATTATGACATATATTTTTATGGCTATTAGTTTAGTACTTTTTGTCCTTACATTTTTAGAATCTGGTAATTTTATAGAACTAGACCCTAATGTATTGTATAAATTTGGTGCTTTAGTAAATTTAAATTCTATGAATAATAATCTAGAATTGTATAGACTCGTTACATCTATATTTTTACACGGAGGAATTTTACATTTATTATGTAATATGTATTCTTTATATGTAATAGGGCCACAACTTGAAAGTTTTTTTGGTAAAGTAAAATATAGTGTAATATTTATAGGTAGTGGAATTATAGGTAATTTACTTACACTAGCATTTTTACAAGATACTTATATATCCGTGGGTGCTAGTGGAGCAATATTTGGTTTATTAGGTTCATTAGTTTACTTTGGATATCATTATAGAGTATATCTAAGTGGTGTTATGAAGAGTCAAATAATACCTCTTATATTATTAAACTTAATGATTGGATTTATGATTACAAGTATTAATAATTTAGCGCACATAGGTGGACTTGTTGGAGGTGTATTGCTTTCAATGGCAGTAGGTGTTAAATATAAAAGTACTAAATCAGATATAATAAACGGAATAATAATGACATTAATATTTGTTGGTGCACTCATATATATGATTTTAAGATAAAGTAGTAATTATTGCTTTATCTTTTTCATAATATTAAATAGGGTGGTAGTATGAAAAAAATTATATTATTATTTTTGTTAATAACATTATGTGGTTGTTCTAAAAAATTAGAATGTAATTATAAAGAAGATTACGAGGATATAAAAATACATAATAAAATAATATTTAATTATAAAAATAATACATATGAGGAAATAGATAAAATGATATTTAATAATGAAGAGAGTGCTAGAGAATATTTTGAAGATATCGATGAATATAAAGAAGAATATAATTTAAAATTGGAAAAAAATGTTATAACATCAAACTTAATTGGAGATATAAAAATTGATAAAGATAAAAAAAGTACAAAAGAAAAGTATGAAAGTTATGGATATAAGTGTAAATAAAAACTTGACAATATCCATTTTATATGATAATATATACACCTGTTTGGAGGAAGATTATGAAAAAAATAGGGGTTGTATCAAAAATAGAGTATGATGAGCCGTATGAAAATAATAATTTAGAAACATTGTATGTATCTGATTTATTTATAACAATATATGATGAACATAAAGAAATATTAAAACAAATAAAAATTGCAATAGAAACTACGGATTATACTAACAAAAATAAAAATCTTTTATATTTAGGAGATATTGTAGAATTTGATACTGAGTCATGTTCAGTAACACCATTAGTAAATTTCACTGAAGAAAATTTAAAAGAAATAAATTTAATAAGAACAAAATATGAAAATCAAATAAGAATATTAGAAGAAAAAGATATTTCATCAGCTCTTAATAAGTGTTCAAATGTATATGAAGCAAGACAAATCGCACATTTTTTAAAAAATACGACTAAATGTGAACAAAATATGTACAAAGTAAGGATAAGAAATATATTGAGCGAAATCAATAAAAACCCTAAATTAACTCAAATGATGTATAAAAAACCAATTGAAAATTCATTAAGTAATGAAAATCTTATGGAACTATTAATTAGATTAGGTACTGATATGAAATTATATTATGATAATCTAAATATGTTTGAAGTTGAGACAGATGGGTATGATGATAATTTAAATAGATTATTAAATTCATATTGGCTTTATAAATATTATGAGGCAATAGCTAAATCTAGAAAAATGGATAAAATATCTAATCTTGTAGATTTAGAGGAAGTAAAGGAATTCCTTACTGAAAAACAAAAATTACCTATAAAAATTAAAAAAATAGGGAATTAATTTCTTTATTTTTTTATTTTTTTATTTTTTAGCACATACCTATTGACAGTGCTAAAAAATAGTGCTATACTTATTTCAGCACTTACAGAAAGGCAGTGCTAAAAAATTGTTATATAATCATAAAAAACTTATATAATAAAAATAGAGGTGATATAGTGATTAGCAAAAGGCAAGAATCGTTGCTTAAATTAATAGTAGAAGATTATATTAAAAATGCTAGACCAGTTAGTTCAAAAGCGCTTTGCAATATTATGAAATGTTCTAGTGCGACTATAAGAGCAGAAATGAATAATTTAGAGGAAATAGGATTATTAGAAAAAACACATATATCATCTGGAAGAGTTCCTAGTGAAAAGGGTTATAGATATTACGTAGATAATATTATGGAGCCTAAAAAATTAAATAGTGAAGACATGTTAAAATTACAGACAATAGTTGACAATAAATCACTTATTGTAAATGATATAATATTAAAGAGTATGGAAATAATATCAGAACTTACTCATTATACTACAATAGTTTTGGGTAAACAATCAAGTGAAAATTTAGTTCAAAAAGTTGAGGTTATTCCAATAGATGAAAATAATGTAGTAGCTATTGTTGTCACAGATAAAGGACATGTTGAACATAAAAATATCTATATACCAGGTCATGTTGAAGTAGCTGAAGTAAAACAAACAGTAGATTTAATAAATAAATTAATTGTTGGAATTAGTATTAATAGTGTGAGTGAGGTACTTGAATATCAAGTTAAACCAATAATAGGAAAATATGTAAAACAACATGAAGTATTATATAATGCTTTCTATAATGCATTTAGTGATTTTGCAAACGAGTCTATTAAAGTAAATGGAACAAAAAATATACTTATGCAACCTGAATTTAATAATGCTGATAAAATAAGAGAGATAATTAGTAAATTTGAAGATAAAGATATTGTAGGAAGTATTAAAGAAGAAGATAATGGAATTAATATTTATATAGGTAGTGAGAATAATTTTGATGATGATGTAACAATTATAAAAACAAAATATATAGTAAATGGTGAAGAGGGAACTATCGCACTTATAGGTCCTAAAAGAATGGAATATGACAGAGTTGTAACTCTCTTAAATTACATAAAAGAAAATATTGATAGAAAATAGAAAAGAGGTAATTCATGGAAGATAATATAAATAGTAGTGCTGAGTGTACTTGTGATGAAAATTGCGAGTGTACTGAGTCACATGAATGTTGCTGCGATAATGAATGTAAGTGCAATGAAAATCAAGATAAAAAACAAGAAAAAAAGAATAAAAAATTTGAAAAAAACAAATATAAAGAAGAAATAGAAATGTTAAAATTAGAACTTAAGAAAAGAGATGATGAAGTTTTAGTAGCTAAGGCAGATTTAATTAATTACAGAAAAAGAAAAGATGAAGAAGTTGCTAAAATGTTAAAATTTTGTAACGAAGATCTAATTAAACAAATCCTTCCAATTCTCGATAATTTTGAAAGAGCAATAAAACTTGATGATGATAATCTTGAAGATGAAGTTTCAAAATTTTTAGAAGGATTTAAAATGATTTATTGTAATATGCAAAATATTATGGGAAATTTTGAAGTAAAAGCAATAGATGGTGCTAATAAGCCATTTGATCCTGTATATCATAATGCTATTATGGTAGAGCAAAGAGAAGGGGTTGAGCCTGGTATAGTACTTGAGGTACTTCAAAAAGGTTATATCTATAAAGATAAAGTTATAAGACCAGCAATGGTTAAAGTTAGTGAATAGGAAAGGTGATAAATATGAGTAAAACAATAGGTATAGATTTAGGTACAACTAATAGTTGTGTATGTGTATATGAAGGTGGAGAAGCAAAGGTAATCGTAAATGCTGATGGAGATAGAACTACTCCTTCAGTTGTTGCTTCAAAAAAAGGAGAAATTATTGTAGGTAAAACTGCAAAACATCAATCTGTAACAAATCCAGAAACAATTAGTTCAATCAAAAGATTAATGGGTACAGATAAAAAAGTTGAAATGAATGGTAAAAAATATAGCCCAGAAGAAATAAGTGCTATGATACTTGGAGATTTAAAGAAGACAGCTGAATCTTATTTAGGTGAAAAAGTAACAAGTGCTGTAATAACAGTTCCTGCATACTTCAATGATGCTCAAAGACAAGCAACTAAAAATGCTGGAAAAATTGCAGGTCTTAATGTTGAAAGAATTATCAATGAACCAACTGCAGCTGCTCTAGCTTATGGTCTTGATAAACAAAACGAATCTCAAACAGTTTTAGTATATGACCTTGGTGGTGGAACATTCGATGTATCTATACTAGAACTTGGAGATGGTGTATTTGAAGTTAAATCAACAAGTGGTAATAATAGACTTGGTGGAGATGATTTTGATCAAAGAATTATCGATTATATAGTTGATGATATAAAAGAACAACATGGAGTAGATTTATCTGATAATAAAATGGCTTTACAAAGAATTAAAGAAGAATCAGAAAAAGCAAAGAAAACATTATCAAATGTTACATCAACAGATATTTCTCTTCCATTTATTACAGCTGATTTAAACTATGAAACTACATTAACTCGTGCTAAATTTGAAAGTTTAATTTCTGATTTAGTAGATTCTACATTAGAACCAGTTAGAAAAGCATTAAAGGATGCTAAATTAAAAGCAAGTGATATAGATAAAGTAATTTTAGTAGGTGGATCTACTCGTATACCTTGTGTACAAGAATTAGTTAAGAAAGAACTTGGTAAAGAACCATCTAAGGAAGTTAATCCAGATGAAGTAGTTGCTATGGGTGCTGCTATTCAAGGTGGAGTTCTTACAGGAGAAGTAAATGATATAGTATTACTTGATGTAACACCACTTTCACTTGGTATTGAAACATTAGGTGGAGTATGTACAGTATTAATTCCAAGAAATACTACAATTCCAACTAGTAAATCACAAGTATTCTCAACAGCAGCTGATAATCAACCAGCCGTAGATATTCATATCTTACAAGGTGAAAGACAAATGGCTGCAGATAATAAAACACTTGGTAATTTTCAACTTACAAATATTCCTCCAGCACCTCGTGGGGTACCTCAAATCGAAGTTACTTTTGATATTGACGCCAATGGTATCGTAAATGTAAAAGCTAAAGATTTAGGAACTAATAAAGAACAATCAATAACAATTACATCTTCAACTAATTTATCAGATGAAGAGATAGATAAGATGGTAAAAGATGCTGAAGCTAATCGTGAAGCAGATGAAAAACGTAAAGCAGAAGCAGATACAAGAAATGAAGCAGAACAAATGATTTTTGCAACTGAAAAAGCAATAAAAGATTTAGGAGACAAGGTTGACTCTAAAGATAAAGAAAAAGCAGAAGAACAAATTAAAGACTTAAAAGAAGCATTAGAAAAAGATGATATAGATGATATCAAGGCTAAAACTGAAAAGTTAAATGAATCAGCTATGAGTCTTGCAACTAAAGTGTATGAAGAAGCAGCAAAAAAATCACAAGAAGAACAAGCAAAAGAAGACAATAAAGAAGATAAAAAAGATAAAAAGTCAAAAAAAGATGATGTAATGGATGCTGATTTTGAAGAAAAATAAAATGAAGTTCTAGGTAACTAGAACTTCTTAAATTAAGGAGAAAAATATGGAATATAAGACAAGAAAAGATGTACCTAATGAATATAAATGGAATTTAAATTGTATGTATGATAGTGAAGATGACATAAATAAAGATATAGATAAAGTTAATGAATTGACACCTAAAATATTAAAATATAAAAACCATATTATGGATAATAGTTGTACTTTATATGAATTCTTAAAATTAACGGAAGAACAAGATAGAATAATAACTAAATTATATGTATATTCAAAAATGAATTTTGATGTAGATACAACAGATAATAATACTAAAGCACTAAAGATGAAGATAGAAAAATTAAATGAATCTTTAAGTGAAAATTACTCTTTTATTGAACCAGAAATGTTAAAAGAAGATTATAATAAAGTACTTGAATATATTAAAGAAAATAAAAAATTAGAAGAATATAGATTCTATTTAGAATGTGTTTACAGATATAAAAATCATTCATTAACTCTTGAGGAAGAAGAAATATTTACAAAAGCACTCAATGCTTTTGGAGCCTGTGCTGAAACATTTAATAATATTAATAATGCTGATATTGATTTAGGAATTATAAAAAACGAAAATGGTGAAGAAGTAGAACTTACTCAAAGTAATTATATAAATTTCATGAAAAGCAAAGATAGAAGTGTAAGAGAAAATGCTTTCAAAAGTATGTATAATTATTATAAAGGTTTAAAAAATACTTTATCATCAACATATGTTGGTGAAATTAAGGAGTCATCATTTATAACAAATGTAAAGAAGTATAAATCAACACTTGAAAGAAGTTTATATTCAGATAATATAGATATTAGCGTGTATAAAAATTTAATAGATACAGTTCATAAAAATATGAATCTTATGTATGATTATATGGCAATTAGATGTAAAATGTTGGGTTTAGATAAACTTCATATGTACGATATATATGTAGATTTGTGTGAAAAATCAAAAAATAATATTGAATTTGAAGAAGGTAAGAAAATTCTTTTTGAAGCACTTAAACCATTAGGAGATAAATATTTAAATGATTTAAATCATGCATTTGATGAAAAATGGATAGATATATATCCTAATAAAGGAAAAAAATCAGGTGCTTATTCATGGGGATGTTATGATTCATATCCATATTTATTATTAAATTATAATGATACAGTAGATGCGGTAAGTACTATGGCGCATGAGTTGGGCCATTCTATGCATTCATATTATTCTAAAAAACAAAATTATGTAGATTCCAATTATCCTATATTTTTAGCGGAAATAGCTTCTACAGTAAATGAAGTTTTAATAAATGATTATATGTATAGAAACGCTAAAACGAAAGAGGATAAAATATATTTTTTAACAGATTTTTTAGATACAGTTAGAACTACTTTATTTAGACAAACAATGTTTGCTGAATTTGAAATGATAATGCATCAAAAAGAACAAGATGGTGTACCACTTACAGAAGAAGAAATATCAAATACATATTATGAACTAAATAAATTATATTATGGAGATAATGTAATTAGTGATGAAGATATTAGGTATGAATGGTCACGTATTCCACATTTTTATACTCCATTTTATGTATACAAGTATGCAACTGGATTATCTAGTGCATTATCAATAGCCAGTCGTATACTTAATGGTGATAGTGAAACAAAAGATAACTACTTAAAATTTTTAAGTAGCGGTGGTAATGATTATCCACTTAATATATTAAAAAAAGTTGGTGTAGATATGACAACTTCTAAACCAATAGAAGAAGCTATGTCCATGTTTAAAGAAAAACTAGAAGAATTAAAAGAATTAATTAAACAATAAGAATATAGATAAAAAAATATTTATATAAGGAGGAAGTTGTATGAATAAAAAAGATTATTATGAGGTATTGGGTGTAAGTAAAAATGCAGATGATAAAGAAATCAAAAGTGCATTTAGACGCCTTGCTAAGAAGTATCACCCAGATGTATCAAAAGAACCAGATGCAGCAGAAAAATTTAAAGAAGCACAAGAAGCATATGCTGTTTTAAGTGATCCTGAGAAACGTAGCCAATATGATAAATATGGTCATGCAGCATTTGATCAAATGAATGGTGGAGCAGGATTTGACTTCTCAGAATTTGATTTTAGCGATATATTTAGTGATATATTTGGTTCATCATTTGGTGGAGGTTTCTCTAGTTTTTCAGGTTTTGGTGGAAGAAATTCAAATCGCGCTCAAAGTGGTTCAGATAGACTTATGAGAGTTGATTTAACATTTGAAGAAGCAGTATTTGGATGTAAAAAAGAACTAAATTTAGATGTATATGAAGAATGTGAAGAATGTCATGGTAAAGGTGGTAAAGGTGAAAAAACTTGTCCAACTTGTCGTGGTAATGGAACTATAACAAGAGAGCAAAGTACAATATTAGGTTCTTTTATGACAAGAACAACATGCCCAGATTGTAAAGGAAAAGGAAAAACCTATGAATCTAATTGTTCTAAATGTAGAGGTACTGGAAAAATAAAAGAAAATAAAAATATAGAGGTAAAGATTCCAGCAGGTGTAGATACAGGTAATAGACTTAGATTAGCAGGTAAGGGTGATGCTGGATACAATGGTGGTCCTAATGGAGATTTATATCTAGAATTTAATGTACGTGATCACTCATTGTATGAAAGAGATGGAAATGATATATATTTAGAACTTCCAATAACAATAACAGAAGCTGTGCTTGGATGTAAAAAAGAAGTTCCTACTTTATATGGCAATGTTAAACTTTCAATACCTGAAGGATCCAATACAGGTGATAAACATAGATTAAAAGGAAAAGGTGTAGAAGATTTACATTCAGGTTCTAAGGGTAATATGTATATAGTAATTAATGTAGTAATACCTAATAAGTTGGATAAAAAACAAAAGAAATTATTTGAAGAGTTAAGCGAAACAAATTTAAAGACTAGTGAATTTGACAAAATAGATAATTTTATTAAAAAAAATTCGTAAAATTATATGAAAAATAGTTAAAAATAAAAAAAAATATCAAAAAATGTTGCAAACACTTGATATATGTGTTAATATTAAAGTGTAAGCAAGATAGCTTATTAAATTAGATAGGGAGGTAGTCAACAATGACTAAAACAGATTTAGTAAATTATATAGCTGAAGAAGCTGGATTAACTAAAGCAGATGCTACTCGTGCACTTGATGCATTCATGAGTGGAGTAACAAAAGGATTAAAAAAGGAAGGAAAAGTAACTTTAACAGGATTCTTTACTTTCACAGCTGAAAAAAAACCAGCTAAAGAAGGACGTAATCCAAGAACTGGTGCTACTGTAAAAATTCCTGCAAGAATTGCAGTTAAAGGTAAAGCTGGATCTAAATTAAAAGAAGCATTAAATTAATGCTTTTTTTCTTTATATAAAGTTAAAATATTGATATAATATATTTAGGCGGTAAATATGAATTATACAGATTTAATAAAAGAAAATTATGATATAGATGATATAATAAATATAGAAAGTATAAGTAATGGTAAAATAAATAATACATATAAAATAACTACAAATACTAAAAAATATATATTTCAAAAAATAAATAATGATGTTTTTAAAAATCCTAATGATGTAATGGATAATATAAAAAACGTAACAAATCATATTAACAATAATGGGATAAATACACTAAATTTAATATATACTAAGGATAAACAACCATTAATTAAAATAGAAAATTCATATTATAGAATGTATAAAAATATAGAAGGAATAACATATAATAAAACTGACAATATAGATATTTTATATTTAATAGGAAAATCTTTTGCAATTTTTGAAAAAAGTTTAATTGACTATACAGATGAACTAAAAATTACTATAAAAGACTTTCATAATACTCCAAAAATATATAATGATTTTATACATAATAAAAGAAAAATGAAAATGAAAGAAGAAAAATTTATAGAATCAAAAAAAGATATGGTATATAAAATATATAATTTGTTGGATGTTTTACCACTTCGTTTAATACATGGTGATACTAAAATAAGTAATGTTATTATAAATAATGGAGAATGTACGGTTATAGATTTGGATACTCTCATGTATAGTACAATTTTGTATGATTATGGGGATATGATAAGGAGCATTGCGGATGATACATCTTTAAATTTAGATAAATTTAAAGCTATAAGTAGAGGGTATTTAAATGAAATAAAAGATTATTTAACTAAAGAAGAAATAGATAATATGGGTATCTCTATTTTAACTATTACATTAGAACTTGGTATTAGATATTTAAATGATTATATGAGTGGTAATAATTATTTTAAAGTAAGTTATAAAAAAGAAAACTTAGATAAAGCAAGAAATTTATTTAAATTATATAATGATATAGAAAGAAAAATTGATTTTATAAATACTTATATAAAAGAGGTTGTGTATGGATAATTTAGTATTTAAAATATTAAAAAAAATAAATAGTCATGGATATGATTCTTATATAGTTGGTGGTTTTCCAAGGGATTTTTATATGGGAAGAAAATCTAATGATTATGATATATGCACAAGTGCAACTCCAAAGGAATTAAAAGAAATTTTTAATGATTCAATCAAAAGTGAACAATATGGGTCAGTAATATTAGAGATTAAAAACACAAAATTTGAAATAACAACATTTAGACGTGATATTAAATATATAAATAATAGAAAACCAGTAAAAATAGAGTATGTAAAAAGTTTAAATGAAGATTTAAAAAGAAGAGATTTTACTATGAACACTATGTGTATAGATGAAAATGGTAAATTAATAGATTTAATGAATGCAAAAAAAGATATAGATAAAAAAATAATAAGAATGGTAGGGAATCCTAATATAAAATTAAAGGAAGATTCACTTAGGATATTGCGTGCAATAAGATTTGCTACTGTATTAAATTTTCGCTTAGATGAAGATTTAAAAGATGCAATAATAAAAAATAAGGAATTACTTAGAAATTTATCATATTATAGAAAAAAAGAAGAACTAGATAAGATATTTTCAAGCCCTAATTCAATGTATGGGATAGAACTCATAAAATTGTTAGGATTATCAGAAGTACTAGAACTTAAAAACATAGAAAAAATAGTTCCAACAGTATATCTAATAGGTATGTGGGCACAAATAGATTCAATTGATAAATATAAATTTAATAATACTGAAAAAGATACTATAAAAAAAATAAAAGAACTTATGGACAAGAATATATTAGATTATAATAATCTATATAAATATGGACTTTATATATCCACAATAGTAAGTGAAATAAAAGGTATAGATAAAAAATTAATTAATGAAAAATTTGATAGTTTATATATAAAAAACATATCTGAAATAAATATAAATGCAGAAGAAATATGTAAATTGTTAAATAAAAAGCCTGGTAAATTTTTAAAAGATATATTTAAAGACATAGAAAATAAACTTGTCAATAAATCACTTGTAAATGACAAAGAAACACTAGCAAAATATATATTACAAAAATACAAATAATGTAGTATAATATTACACGTATGTTTAAATAAAACTATCAATAAGTAGGTGAAACAATGAAACAAGAAAATATTAGAAATTTTTCAATAATCGCACATATAGATCATGGTAAAAGTACATTAGCAGATAGAATACTTGATATAACAGGTGCAGTAACAGAGAGAGAAAAACAAGCTCAGCTTTTAGATAGTATGGATATCGAACGTGAGCGTGGTATAACAATAAAATTAAATACAGTACAATTAAAATATAAATATAATAATGAAGAATATATATTACATTTAATAGATACACCAGGTCATGTAGATTTTTCATATGAAGTATCAAGGAGTCTTGCTGCATGTGAAGGAGCAATATTAGTTGTAGATGCAGCACAAGGTATAGAAGCACAAACTTTAGCAAACCTTTATCTTGCTATGGAAAATGATTTAACAATAATACCAGTAATAAATAAAATAGACCTTCCAAATGCAAATATAGAAAAAGTAAAAAAAGAATTAATAGATACTTTAGGGTTTAGTGAAGATGAAATAATATTATGTAGTGCTAAAAATGGCATTGGCATAAAAGAATTAGTAGAAGCCATAATAACAAGAGTTCCTGCTCCAAAAGGTGAAAAAACAAATAAACTTCAAGCGCTTATATTTGATAGTTATTTTGATGCATATAGAGGGATAGTAACACTTATTAGGTTAGTAAATGGTAAAGTTAGTGTTGGTGATAAAATAAAAATGTTAGCTACCAATACAGTATATGATGTAGTAGAGCTTGGCGTACATACTCCACATATACAAAAAAAACAAGAACTTGTTACAGGTGAAGTTGGTTACTTATGTGCAAGTATAAAAAAAATAGAAGATGTCAAGGTAGGAGACACAATAACGAGTAACGATAATCCAGCTAATTCTTTACCAGGTTATAAACCAATGAAACCTATGGTATTTTGTGGATTATATCCAATTGAATCAAGTAAATTTCCAGATCTTAGAGAAGCACTTGAAAAACTAAAATTAAATGATGCATCACTTGAATTTGAACCAGAAACATCTGAAGCATTGGGTTTTGGTTTTAGATGCGGTTTTTTAGGACTATTACATATGGAAATAATACAGGAAAGAATAGAAAGAGAATTTGGAATAGATTTAATTGCTACATCACCATCAGTTATATATGAAGTAAATTTAACTGATAATACAACTATATTTGTAGATAGTCCATCAAAAATGCCAGAAAGGCAAAAAATAAAAGAAATAAGAGAACCATATATAAAAACAAATATATTTGTGCCAAGTGAATATATAGGTCCAATTATGGAATTATGCCAAAATAAAAGAGGCAATTATGTATCAATGGAATATATAAATCAAACTCGTGTCAATATACATTATGAAATACCTTTATCAGAAATAGTATATGATTTTTTTGATAAACTTAAAAGCTATACAAAAGGTTATGCCTCATTTGACTATGAATTAATAGGATATAAACCAAGTGATTTAGTAAAAATGGATATTCTTTTAAATGGAGATATGGTTGATGCATTAAGTTTAATAGTACATAAAGACTTTGCTTATAATAGGGGTAAAGCAATAGTAGAAAATTTAAGAAAATTAATACCACGTCAACAATTTGAAATACCAATTCAAGCAGTTATAGGTACAAAAGCAATAGCAAGAAGTGATATAAAAGCTGTTAGAAAAAATGTTCTTGCTAAATGTTATGGAGGAGATGTATCTCGTAAAAGAAAACTTTTAGAGAAACAAAAAGAAGGTAAGAAAAGAATGAAAATGGTAGGAAGCGTTGAAGTTCCACAAGAAGCATTCTTAGCAGTACTTTCTATGGATGGTGAAAGATGAGAACAGAAGAAGAAATAGATAAATTAGCGCGTAATATAGCAGATTACATAATTGAAACAAAATGTTCAATAAGAGATGCAGCTAAGCATTTTAATGTCAGTAATTATACAGTATCACATTACATGAATAATAAATTACCAAAAGAAGATCCAAGATATAATGAAATAAAAAAAATATTAGATAGTCATAATCTAACATTAGATAAAGATGAAACAAAAACAAGAATAATAAATGAATTAGATTTATTTAAAAAAGGATATACCTTAAATGAAATATCAAAAATTATTCATGTAAGTGAAAGTCAAATATATAGAGATTTAGCTGAAAGACTTCCAAAAATTCCTAATATAAGTAAAGAAACATTAAATGAAATATCTAAAAAATTAAAACAAAATAGCATGAATAATTTGAAAAAAGGCAATAATACATATGAAAATCAAGAAAGAGATAAACAAGGAAAATTTAAATAATGATTAAATCAGCATATATACATATTCCTTTTTGTGATTCTATTTGTAGTTATTGTGATTTTTGTAAATTATTAAAAAATAATGAGTGGATAAATTTATATTTAAATGCCTTAGAAAAAGAAATAAAAGGAAAATATAAAGGTGAAGTATTAGATACTATATATATAGGTGGTGGTACACCTAGTTCTCTTTCTATAGAACAGTTAAATAAATTATTTAATATATTAAAAATATTAAAATTTAGTGAAACAATAGAATTTACTTTCGAGTGCAATATAGAAAATATAACTAAAGAAAAATTAGAATTATTATACAAAAATGGAGTTAATAGGTTAAGTATAGGTATACAAGCATTTAGTGAAAAATATTTAAAATATTTAAATAGAAAACATGATGTAAAGATGGTAAGTGATAAAATATCTATAGCAAAAACTATAGGTTTTAAAAATATAAATATAGATTTAATATATGCTTTAAAAAATCAAACTATAGAGGAATTAAATAATGATTTAGATTTATTTTTGAAATTGGATATAAGTCATATTTCAACATATTCACTTATAATAGAGCCTAATACAAAATTATATATAGATAATACAGAAAATATAGATGAATATATAGACTATGATATGTATAAATTAATATGTAAAAAACTAGAAAAAAATGGATATAATCATTATGAAGTTAGTAATTTTTCTAAACCTGGATATCAATCTAAACATAATTTAACATATTGGAACAACGAAGAGTATTATGGATTTGGTATGGGCGCCTCTGGTTATATAGATAATGTAAGATATGATAATACTAGGGGATTAAATGAATATTTAAAAGGTAACTATGTGAAAGATAAACATTTAGTAGAAAAAAAAGAAAAGATAGAAAATGAATTTATATTAGGGTTTAGAAAAATAAAAGGAATAAATAAATTATCATTTAAAGAAAAATATAATTTAGATATAAAGAGTATAGATATAGTAAATACTTTACTTAAAGAAAATAAATTGTTGGAAGATGAAAAAAACATATATATAAATTCAGACTATATATATGTTTCTAATGATATAATTGTAAACTTTATAGATTTAAATTTATAAAGTTTTTTTACAAAAAAAAATTAGAAACTGCCCCCTGAGCAGTTCCTATAAAAGAATAAAAAGGGGTTGGCTAGTGTGATACTAGCGCCAATTCGTAATTCCGAATTGGTACCATATATACTAATCTAAAATTGATGTTTTGTCAATATATTTTTCTAAAAAAAATTAAAAAAGTAAAAATTTATCAAAAAAAAGTTATAATCATGTTATACTTATATAGGAGGTATCAATATGGCAGAAAAAATAGTTAATGGAATAGTAGGTTGTTTTGGAACACTTGCAACAATTCCATTTATGAAAGAATTAATAGTATTTTTAATATCATTATGTCCAATACTTGAACTTAGAGGAGGTTTATTAGCAGCATCTCTTTTGCACATGAACCCTATAGTAAGTTATATAATTTGTATAATAGGAAACATAATACCAATACCATTTATTTTATGGTTTATTACAAAAATATTGGATAAGATGAGAAGTAGTAAGCATAAAAAAATTAGAGGTATTGCTTTATGGTTAGATAAAAAAGTAGATAAACATAAATCTCAAATAGAAAAATTTGGATATTTAGGATTAGTATTATTTGTAGGTATTCCACTTCCTGGAACAGGTGCATGGACAGGATGTTTAATAGCAAGCGTTCTTGGATTAAATAAGAAAAATTCATTTCTTGCCGCTTTACTTGGAGTATTTGTTGCTTCAATAATTATGATGATATTATCATTTGGAATAATATCAAAGATTATTTAGAGTTAATATGGAAATAATTAATTTAAAAGGAATTGGTCCTAAGACTGCTAAAATATTAGAAAGTGTCGGAATAAAAACTACAAATGATTTAATGAACTATTATCCATTTAAATATGATTTAATAAAAAGAAGTAATATAAACGAACTAATTGATGATGATAAAATAATAATAGATGGAATAGTAGAGAATAATCCTAGTGTATTTTATTTTAATAAAAAAATGAATAAAATGACTTTTAAATTAAATATAGGTTCTTATTTACTTAATATATCTATATTTAATAGAGCATTTTTAAAAGATAAAATAAAGATAGGAAGTATCATAACAGTAATAGGCAAATTTGATAAAATACATAATAGTGTTACTGCAAGTGATATTAGATTTGGAAAATTACCAAATATTCCTGTAATAGAGCCTATATATCATAGCATTAATGGCATAAGTAGCAATCAAATAAAGAGTTTTATAAAAATGGTAGAAGAATTTGATGTAATAGAATATGTACCAGATTATTTGAAAGAAAAATATAAACTAATAGATAAGAAAAGTTCAATTAAAATAATACATAATCCTAAAAATACTAATGAATTAAAGCAAGCTGAAAACTATTTAAAGTATGAAGAATTATTTTTATTTATGTTAAAAATGAATAGTTTAAAATTAAATAAAAGTAATAAAATAGGTTTAAATAGAAATGTAGATAAAAAATATGTAGACGATTTTATAGAAAAACTTCCATTTAAATTGACTATAGATCAAACATTATGTGTAAATAAAATATATGAAGAATTAAATAGTATAAATAGAATGAATAGGCTTGTTCAAGGAGATGTTGGTAGTGGTAAGACTATCATTGCAATAATTGCTTTATATATAAATTATTTAAGTGGATATCAAGGCGCTTTAATGGCTCCTACAGAAGTACTTGCTTATCAACATCTATCAAATTTGAAAAACATATTTAAAAATTATAATATAAATATAGAAATACTCACAGGTAGTTTAAAAAATAAAGAAAAAAAGGATGTATATAAAAAACTTCAAAGCAAAGAGATTGATATAATAATAGGAACACATGCTTTATTTAGTGAGGATGTTATTTACAATAATTTAGGCTTAGTTATAACAGATGAACAACATAGATTTGGTGTAAATCAAAGAGGTAATTTAAAGAATAAAGGTATAACTCCAGATATATTATATTTATCAGCAACCCCAATACCTAGGACATATGCACTTACAATATATGGTGATATGGATGTATCAAGCATAAAGACAATGCCTAGTGGAAGAAAAGAAGTAATAACTATACTTAAAAAGAATAAAGATATAAAGGATGTACTTTTACTTATGTTACAGGAGATAAAACTCAAACATCAAATATATGTAATCGCACCATTAATAGAAGAATCAGATAAAATAGATTTAGAAAATGTAAATGAATTAGAAGAAAAAATGACAACTGCATTTGGTAAAATATGTAAAATAGGTGTAATTCATGGAAAAATGGGTAAAGATCAAAAAGACAAAGTAATGGAAGAATTTAAAGAAGGTAAAATAACTATACTTATTAGTACAACTGTCATAGAAGTAGGAGTGGATGTAAAGAATGCTACTATGATAGTAATATTTGATGCCTATAGATTTGGTCTTTCACAGTTACATCAATTAAGAGGTAGAGTAGGTAGAAATAATGTTCAAAGTTATTGTGCTCTTATAAGCGATAAAGAAAGAGAAAGACTAGATGTAATGACTAAAACTACAGATGGATTTAAAATTAGTGAAGAAGATTTTAAACTCAGAGGTAGTGGAGACTTATTTGGTGTAAGACAAAGTGGGGATATGAATTTTAAATTAGCTAATTTTAAAACGGATTTTAATATATTAGTTAGGGCAAAAGAAGATTCCAATAAAATTTTAGAAAATAATGAGATTAATAATTATCCTAAACTTGTAAAATTGTTAAATGATTCAGTAAATTTAGATTAATCACTTGACTATTTGTAAATTTTAATTTATACTTATAATGGTATGGTAAACATACCAGGTGTTCTTTACCAAGCGTTTCGTTAGAAACTTTAAAATGCATATTTTAAAAATGTGAAGAACACACAACCAAAACCCCCTGAAG
>CANRPA010000001.1 GCA_947632395.1 uncultured Bacilli bacterium | reverse complement strand
GCTTCGTTAGAAATTTGGTACAATCATTTTATAACACATTTTTTTTGCTAAAAATGTGCCATAAAATACTTAACATTGTACCATAAATTACCATGAATTTGACATTTTGTTTTTTTGTAGTATTATATATATTGTTTCAAAGGGGGAAATTATTATGAATTTAAAACTTGCTGAGTTAGAAAATTTATTTGAGAAAATACAAAATATTATTGATTACATGTTAAATTCAAATTATGAGGATAGAAGATTTAAATTATACCTATCAAATGGTCAAGTTATAAATTTTTCAATTAATAATAGTACTTTAGCTCATTTACTTGGAATAAATATAAATTATTTGATTAGTACAAGATTATTTAATAGTACTAATTCATTTGACCTTTTACAAATGTTAGTGGAAAATCCAAATAGAATACATAAACTTCATAATGAAAGAATAATTGATTATAATCTTCTTTTTTCTAAACATATCATAAATAAAGTTTCACATTTTACTGAAAATATTAAATTAGGAATTAAAGATATAGAATTTGTTTGTAAATATGAAAAAGAAAGAACTTATGGTGTTAATGAATTTTGTAAAGATTACGACTATATAATTGTTCAAAAGTTGTCTGATGAAAAGATAGGTGTATTATGCTTAGTTAAAAACAATGGAGATTATGCACCTATGAGTAATCAAATATATGATAACTATGATAGTTTTATTGAAAAATACAAAGATATAATAAAATTTCAAGAAATAACATTGGTAAGTACTATAGCTGTATCTAATGTTTATACTGATTATTTTAAAAATATATATTTAAATCTTCAAGAAAAAGGATATAAAGTAAATAATTTAAAATTATATAAAAAAGATCTTAATTGCTCTATAGACGTTTCAAATGATTTATGTTACGCAATTAATAAAATGAAAGAAAATGTTGCAGATAAAAACGAATCAAATTCATTAATAGATACAATTATTGAAGCTATAGCTAATAATAAATTTATTGATATAAATTTATTTGAAAATTCATATTTATTTGGAATCGTTTTTGCTTGGAATGAGTTTTTATCTTCAAATGGCAATAATTTTAATCCAAGTAATCTATCTGAAAAAATGAGTAAATTAAAAGCATTAAAAGAACAAGTAAACAGTTTAACAAATGAAAATGAAGAATTAAAAAATAATAATCAAAGTTTAATTGAAGAAAATGATAAGTTATCTAGTGAAAATAATAAATTAACTGATGAAAACAAAGAATTAATTGAAGCACAAAATAAAATTTTTCAAATAATTAAAAAATTTAGATAGTATAATTATTTAAATAAAATATTATAAAAACAAGATATGAATATAACCATACCTTGTTTTTATTTATTTAGATAATTATTTCATCTTTTATATTAGGGTTACTTAACACATCAGTTAGTTTATCTATTTCTTCTTTTGTATTATAAAAATAAAAACTTATTCTACAAGTATTTTTAATACCTAACTCATCTTTTAAGATTTTAGCGCAATGATTACCTGCTCTAACACATATATTATATTTATTCAAATAAATAGCTAAATCTTGTGCGAATATATCCTTAATATTAAAAGTTATTATTGAGCTTTCACTCGTTTCATTATAAATTATTATGTTAGGAATTTTTTTAAATTTTTCTATTGCATAATTCCTTAAATCCCTCTCATATTCCTCTATTTTTTTCATACCTATTTTAGATAAGTAGTTTAAAACACTACCAAAGCCTATAACATCTGCTATATTAGGTGTACCTGCTTCAAGTAAATATGGCATTTCTTTATATTCACGACTACCATCAAATTCGAATGATGCATTCATACCACCACCTAATATTATAGGTTTTATATCATTAATTAAATCTTTTTTTATATATAATACACCTAGTCCTGTTGGACCACACATTTTATGTGCTGAAAATGCTAAAAAATCAGCATCTAAATCAGTTACGTCAACATGCATATGTGGTACTGATTGAGCACCATCTACTACTACTTTTATATTGTTTTTATGTGCAATCTCAATTATTTCTTTTATAGGTCTAATATCACCTACAACGTTTGTTATGTGTGCTAAACTTATTACTTTAGTATTAGGTGTTATTGCTTGTTTTACATTATCTATAGTTACTTTTAAATGTTCGTCTAATTTTATATAATTTACTTTAATTCCGATATCCTCACTTAATTCAAACCAAGGAAGTACATTAGATGCGTGCTCAGCTTTAGTTATTAATACTTCATCACCTTTTTTTAGATAATTTTTGAAATAACCAAATACTATTTTATTTAAAGAATCAGTTACATTATTTGTAAATACTATTTGACTTGAGTCTTCTGCTCCTATAAAATTTTTAACTAACTCTCTTGTATTTTCATACATCATATCAACTTTAAGACTTATATCATAATCTCCTCTATGAGCGTTCGCACTATAATTATTATAATAATCACTTATACTTTCACTTAATATATAAGGTTTTAATGAAGTCGCACCATTATCTAAATAAATTATATCTTTATTTAACATATTAAAATCTTCTCTATTCATATTCACCTCCAATACAAATCAATATTTTTATTTATCTCCTTTAATATTTTTTTATTTTTCATATCACTTGTTAAAAAGCCAGTAATTAGTAATTTTAATGTTGTATAGTAATCAATACCTCTGCTTTGCATATAAAATATTTCTTCATCACTAAATTTTCCTATAAGTGCTGAATGATTAGCTTCAACATCATTTGTATCTATATAAAGATTTGGTTTTATTTCACATTTATTATCAGTTAAATTTATTATTCTATTGTTTTGATTTACTATACAATTAATAATATCTTTAGGAACAAATGATGATACTTGATATATAATTTCACCATTATCAATACAAACTCCATTATTCTTAATATTGCTAATTGTGTTTTTATTATTATGGAATATATTATAATCATATGTTTCTTTGTTATTACTTATAGTTTTAAAATTATAATCAACCTTAGAATTTAATCCATTTAGATTAACTGTTACCATTTCTTTTATAGTATCTATGTTTTGAAATTTAAATACACTTAAATAACTATTTTCATTCAAGTTATATGTGTATTTTATTTTTCCTACTTTTCCTTTTGTCAATATATTTAAATTTAATGTAACATTATCTTTTATATTTATATTAAAATTTAATCTAGTTTCTTTTTTTAAATTTATTTCTATATCTAAATCACTATCTTTGGTGATGCTTAATTTTATTTCATTTATACCGAATAAGCAGTTTTGCTCATAGTATTCTACACTTATATCTTTATTAATATTAATGGTTTCTAAATTATCATTAACTATTTTTATTTTATTCATGATTTACATTTCCTCTTATGTTACATGCACTAGTTAAATTATTTTTTTTATTATTTATATTTTCAAACCCTGTTTCTTCTATCTCTTTAGCAAGTGTATAATCTCCTGTTTTTACTATTTTTCCATCTTTAATTACATGAATATATGTTGGGTGAATATAATCAAGTAACTTATCATGATGTGTAATTATAAGCATACCTGGTTTATATTCATTAAAGTAATCCATAACACTATTCCCAACTATTTTTAAACTATCTACATCAAGACCAGAATCAATTTCATCTAACATAACTAAACTAGGTTTTAACATATACATTTGAAGTATTTCGTTTTTCTTTCTTTCTCCACCACTAAAGCCTTGATTAATTCCTCTATGTATCATATCGTTTTTCATTTGTAATTTTTCTATATTTTTATCTAATTCTTTTATAAATTCAAATAATTTAAAATTTTCCTTTTCTCTTACACTTATCGCACTTCTTAAAAAATCAGCATTACTAACTCCTTCTATTTCAAGTGGTAATTGCATTCCTAAAAATATACCAAGTCTACTTCTTTCATCAACACTCATGTCATTTATTAATTTATCATTATAATATATTTTCCCACTTTCAATTTTGTAATTTGGGTCTCCCATTATAACTTTAGTAAGTGTGCTTTTACCTATACCATTAGGACCCATTAATACGTGTATTTCTCCTTCGTTTATTACTAAATCAAAATTTTTTAATATGGTTTTTCCATCAACTAGTACAGTTAAATTTTCTATTTTCAAATTTTTCACTCTCATCACCTATTTCATTATACTAAAAAAGAATAGAAAAATCTATCTTTATTTTAGTATAAAGATTGTTTTTTATACTCATAATATTGATGGATATTCGCAGTATTCACTAAAAAGAGTTTATCTCTTTTTTTATTGAAAAATAAATTTATATTTGATAAAATTAGTATGGAGATGGTTATATGGATTGTATATTTTGTAAAATTGTTAAAGGTGAAATTCCTTGTTTAAAAATTTATGAAGATGATAAAACACTTGCTTTTTTAGATATTAATCCTGATAGTAATGGACATACTTTAATAATACCTAAGAAACATTTTAAAGATTTAGATGATATTGATAATGATACTTTATTAGCTATTAATAATACTTCTAAAATAATTAAAAAAATGCTAGAAAAAAAGCTTAATTGTGACGGAATTTCTCTTCTTCAAAATAATGGCGATGTTCAAGAAGTAAAACATTATCACATGCATATTAAACCTTATTATAATAATAAGAAATCTATTGAATTAATTAAACATAAAGAATATATTAAAGATCCAAAAGATATATATGAAATATTAAAAGAGAATTAAAAATTCTCTTATTTTTTTTGATAAAATTCAATATATTTAGATTTAAAAAGCAACTATTTAATAGCTGCTTTTCTAGATAAATTTAATCTTCCTTTTTTATCATATCCTAAACATTTTACGATAATTTCATCGCCTTCTTTAACAACATCAGTTACTTTTTCAACTCTTTCTGTATTAAGTTCAGATATGTGAACCATACCTTCGCATCCTGGCCATAATTCTACAAAGCAACCTGAATCTATTATTTTTACTACTTTACCATTGTATATTTTCCCATCCTCAGGTGTCCTAACTATATCTTTAATCATATTAGCTGTTTTCTCAATTATTTCTTTATCTGTATGATATATAACTACTCTACCATCATCTTCTAAATCTACTTTAACAGCATTTACATCATTAACTGCTTTAACATTACTTGCTTCAAGTATAATTTTAGTAATAGTTTCTCCACCTTTACCAATAACTTCTTTAATTTTAAGAGGGTCTATCATAAATACACAAGTTTTTGGAGCATATTTACTGACTTCTTTTCTAGGTTCAGGGATTTGAGCCTTAATTTTATTTAAAATTTCCATACGAGCAACCTTTGCTTGTGCGAGGGCTTCTTTTAATATTTGTTTTGTTATTCCTTTTATTTTTATATCCATTTGTAAAGCACATATACCATTTTCTGTACCTGCTACTTTGAAATCCATATCTCCTAAATGATCTTCCATACCCTGAATATCTGTTAAAATTGTATAATCATCGCCATAAGTAATAAGTCCCATAGCAATTCCAGCAACTGGAGCTTTAATTGGAACTCCTGCTGCCATTAAACTCATACAACCAGCACATATACTAGCTTGTGAAGACGAACCATTAGATTCAAGTATTTCAGATACAACACGTATTGTATATGGAAATTCTTCTTCGCTTGGAATTACCTGAAGAAGTGCTCTTTCTCCTAGTGCCCCATGTCCAATTTCACGTCTTCCAGGTGCACCATATCTTCCTGTTTCACCAACTGAAAATTGTGGAAAATTATAATGTAACATAAATCTTTTTTCTGTTTCTAAATCCAATCCATCTAATATTTGATGTTCTCCTAGTGCTCCAAGTGTAGTTACACTTAAACTTTGAGTCTCACCACGAGTGAAGAGTGCACTACCATGAGTACGAGGTAATAAATCTATATCAGTAGATATTGGTCTAATTTCAGTCATTGAACGTCCATCAGCACGTATTTTTTCTTTAACTACTATAGATCTAAATAATTCATATTCAATTTCACCAAACACTAATTTAACTTTAGTAAGTAATTTAGTAAGTTCCTCATTGTCTAAATCACTATTTTCTTCTTCATATTTATTAACAACTTCTTCTTCAAGAGAATCTATAGTATTATATTTTGTTAATTTATCTTTAATTCTTAATGCTTCATCTAATCTTTTACTACAATAATCGCTTATTTCTTTCTTTAAATCATCAGATATTTCAAGGATTTCATATTCCATTTTTTCTTGGCCAACTTCATCAATGATTTCTTTTTCAAATTTGCAAAGTTCTTTTATTGCTTCATGACCAAACATCAAAGCATCTAACATATCTTCTTCTGATACTTCTTTTGAACCAGCTTCAACCATGTTTATAGCATCTATTGTTCCAGCAACGGTTAAATCTATATCAGATATTTCAGATTCTTCTACTGTTGGATTTATTATAAATTGACCATTAATTCTTCCAACTTTAACACCTGCTATTGGTCCATCAAATGGAATTTTTGATATACTTGTACATAAAGATGAACCAAACATTGCAGTAAGTTCTGGTGAATTGTCTGGATCAACTGATAATACTGTATTGACAATTTGTACTTCGTTTCTGAAGTTTTCTGGAAACATTGGTCTCATAGGTCTATCAATCATACGTGCTGCAAGTGTTGCTGAATCAGTTGGTCTACCTTCTCTTTTTATAAATCCACCTGGTATTTTTCCTACTGAATATAATTTTTCTTGGTATAATACCATAAGTGGAAAAAAGTCACTTAATACATTAGCAGTTTTGCTAACTACAACAGTAGATAATATTACAGTGTCGCCATATCTAACTAAACATGCTCCATTTGCCTGTTTAGCAAGTTCCCCAATTTCTACAACTAATTCTCTTCCCCTAAAATTTAATTTAAATACTTTTTTCATTACTTCCTCCATTATCTATATAAATATTTTTTTATTTTGCTATTTAATTTATTTAATATTATAATAGACTTCTTTCGTATATCTATAAATATATAACACAAATAATCTATCAACTTTTCTTATAAATTTTTACTCTAACTAATCTATATTTATATTAAATAAATATTATCTATGTTTATACTTAGCCTTCTCAAATTAAAGACACTCAAAAAAGAGTGTCCATGTTTTTTCAATTATTTTCTTAATCCTAAATCTTTAACTATTTTACGATATCTAGTAACATCGTTTTTAATTAAATAATTAAGTAAGCTTTTTCTTTGACCAACTTTATGAAGTAATCCTCTTTTAGAATGATTATCTTGTTTATGTGTTTTAAAGTGTTCAGTCAAAGCATTAATTTCATCAGTTAAAATTGCAATTTGTACTTCAATAGATCCAGTATCTTTTTCATCTTTTCCAAATTTTTTAACTAATTCTGCTTTTCTTTCTTTTGTAATTGCCATAAATTTTCTCCTTTCATATATATTTGCTTAATTCCTAGTAACAAATTGGAGTATTTCGTAACCAAGAAATAAGTACAATAATAATATACACTATTTTTATTAAATATGCAAGCACTAAGCAACCTTTATTTTTTCATTTTTGGTTTCTATATGAATTCTTTGTATAATACCAAGGGTTGCTATAAATGAAAGTGTAAAACTTCCTCCATATGAAAGGAATGGAAGTGGTACTCCCGTTAATGGTATTATTCCAAAAAGTCCACCTAAATTTATAAATATATGAAGGAACATGTATGTAGCAGTTCCAATACAAATATATTTATGTGATAGTTTTTTTACTCTACTAGCTAAATTAAGTATTCTTAGTATTATTACCGCATAACCTAAAAATATTAATGAACATTTAAGAACTCCTTGTTCTTCTGCAATTATTGCAAATACCATATCTGTATGTGGTTCTGGAATATAAGAATATTTTTGCGTACTTTTACCCATCCCTAAACCATTTAAACCTCCATTATTGATTGCTATATAAGCATTACATATTTGGTATCCACTTTTTTCATATTTTGAACATGGATTAAAATAATCAAATCTTGATTCTTGTGCCTTTGTTAAAAAGCCTCCACTAAAAGTAACCATAAGAAAAATACCAACTGCTGCTATTGCACCAATAATAAGTATTGATTTAAATTTTTCCTTTATTGGTACTGAAGTTGCGAAATAAATAAACATAAAAATGCCACCTAATATAATCGCAGTTCCAGCATCCTTTTGAAAAAATACAAGGGCTGGTATAATTAAACATAAACAAAGTATTTTTCCTAATTGTTCTGTATGTTTAATTTTAGTTTTTTTGAATAATTTATCATTCATTGAAAAAAGCAATGATGATAGCACTATTAAAACAGGTTTTGCTATTTCACTTGGTTGAAGTTTAAAAAAGCCCAGATTTATCCAGTTATCCGCACCCCTTGTGCTGGTATCAATATTTGATATTCTTGATTTAAGGCCTCTTATTACCAAGTATAAATTAAGTGCCACTACAACTACGTATATGTAAGGCATCCACTTTGAATACTTTTTTGTATCTGTTGCAATCATTATTATAAATGCAATAAAACTTATAATTAAAATAATACTATGTCTATAAAAATAATAAAATACATTTGCTCCCATATTTACTACTGCCTCACGACTAGATGCAGTAACAATATTGAATGTTCCAAATATAATCATAATAAGTGACACAAAAAATAATGTTTTATCCATATCTAAAAAAATGTTTCTAATTTTTTTAAACATTACTATCACCTATCCTCTTTATAATGATATCATAAATAGTGAAAATACTCAATATATAGGTATTTTTAATTAACAAAAAAAATATATACTAATATGATATAGTGAGTAAGGAGTGATTTTATGTATTATTATGGTGGATACCAAGGATAACTACGATGTTCCTTAAAAGTAATCTAACTTTTTTAAAAATTCCATAGGAATTCAATTTTTCTTTTGTTATTTTCTTTTATACCAATCCTTATTTCACTGACAAATTCATGTACTATTTCATAAGTTAAAGATTCTATTTTATTATATTTTTTAATTATAGAATCTTTATTTTCTATTTTATTTCTTTTTTCATACATTAAGTTTATTTCAATATCTATTATAGATAATCTTTCGTTAATCTTTTCTATCTCTTCCTTATATTCATCTTTAAATGTAAAATATTCATCTGTATCTATTAATCCATTTAATTTACTTTCATATAGTTCTTTACTATATTTTTCTTTCTTTAATTTTGATTTTAATAATTCTTTTTTCTCAAGTTCTAAAGCATCTAATTTCAATTTAAATTTATCATCATTTAATTTAAATATATTATATAACTTGCACATTTTTTCATTATCTCTATAAGTAGTTATTAATTTATTTATTTCATTAATAGTTATACTTTCTAATTCATCTTTTCTAATTTGTTTATTATTAATACAATTAGAAAATTTAGTTGATCTATCAGTACAAACATAATAACTAACTTGATTTTTATTATAACTTCTTCCACATTTAGTTGATATAAAAGTTTTACCACAATAAGAACATTTAAGTATCCCACTAAAATTATTAACTATTTTATTTTGACTACATCTTAATCTTTTATTTTTTCTATATTGTACTTTATTCCAAGTATCTATATCAATTATTGGATCGTGTGCATCTTCCACTATGTGCCATTTATCTTTTGGCAAATTTATTTTAGTGTGATTTTTATAACTAACTGTAGTTGTTTTTCCTTGTACTAAAGTACCAATATATACTGGATTAAATAATATATTTTCAATAGTTCTTTTAGACCATAAGCTTATATACCTAATTTCTTTTTTAAAACATGCTAATTTTTCTCTATTTATATAAGCAAAATTTTCTAAATTTATTATACTTCTATCTTGATTTTTTTCTATATTAAGTTCAAAAGAAGTAAATAGTTCTTCATATTTTTTATTTATTTTATATAAGCACCAAATATATTTAACATTACTAGGAATAACACTATCTACTTTAGTCCAAATATCAGTAGTAAGTGTATTTGTTATTTCTGATTCTTCTATATCAAAAGTTGTATAATAAATATTTAAAGAATTTGATTTATTTAATTTGAATTCTACATTTTTTATTAAATTATTATTAAGTTTAATTTTACAAATATGATTTATAATCGTTCCTGATTTTAAATTTTCATTAAAATAACTAAACTTAATAACATATCCTCCAGATTTAGAAAGTACACAATCTTCATACTTTTTTGTTGGAATATTAATATATTCTCCATTATTCCATTTATATTCTGATGGACTCAATATTTTATCATCATTTAAATTTTTTGCTATAGTTCTAAGTCCTAATCCATTAATATAATCATTATATATTCTTTTAACAATTTCACTAGCTATAGGATCAATTGTTAAATGTATAACATTATTAATATCTCTTTGTTTTAAGTATCCAAAAGGGGCAAAACTACCTACAAAATCCCCACATTTTCTTTTAATATTAAATGTTTTTTTGATATTATTAGATAAATCTTCTAAATACCACTCATTTGTAAGACCTGTTATTTGTCTATTTTTTTTATTGCTTGGATCATTAGAATCTGCATGATCTACTATTGTTACAAATCTAACTCCCCACTCTATAAATTTATCATGAATATATTTTTCTATTATTTCTATATCACGAGCAAACCTATCTTGAGATTTACAAAGTACAACATTTATTTTACCATTTTCACAATCTTTTAACATTCTATTAAATTCTGGTCTAGTTTTATCCGCACCAGAAATATCTTCATCACAGTATACATCAACAATAAACCAGTTACGTTCTTTACATTCTGCTTTTAACATTTTTAACTGATTTTCAATGCTTTTACTTAATTGTGTTTTAGTTAATTTTATTTTATCTTGTTCAGAAATTCTAACATATAAACCAACCATTTCCTTAGCATCCATAATGCTTTTTATAATATCCTCCTTTTAAAAGTTTTATAAAATTTCTTAAACATAACACATATCTTTTTTTAGCCTTTAGAATCAGTTTTATATATTAGCCTAGCTAAAATATTGTTTATTTTTTCTTTCTTTTCTTTCTCATTATTACTTTTAAATTTATGTTTAATTATATAATTCATATTATTCCCCCTTCATTTTGTAAAGTTAAGTAAAACTTTCAATTAATCTTAAATTTGATAATAATATTTAAATTATCAAAAACAAAGTTTCTAAGTATTTTTCACATAACAAATTGAATAGTAACTTTATTTATTTTTAATATTTTTCTAAAATCAAAATTTATATTACTATCTATTAAAAATTTTATTTGAATATTTTTTTCTTTATTCATTAAATCATATTCTTTTACATTTATTTCAACTTATTCGTTTAGTTCACGTATTAAAGTTTTTTCTAGAGTTTTTCTCCACTCTTTTTTTGTTAAATATATCACTTATTTTATCAAATTTTACTAAGTTCTTTTAGATTCCATTATTAAATAATATGATTACATAAAAAAAATAAAACTAGATAACCCTAGTCTTATAAATATTTTTTAATTATATTAGTTGCATTAATTTAATAGCTCATCATAATGTCAATTACATAATCTATATTATTTTGTTATTATTTAATTTTATAATCATGTGATAATTCTGTTATTTTTTTAATTACTATCACTTTTCAACATTACCTTTGTTATCATCAGTTGTTGTATCATTCATTTCTGCTAATTTTTTATTTAATATTTCAATATCATTATCTACAATTGTTATAACTTTATGAATATTTGGATCATTTTCTGTTATTTTTTCTTCTAGTTTTATTCCGTTTAAACACTTATTTAATACTCTTTTTAATTCATGATTTTGTATTGGTTTTGATAAATAATCTATAAATCCTACTTCTATATATTTATTAAATTTTCCTTGTATTGCATCAGCAGTTAAAGCAACTACAGGTGTATTAAAATTAGGAATTAATTTTAATTGTTTTAATGTTTCTACTCCACTCATTTTAGGCATCATTATATCCATAAGTATTAAATCATATTGTTCATTATTCTTAATTTTATCTAAACACTCTTTTCCACTCATCACACTATCAATATTTAGGTTAAAATTTTTTAAAACTTTACTAGCTACTTTTATATTTAAAGCATTATCATCAACAACTAATACTCTTTTGTTATCAAATGTAATTATTTGGTCTTTTTCTTCTATTTTAGAAATATTTCCATTTGATATTTTTTGACTAATAAATACTGTGAACTTAGATCCTTCACCATAAGTTGAATGTACTACTATTTTACCACCCATTAATTCTACTAATGATTTTGTAATAGCAAGCCCTAAACCTGTTCCTTCTATTGTTGTATTCATATCTTCTTCAAGACGATTAAATTTAGTAAACAACTTGTCCATTTGCTCTCTTTTTATTCCTCTACCTGTATCAGATACTGTTATTTGTAATTTACACTCATCTTTTTCATTTATTGCACTTACATTGAAATAAATAAAACCCTTTTCTGTATATTTAACTGCATTAGTAAGTAGATTAGTAGCAATCTGCTTTATTTTACCTTTATCACCATATAAATTATCAGGTAAATCAACTGCAAAGTCACATCTTAATTCAATTTCTTTTTCACCTATTCTAATTTCTGTTAATTTCTTAAGTTCTTCTAAAGTTTCTTTAAAATTATAATCAGTTTCAACGACTTCCATTTTATCTGCTTCAATCTTACTTATATCTAGTATACCATTTACTATCTCAAGTAAGTTTTGTGACGCGATAACTACATCATTTGCGTCTTCGTGTATTTCATTAATATCATCACTATTTTTGATAATATCAGATAAACAAACTATCGCATTTAATGGAGTTCTTATCTCATGAGACATACTACTCAAGAAATCTGTCTTAGCACGATTAGCTTTCTCTGCTTGGTTTTTTGCAAGTTGTAACTCATTTATCATTTTTACATCTGGATTTTCTATTGTATGATACATTAAAGTAGTTATAAATGAAGCAGTTGCTGTTATAAGTAATAATCCGGGATTAAAACGTTGAATTGCAGTTACTATTCCACCTAACAAAATAATGCCGATTACAGGGAAATATTTTTTCTGCTTTATATTTTTAATATTTACTAGTACACGTATAAGCCAAACAAATACACATATAGCAGCAATGACATATAACAAATTAGCAGCAGGCCCATATGTATAAATCTTATTATCTTGATTATGATTATATAATGGTAATACAAAGATTAAGAAAACTATAATTAATGCCAGAACAAATAAAATTTTCTTCAATTTTAGATAATATTTTTCAATCTTTTCGTTATCTTTTTTACTAGAAATTACTAAAACATATTCAGTAAATATTAATGCCCAAGCCAATAAATATACCAAATACAATCTTGGTATAATATAAGCAATTATAGGCATTTTATCTGCAAACATGACAGAATAATAAGTAGGAATTCCAATTAGACAACCACATACACTTATAATTACCATAATTCCATATATTTTATTTTCAATAGTATTTATTCTATCTTTAGAAAAATAAGCAAAAACGATTAATGAGTTAAAAAAGAAAGCACACATTGTAAAAGCAATCCCTACATTCATAAAACCAAACTCCTATCTTGTACGTTATAAATATAACATAAAAAAAGAAAAAAGTAAATTATCTAACGTTTTACCCTTTCCTTATTTTTTTGTTTAAAAAATGTATTATCTACTATTATTACATCCAAATCACTAAAATCAAATTTTTCTAATTCTTTAAAATTTATTTTACCCATTAAAGTATATGGTAATTTATCAACTATTGTATATGCTAAAGCTCTATCTCTTTCTGGTAATTTCTTTAAACATAATTCATCAATGGAACTAACTGCAGCCTCTTTTTCAATATCATTGTTTTTTAAAACTAAAAATGCAGTTGGTATTACTCCAGCCTTTTCTCCTTGTTTTATTCCAACGACTGCACATGAAGATACTAAAGGATGAGAAGATATTACATTTTCAATTGGAGTTGCATGAACTGTATGCCCATCTGGTCTCATCATAGCTCTTTTATATCTATCAATAACATATATTATACCTCTATCAGTTATATATGCTTTATCTCCTGTTTTATAAAATTTTCTGCCATCTTCATCAATATATGTTATTTTTTCTGTTTCTTCTGGGTAATTTAAATATCCAAGCATCATTGTTGGAGAATAAATATATAACTCCCCTGCTTCTTTTTCTCCATATCCCATAACTTTACCAGTTTCAGGATTTATAACTTTACCTATACAACCTGGTAAAAATGGTCCAACACTTCCCTCTTCATAAATATCATAATTATCTAAAGTAGTAGCAACAACACCTCCAAATTCAGTTGCACCATATCCAACTTTTAATTTAACACTTGCACCATGTGATTCTAAAAATTCATTTATTTCTTTTAGTGCAGATGGAGTTATGTTATCTCCTCCTGTAACTGGTATTTTTAAAAATGAAAGATCCATTTCATCTAAACGCCCATTTTTTACTAAAGATTCCCAAAATCTAGGTACACCTAAAGCATTATTTGGTTTATATTTTTTTATTAATTTATCAAATTCATTAGGATTAAATTGAGGTATCATAATTATATTCCAACCATGTGATAAGGAGTTATGCATACCGCAGAAAGATCCATATGCGGAAAAGAAAGGAATACAACCTAAAAATGTATCTTTTCTATCTAAACTTTTAGCACCATAACTCATTTGTTTTGCCATGGAATTGTATGCTTCATTAGATAACTGCGCACCTTTTGATATACCTGTCGTTCCACTAGTATACAAAGTTACTGCTGGAATATTTGGCTCATACTCTGAATCTAAAATGCCAGAAAAACCTTGATTCTTTTTTAAAAATGAATTTAAATTTAAATATTTTGAGTTTTTCTCAATTTTTTCATGTAAATCAAACTTTAAACTTTTTAATGCATATATTAAGTTAACTCCTAATCCTTCTATATTTATAGAACTACTTAAATCAATACCATCTGATGGATTTACAACAACTATATCATCTACTTTAACACTATTAATAATTTCATCTATTTTTGGATCACATATGTCCATAATTGAAATTAAGAGTTTTGAATTTGAGTCATTTACATATGATAAAATTCTCTCTGGATTAGTTCTTGGATCTATCATACATGCAATAGCACCTATTCTATTTAAAGCATATTTAAAATAAACAACTTCTGGAACATTAGGCATACAAATTGATACATAATCACCTTTAGATATACCATACTTTTTTAATGCTTTGGCAAATTCTTCAATTTTATCAAACATTTTGCCATAGGATATCTCACTATTAAAATAAGTTAATGATATATCATTTAGATTATCAGCATTAACTTTATGCATAAAATCATATGCTTTTTGGTATATTCCTGTGTGAACATCATCATAGGCACCTTCAACATAATGTTGTAAATGTAATCTGTCTTTAGAAGCATCATTAAATAATACCTTAGAATTATAAATATTTATATTTTTTATTGTATCCATAAATTTTCCCCCAATCAAAAACTATAACTATGATATAATATACAATTTTTATATACAATTTGTCAATTAAAACAAATACACTTATTATAATTTAATTATAAATAAAATCTAGATAATATGTACGAAACACTATTTTTGATGTATGAAATATGATAATTATAAATATTATACTATTTTTAATATCTAAATACTTTATTATCTTATTTATATTATTTAAACTAAATTCCTTAATGAATAGATTTCTATTATTTGTTAATTTTGATTCTAACTTTTCTATTTTAATTAATAATTTTTCATAAATATTATAAGACAATATTTAATATTTTAATTTTTTACTCTTAAGGAACATCAAGGATATGGTGGATACCCTTATAGTGGTTGTTGCCAAAACCAAGGAGGCGCTGGATACGGTGCTGGATATGGTGCAGCTATTATATTAGTATTATTTATTTTACTTGTTATAGTAATTGGTGCTAGAGCCTTTGATGGAAGATAAAAGTTTCCCTTTTATCTTTTTTTATGTTATAATATTTTTGGAAGTGGTTTTATGTTCAAAAAATTAGATATTTTAGATGAAAAAGATCCTCACTTAAGAAAAATTAGTATAGATGCTAAATTACCATTAACAGATGAATATAAAAAAATTATTGATCAAATTATAAAAGAACTTACATATAGTCAAATTGAAGAATATGCTGAAAAATATGACTTAAGACCTGGTATGGGACTTGCTTTTCCACAACTTGGAAAAAACGAAAGAATAATAGTTATTGTTTATGAATATGAGAAAGGTAAATTTGAAAATTATGTATTTATAAATCCAAAAATTACAAGTTATTCTGATGAGATGATAGCAACTGAAGCTGGTGAAGGATGTTTAAGTGTAAACAGAGATGTTGAAGGTCATGTAAAAAGACATGCTAGAGTTACTGTTGAAGGATACGATGTTGATGGTAATAAAATAAGAGTTAGAGCACGTGAAGAGTTAGCAATCGCTTTCCAACATGAAATTGATCATTTAAATGGAATATTATTTTACGATAGAATAGATAAAAATAAACCTTTTTTTAGTGAAGATGAAATAAGATTAATATAGGAGGAATAATGAAGGGAGCATTTAAATATATTGCACTATTTTTAGTAGCATGCATATTATCTATAATTATTTATTATTGTATATAAATCTAGTTTAATTACTAGATTTTTTTTAGTATTATTAAAAATACAATGAATATATTATACTATGAAAAAAATAGAAATATTTGTAATTTTATTTATTATTCTAATTATTTTAACTAATTCAATTGAAATAATGAATAGTATTAGAACCTCATTTAATATATGTTTTAATAATCTTTTTCCATCACTAATACCATTTATGTTATTATCAAATATTTTACTAGAATTTAATTTTGTAAATGATATAAGTAATATATTAGGTAAATTTATTAATAAAGTATTTAAAGTAAATAAAAATGCAACATTTGCTTTTATAATGAGTATATTAAGTGGAACACCTAGCAACGCTAAATACTTAAATGATTTATTAAAAAAAGATTTAATAAATATTAGTGATGTACAAAAATGTTTAAACTTTTGTCACTTTACAAATCCAATATTTATATTAGGTACTGTTGGATTTATTTATTTACATGATAAAAAATTAGGAATAATTGTATTAATTTCTCATTATTTATCTAGCCTTATTATTGGTTTATTTAATAAAAAAAATAATATGTATATTAATAATTCTATTAAAGCAAATAATAATAAAAAAAATTTTATTAAATTAATAAATGAATCTATTTATTCTACTGCAAATACTCTTCTTTTAATATTAGGAATTATTACTTGTTTTTTATGTTTCACTTGTCTAATTAATAAAATATTTAATATACCAAATGATTATAAATTTTTATATGGATTAATTGAACTTACTCAAGGATTAAATTTTCTTACAAATTCTAATTTAAGTATAATTACAAAAACAATAGTAACAAGTTTTTTAGTATCATTTGGAGGATTTTCAATACATGCTCAAGTATTTAGTATACTTGATAACAAAAAAATAAGGTATTTACCTTACTTTTTATCAAGAGTATTATCTGGTATTATTGCTTCGCTTTTATCATTTATGATTCTAAATTTGTTATATTAGAATTATATTGATATACATAATTTATACCAAATTCTTCATCACCATATATTTTACTTTTTATAGATATTTTTAGATTGAAAAAACTATTATTATCTATTACATCAATACCTGTTAGGGTTTGTTTACTCATACTTGTTTCTACAATCAAATCATCACTTATTTTATATTTATAATTGTCAAAACTTATTAAATCATCAGATACAAGTAATCTACTTTTGCTTCCATCACTTAGGTTGAAATCAAAACAAAAGTATTCATTATCAATACATCTAGCATAACTAATTATATTTTTATCTAATTTTGAATGTATTGCTTTACTTAAATTACCTTGTTCAATTAATAATGTAGTTTTACTATCATAATTACTATATATATTTCTTATTATCATTCCTATATTCATAAAAAGTATTATTAACACGCTTGCTATAGCAAGTGTAACTACAAGTTCAACTAATGTAAATCCCTTTTCATTCATATTACTCACCAAACCTTATAGTAGCAAATGTAGAATTTTTGAATTTAATAATTATTCTATATTTTTCTTCTCCAGTACCTGCTATTTTACTTATAAAAGTTTTAAAATCTTCATCTGAAACATTTATATTTTCAATATCAAAATAATTGTTGCAAACCATTATATCTTCTACATTACTTAGTTCAAATAGTTTTTTACAATAAACTTCAGATTTAAACATTGAACAATTTGTTATATTTACCATTTTATCTGGATTTTCTAAATTTTCTAAAGAATTTAAAAATTGAGAATCTGTTAATATGTAATTTTTTATATTTTCAGTAGCATATAAGCCCTCAACAGTATTATATTTAAATGAATCTGAGTACGAATTAGCTAAAGATGTAAACTCAATAAATGAAAAAATTAAAAAACCTGCAATAAACGAACTAACTATTATTGTTTCTACTAATACAAAACCATTATTGTTAAATTTTTTCACAATTAATCACTCTACCCTTGTTTTTCTTATAAGAATATTATATAATATATTCAGGATAAAATCTAGTCATAAAGGAATAAAAGGGTGATAAAAATGTTAAAGAATTTTAATTTTGAAAAATCTGCAGTTGTTGAGATAGTAAATGAAATATTAGTTGATGCAACAAAAAGAGGTGCATCAGATATTCACTTTGATCCATATGAAGATTATGTAAAAGTACGTATAAGAATAGATGGAGATTTAATGGATTATACTATAATTCCAGAAAATATTGAAAAAAACTTAATTACACGTATTAAGATAATTTCAGGTATGAATATCACTGAATCAAGGTTACCTCAAGATGGCGCAATTAAAGCTACTCTAGAAGGTATAAATATGGATATGCGTGTTTCTGCTATACCTACAAACAATGGTGAAAAAATAGTTATACGTATTTTAGACTACTCACTTAGTTTAGCAGGTTTGGAATCTTTAGGATTCTCTCAAAAAAATCTAAAAAAAGTATTAAAAATGATTGAATCACCAAATGGAATAGTTTTAGTAACAGGTGCTACTGGTACTGGTAAATCAACTACAGTATACTCTATTTTACAAAAATTAAATAAAGAAAATACTAACATTATTACAGTTGAAGACCCAATAGAAATGAATATTAATGGAATCAATCAAATACAGACTAATAGCGAAATAGGTTTAGACTTTGCAACGGTACTTAGATCTATATTACGTCAAGACCCAAATATCATAATGATTGGAGAAATTCGTGATACAGAAACTGCAAAAATAGCTGTTAGAGCTTCAATTACAGGTCATTTAGTATTATCAACAATACATACAAACGATTCTTTAAATACTATTGAACGTTTATTGGATATGGGAGTTGAAAGATACTTACTTGCTAGTTCACTTACAGGAATTATTTCACAAAAGTTAGCACGTAGATTATGTCCACATTGTAGAAAACTTAGACCTACTAATGATTACGAAAAAAATCTTATAAAAAAAGTAACTGGTAAAGATGTTAATGAAATATATACCACTGTAGGTTGTGATATATGTAAAAATGGTTATAGTGGACGTATTGCTATACATGAAGTATTACTTATTAATCAAGATATTAAGGATGCTATAAGTTCTAATATGAAAAAAGAAAAATTAAGACATTTAGTTTATAGTAGTGATGTTATATCATTATTACGTGACGGTATTGAAAAAGTATTAGATGGACAAACTACACTTGAAGAATTATTAAAACTTATCGAACTTGATGATGATGAATTTGTTCATTCAACTGGTCTTGGTAATGCTATCGAAGCAACTGAAATTACTCAAAGTAGTGAAAATAATCATGAATCTCATGATATATCCGAAGATAAATTAGACAAAATCGATGAAGATATATTTGATGTAAATAAAAATGAAACTTCTGATGATTCTGTTATACCAAATTCGGATATTGAAAACGAAAATGATTATGTTGATAAACCAACAGTTACTGAAGCAAATGAAGAATTTAATAATACATCTGAAGATAAATTAGACAAAATCGATGAAGATATATTTGATGTAAATAAAGAAGATGAAATTTCTGATGATTCTGTCGCACCAAATTCAGATATTGAAAATGATTCTGTTGATGAGGCAATAGAAACTATATCAAATGATGATAATAATAAAATATCAGTAAATAAAATACCTTCAATTAGAACTAATAATCAAATAAATACAACTACAACATTAAAACTTAATATAGATGAGCCAACACAAGTTATAAAAGGTATCCCTGTTCAAAATATAAATGAACGAAAAAAATCTATATTTAGTTCAAAAAGAAATATATTTAAATAAGTCAAAAGACTTATTTTTTTTAGTATATAATAAAAAAATAGATATTATCTATTTTCCAAACGTTAAAAATTTAATTATTGTATTTATATCCAATTTAGATAAAATTACGATAATTGCTGATATCGATAAAAATGGTCCATATGGAATTTCATGTGATGAATTCTTATGTAATATTATAAGTGATATTGGTAGACCTATAAATGCTGACATAAAAATTGATACTATCGTCATTGGAAATCCTAAGGTTAAACCAAAAACTGCCATTAATTTTATATCTCCACCACCCATTGATTCTTTCTTAAATAAAAAATCACCAAACAACTTTAGTAAAAACATAAATATAAATGCTGCCAGTCCATTCAATAGTGATATTCCAACACCTTTAAATCCTACAATAAAAAACTTTATTATTATTATAAATAATGAAAAAACTATTAATACACTATCTGGTATAGTCATAGTTTGATAATCACTTATAATTACTATAAGCAGCATGGAAATAAATACTATTGAAAGCAAACACTCTAATGAAAAACCAAATATTTGATATGATAATGCGAATAATACTCCACTACTAAATTCAAATATTGGATAAAACCAAGATATTTTAGCTTTACAATTTTTGCATTTTCCACCTTGAAATAAAAAAGATAAAATTGGTATCAATTCTAAAGGTGTTAATTTGTGATTACACTTAGGACAATGTGATGCTGGATATAGAATAGACTCCCCCTTTGGTAATCTATATCCAACAACATTATAAAATGATCCAAATATTGTTCCTAATATAAAGAACGATAATAATATGCTAAAAGGCATCTACATCACCCTAATCTTTGTACTTCTCTATACATTGTAAACATTGGTATAATAATTGCTAATAATATAATACCTACTGTGAATGTTAAGAAAATTATTAATATTGGTTCTACAAGTGACTTAATTCTTGTAACCATATTTTTATGTAAACTTTGATAATATGTAGAAACTCTTGACATCATTTCTGCTAGTTCCCCTGTTCTTTCACCAGTTACTATCATTTCATATGCTGGTACTGGGAAAGCCCATTGATCCTTAAATGCAGTTGATATCTTATCACCTCTAGCAAGATTTGCTACAGTATCTAATATCATCATTTTATATATTTCATTATTTGTAACTCTATTTAAAATCTCCATACTATCTGTTATATATACATTATGTGACAGTAATGAAGCAAAGGTTTTAGAGAACATTGTAACTTCATTATATATAATAACATTTTTAATAATAGGTATATGCATAAATAACCACTGGTAGAATATTCTAATTACTTTAACATTTTTATACAGATACACTTGTATTAAAATAAATAATATAAATGCTAGTATTATCCAAATTACATTTTCCTCCAAGAAATGACTTACATTTATTACTGTTAGTGTAAATGCAGGAATATGATTAGAATCCATTGTATTGTATATTTCTACAAATCTTGGAACAACGTATATCATAACAAATGTAACAACTGCAAGTGAAAATATAAATACCATTGATGGATATGTAAGAGCACTTATCATTTCTCTTCTTGCAGACTCTACTTCAGTATAATACTCAACCATATCATCAAGTGTTTCAGGCAATTCACCAGTAAGTTCTGATGCTTTAACCATATTTATTAAAAGTTTTGGAAATGACCTACCTCTTTTATCTAAAGCTGATGAAAAAGATTCTCCTCTTGTAAGATCATATGTAACTTCTCTTAAAATATTTTTATATGATTTTTTAGTAACTTGTCTTATTAAAATATTTAATGAGTCAACAAGTGTAATACCAGATTTTAGATATGTTGATAATTGCGAAAGTAAAAATATTAAATCTTTATTTTTTATTCTTACTTCAGTATTTTTTACTTTACCATGTAAAAATTGAATCATTTTACTTGTTCTAATACTATAGACAGCTAATCCTTCATTTACTAAAAATGATTGAACATTTGATTTTGAAACAGCATCAAAATATCCTTTTATTTTTTTGCCATTTTCATTGATTGCTATATACTCCCATGTAACAACATTTTCTTTTTTATCTTTATCTTGACTTTCATCAACACCGAAATCTACAAGCATGGTTTTAGTGTCAAATGCTTTTTTATTTTTTGCTTGCTTAACAACTGCAATATTATCAAATTTTTTCTTAATGTTTTTAGGTATAGAAATAATTGCAGATAATGCTTCATTTATATAATAACCTAAACCTTTTTTCTTTGATTTTAAATCTTTATGTTCATTATAATTTATTTTCTCGTTATCTTTTTTATTATTCTTTTTGTTTTCTTTTTCATATATTTTCTCAGCATTTTTCTTCAGTTTTTCGACTCTTTTTTCTCTTCTTTTAATAATTAATTTACATATTAAAATTACTATAAATACTAAAGGCCATAGTAGACCATACCAAACATATTTAATAAATTTATAGACAAATAAAGAAATCGTCATGAAAAAATTAACTATTGCATTTAATATTTTTTTTACAATATTATTAGTTTTCAAGCATACACACCTACCATTCCTTTATTCTATAAATTAATTATACCATATTTTTACAATTTGTAAAACTTTTTTTATAAATTTCATATAATAATTTAGAAATATTATATAGGAGGATATCATGAATTACTATAATCCATATTTTTACGCATTACCAAGTGCTACTGCAGCAACTCCTAGACTCGGATTATTTAAAAGATTATTTGGAGGAACAGGTCTTACTTTTGGTGGTATAGTTGATGGAACGCAAAAGGTTTTAAATATTGCAAATCAAGCAATACCACTTGTAAAACAAGTAAAACCAATAGTTGGTAATGCCAAAACAATGTTCAAAGTTATGAGTGAATTTAAAAGAGTTCAACCAGTAAAAAAAGAAAATAACAATAAAAACTTAAATTCTAGCAATGTTATAAACAATGAAAATACTAATATAGATACTATACAAAATAGTGGCCCTACATTTTTTCAATAAAAAGGTAGATTTAATCTACCTTTTTTTAATGACATAATTTTAATTTTAGTAACAATATTCTATATTTTAATCTTATATTTACTTTCTTAATAGATACAGATTTAATTATTTTTTTATATTTATTATTAATATAATTTCTATATTCTACATTGTGCTTTAATATTGGTCCAAAAGTATAATCTATATTTTTATATTTTTTTTGACCTTTTTTAAATTTTATTATTATATAAGGCACATTTTTATCAAATAAGAAAATTTCACTGTCTATATAATATCCCATGGATACTACTTCTCTTCTTAGTTTTTCTATATCATTATTTGATGAAATTATTAAAGTATCACTTAAAATATTTGATTGTAATATTTCTATAATAGTATGTGTACCAAGACCACATATTACTATATTATCATCTTTTTTTACGTCTATATTTGAAAGTCCTATTGTGAGTTTAGTTTCTATTTTTTTACTTAGTCTATATTTTTTTATATTTTTAATAGCATTTTCTAAAGCATTTTTATTTATATCAGTTGCTATACATTTGTTATTATTGTTTTTGGTTAAATAGATATCTAAATAAGCATGATCACAACCAACATCTATTACCCTACTACCAACATCCACTAGGGTTGCTACTACCTCAAGTCTCTTTGATAAAATCATTAATTACCCATATAATCGCGGAGTTTACGAGAACGAGAAGGATGTCTTAATTTACGAAGTGCTTTTGCTTCTATTTGTCTAATTCTTTCTCTTGTTACTCCAAACATTTGACCTACCTCTTCAAGTGTTCTTGGTTTACCATCTTCAAGGCCAAATCTAAGTCTTATTACATTTTCTTCTCTTTCTGTTAAAGTTTCAAGTACTTGACTTATTTCATCCTTTAACATTTCATTAGTAGCATACTCTTCTGGACTTAAATTATTTTCATCTTTAATAAAATCGCCTAAATGTGAATCATCTTCTTCACCTATTGGAGTTTCTAAACTTACAGGATCTTGACTTATTTTATATATTTCACGAACTTTTTCAACAGTTGTACCCATTTTTTTAGCAAGTTCCTCTTCACTTGGTTCACGATTAAGTTCTAGAGTAAGTTGTCTTTGAACACGGGCTAGTTTATTTATTGTTTCTACCATATGTACTGGAACACGGATTGTACGAGCTTGGTCAGCTATTGCACGAGTTATAGCTTGTCTAATCCACCAAGTTGCATATGTTGAAAATTTATATCCTTTACTTACATCAAATTTATCTACTGCCTTCATAAGACCTATATTACCCTCTTGTATTAAATCAAGAAATAGCATACCACGTCCAACATATCTTTTTGCTATACTTACTACTAAACGGAGGTTAGCCTCTGCTAAAGTATTTTTTGCAGATTCATCCCCTTCCATTATTCTATCAGCAAGTTCACCTTCTTCTTCAAGAGTTAAAAGTTTTATTTGTCCTATTTCCTTTAAATACATTCTAACTGGATCATTAATTGTTAAATCTTTAGTAAGTGTGTTATCATCAAGTAAAATCTTTTCTGGTGATGAATCACTATCATCGTCATTTTCTGATATAACAGCTATATTATTTTCATTAAATGCATTATATAATTCATCTAGACTATCTGCATCTAAATCTAATCCTTTTAATGAATTAGCAAGTTCTTCATATGTAATAAATCCTTTTTCTTTTCCTTTTTTTACTAATTCATTTTTCCTTTCTTCAAAAGTTTTTATCTCATCCATCATGTTCTTCTCTCCTTCTTTTTATTTCAATTGCTTTATTGGCAAGTTCTATTTTTTTCTTATAATCTTTTTCTTCTTTCATTTTGTTTTTATAAATATTTAATTGTTCTTTTTCATTATATTCTCTTATGTTATTCAAATAATCTTCAATCTCATCATAATTAATTTTATTTGGTAATTCAAGGGATGTTATATCGCCTAATACTTTAAGAGATTTTTCATCATCATTTAAATATGTTATGAAATCTGCTATATCTATAAAACCATTTTCTTTATAAAAACAATCTATTTTAAATGCTAAATGCCTATAAATTTCGGTTGGCATATGCGTAATTTTTTTCTCATACATTTTTATTACATCTGTACTTTGTAACATGTAATAAAGTAAATTAATTTCCGATTTTACATATTTATTAGTTTTGTTTATTTCTTTTTTTACTACTATTTGTGTATTATTATTTTCTTTTTTTAATATTTTACTTCTAATTAAATTTATATCAATTTTAGTTTCTTCACTTAATTTTTTTATACTAACTTCTCTAAGTATATCATCATCTATATTATTTATTTCCTTTATCATATCATTTATATACTTTGCAAGTTCTTCAGTATTATTTAAATCAAATTCTTTTTTCAATAATGATTCTTTAAATTCCATTATATTCATTGGATTATTAATTTTGCTTTTAAATTCATCTCCACCATGAGTTATAATGTATTCATCTGGATCATTATTATTTTCAAGTCTTACTATTTTTGGTGTTATTCCAAGTTTAGTAAGTTCTACTATTGCACCCTTTGTTGCTTTAAGTCCTGCTTCATCACCATCAAAACAAAGAATTACATCAGTAGAAAGTTTTCTAACTAACATGGCTTGTTCACTACCAAATGCAGTACCAAGTGTGGCTACACAATTTTTTACCCCTACAGTGTACGCTCTTATAACGTCCATAGGTCCTTCCATTATTATGACCTGTTTTTTAATTCTGCATTCTTCTTTAGCACGGTGATAATTATAAAGAAGTTCTCTTTTTTTAAATATATCAGTTTCTTTTGAATTTACATATTTATTTTCTTTTTCTCCATTATATACACGACCATTATATCCTATAACTTTACCATTTAAATCATATAATGGAAACATAATTCTATTTCTATATACATCATTTAATACATAATCATTTTCGTTTACTAGACCACTTCTTATCAATGTTTTATCATCGTAATTTTTAGATTTTAATAATTTAGTTAACATATCTTTTTCATTCAATGATAAACCTATGCCAAATTCTTTTATTGTAGAATCATCCAAGTTTCTATTATGTAAGTATTCCTTTGCCTTTTTACCTTTTTCAGTATTTATATTATTTTGATAAAATTTTTGACTAAGTGAATATATATCATATAAATCTTGATTTTTATTTATTTTTTTAGGTTGTCCAATTTGTATACTAATTCCTGCCATGTCAGCACATTTTTTTAGTGCTTCAGGAAAAGATATATTTTCAAAATCTTGTATAAACTTAAATACGTTTCCTGTAGCGCCACAAGACCAACATGTATATATTTGTCTTTCACGAGATACACTCATACTTGGAGAATGATCATCGTGAAATGGACAAACTCCAAAATAATTTTTTCCCTTAGGTGTTAGTTGAACATATGTAGATATTACATCAACTATATCAAGGTTATTTCTAATTTCCTTTATTATATTTGTATCTAACATTCTAACACCTCTACTATTAATAAACGACAAAAAAATTAAATTTCCTTTTTTTCATTTATTTATTATACATTTTTATATAAAAAATGCAAGAAAAACTTGCATTTATCTTTATTTTATATATATTTATGAAAACTTGCATTTTATCTTTTAACTAACTTTATAAAATGATTGTAGTTCCTTTAATTTTATAATTAGTTTTATATTTTAATTCTCTTATTAATTTAAATAATGCTTCATCTTTTTTCTTGGCTTCAATCATTATATCAAAATCTCTATTAATAAATTTTATTTTTTCTATAAAATCTATAAAATCATCAACATTAATATAATCGTGATGACTTCTTTTGTCCTTTTTATTCTTTGGACTAGAAAAATGTATTTTAGGAATACTATCCCAAGTATTAAATATTTTTTCTATATAGTCTTCTATTTTTTCATTATTTTTATTTACTTTAAAATGATGATAATCAAGAACCATAGGTCTATTTATTTTTTTACATAAATTTAAAACATTTGTTATGTTATAACTTTTGTCATCGTTTTCTATTACTATTAAGTTCTTTGTTTTTTCATCTAATTTATTGAAATTATCTATAAATCTTTTAATACCCTCTTTTTTACCATTAACTTTGCTTCCTACATGTAATACCAAAATAGATTCTATTTGCATATACTCATACATTTTTTGATAATTTTTGAGTATATTAATTGTAGATGTTACTACATCTGGATTTACACTATTCAATACAGTATAAGCGCTAGGATGCATATCTAATCTAATATTATTTTCTTTTACTATGTTACCTATTTTTTTATAATAATCTTTATATTGATTATAAAAATCATAATGAACATTTGGATGATTAAAGAGTGGTAATAACTCTGAAGTCATTCTAAAAAATTTTATATCATTTCTTATATTGTATTTTAATATTTTCTCTAATGAATCAAAATTACTTTTTATTACTTTATCCAATTTTTCATTAGCAAGTTTTCCTAATTTTTTATAATTTGTATATGTTAAAGTATGTGAGGATGTTTCATCTATTGTAATTGGAATGCATGCATAGCCAAGTCTTATTTTCATATTATCACCATTATTAGTATTTATAGAAAGGAGTTTTTTATGAGTTTAAAAAAAGATAAAATTATAAGTGTTATAGGAATATTCATATTATGTTTTTTATTTCACTTTGTATATGAATTAATACCTAGTAAAATAACATCTATATTTTTTCCAGTAAATGAATCTATTTGGGAACATATGAAATTAATTTTTACGAGTGTTATATTTTATGGAATAATTGATTACATAATTTTAAATAAGTTAAAAATAAAATATAATAATTTCTTTGTATCACTATTTATTTCAGCATTTACTATTATACCTATATTCTTAATTATTTATTTACCATTTTATCATAAAATAGGTCCTAAAATGTTTTTAAATATAGGTGTTATGTTAATTTCAATTATTATCAGTCAAATAATTAGTTATTACATTTTGAAAAGTAAGCCATGCGATAAAGGAAATATTATATCTTTAGTTTTAATTATTGTTTCTTATATTGTTCTAGGATATTTAACATTTAACCCAATAAAAAATTATTTATTTTTTGATACTGAAGAAGAAAAATACGGAATTAACAATTATAATGTTTAATAATATTTTTTATAATAAATAAAATACGAATTTCTTCGTACTTTATTTTTCTATATCCATATCATCTAAAAAATCATCTATTGTCATTATTCTATTATCTATATTTTCAAGTGATATATCTTCTTTTTTTATTTCTTCATGATCTTCTTCTATTTTTTCATTATTAGGATTTTCTAATTTTTTTTCTATAAATACATCTACTATATTATGTTTAGAAAGACTTGATCCTGTTGAATATCTATCTAATATTGGAAGTTCAGTTAATTTAATTAATTCTATATCTTCTTTAAATTTCAATCCTATATTATTTTTAGAATTAGTTACAAATGATTTTAATATGTAATATGGATTAGTTTTAACATCTCTTATTATTTGTATACCTTTGCGTGCTCTTGATATTCTTTCAAATTCAGAAAGTTTTACCCTTTTTCCCGTATTTTTACATGTAATTATTGATATAAATTCATCAGATTCTATTACATTACCACTTACTACAACATCATTTTTAAGGCTTATACCTTTAACTCCACCTGCTCTACTTCCAAGAATTGGTACTTCATTTATATCAAATCTTAAAGCAAAACCATTGTGTGTTGTAATGAATACATCTGTACCTTTTTTGTAAACTATATTACTAACTGTATCTCCATCTTTTAGTTTTATATATGGCATTGGTTTTGTATAACGACTTGCTTTTAAATCACTAATTAAAGTTCTTTTAATCATACCATTTTTAGTAAATACAGTAATATATTTATCTGTATTAAAATCAGTTACAGCAATTGAAGCAATAATATTTTCTTCTGGATTTATTTTAATTATGTTACTTATATGTTTACCTAAGTCTTTCCATTTCATATCAGGTATTTCATATACTGGAACAAATAAATAATTACCAATATCAGTAAACATTAAAATTGTGTTCATGGTATTTACTTCATACATTCCAATAATATAATCTTGATCTTTTAATCCTGTTTTATCTTCAGTTGCAGCATAACTTCTCTTTGATACTCTTTTTACATAACCATCACGAGTAACTACAACTATACAATCTTCTTTAGGTATCATAGCTGTCGTATCAATTTTTATTTCAGTTATTTCGTCTCTTATTTCAGTTTTACGAGGAGTAGCATACTCATTTTTTATGCTTCTAAGTTCTGCTTTCATAACTCCTTTTAATTTTTCTTCATCTTTAAGTATTACTTCAAGAATTTCTATTGCTTTAAACAAGTTAGCTTGTTCTTCTTTTAAGACTCCAACATCAGTATTAGTTAATCTGTAAAGTTGTAAATTAACTATTGCATCTGCCTGAAGTTCACTAAATTTATATTGTTCAACTAAATTTTTTATAGCATCACTTTTATTTTTACTAGATCTTATTGTATGTATTACTTCATCTAAAATATCGAGTGCTTTTATAAGGCCTTCAACGATATGCATACGTGCTTTTGCGTGCTCTAAATCAAATTTAGTACGTCTTGTTATCACTTCTTTTTGATGAGCAATATATGCATCAATTATTTCTATAATTCCCACTATCATTGGTCTTCTATTTACAATAGCTACCATATTATATGAATAACTTATTTGAAGTTCTGTATTTTTAAATAAATAATTTAATATATTATCTACATCTGCATCTTTTTTAAGATCTATAGCAATTCTAACTTTTTCTTCTCTATCTGATTCATCTCTTACTTCTATCATACCATCTATTTTCTTATCATAGATTATATCAGATATTTTTTTTACTAATAAAGCCTTATTAACTTCAAAAGGTATTTCATGAATAATTACTTGTTTATTTTTTTTGTCTTCAATTATTTCATATTTAGAACGAATTATTACTCTTCCTCTACCATTAGTTAATGCTTCGATAATTTCTTTTTTACCTTCAACTATAGCTCCTGTTGGAAAATCAGGACCTTTTATTATTTCTAAAATTGTTTCTATTCTACAATTTGGGCTATCAATTCTCTTGATTGTTGCATCAATTACTTCACCAAGATTATGTGGTGGGATTTCAGTTGCATATCCAGCAGATATTCCTTTAGCACCATTTACAAGTAAATTTGGATATTTTGCAGGTAAAACTATTGGTTCATATAACGTGTCATCAAAGTTTGGTGCCCACTCTATTGTATCTTTATCTATATCTTTTAGTAATTCACCACTTATTTTAGATAAACGTGCTTCTGTATAACGCATAGCAGCAGGTCCATCACCATCCATAGAACCATTATTACCATGCATATCTATATAACACTCATTCTGCTTCCACCATTGACTCATATGAACCATAGCCTCATATATTGAAGAGTCTCCATGTGGGTGGTAATGTCCCATTACATTTCCAACAGCAGTAGCACTTTTTTTATGTGCTTTATCATAAGTATTTTTATCTCTAAACATAGCATATAGAATTCTTCTTTGGACAGGCTTTAGACCATCTCTAACATCTGGTATAGCACGATTTTGAATTATATCTTTAGCATATTCTACAAATCTTTCACCCATAATTTCTTCAAGAGTGTAATCATAAATTCGTCCTAATACTTCTACTGTTTCATTATTTTTTTTCATACTTTACTCCTAATTAATTTTATAGTTATCCTCTAATGAGAATTCAACGTTTTCTTCTATCCATTCTTTTCTAGGTTCTACTTTATCACCCATAAGTACCCTAACACGTTTTTCAGCAAGTGCTGCATCATTTATACTTACTTTGATTAAACTACGAGTTTTAGGATCCATTGTGGTTTCCCAAAGTTGTGTAGCATCCATTTCTCCTAAACCTTTATATCTTTGTGTTTTAGTTTGTTTTCCCTTATATTTTTCAAGTAAATTTTTTCTGTCTTCTTCAGTCCAAGCATACTCTCCTTCTTTACCACATTCTATTTTATATAAAGGTGGCATAGCTATATACAAGTGTCCTTCTTCTATTAAAGGTTTCATATATCTATAGAAAAATGTTAAAAGTAATATTTGAATATGGGATCCATCTACATCTGCATCTGTCATTATTATTACTTTATCATAATTACTGTCCTTTATATTAAAATCAGAACCAACTCCAGCTCCTATAGCATATATCATAGTATTAATTTCTTCGTTTTTATACGCTTCTTCTAAAGATGATTTTTCAGTATTTAAAACTTTACCTCTAAGTGGTAGTATTGCTTGATATTTTCTATCTCTTCCAGTTTTTGCACTTCCACCTGCAGAATCTCCCTCAACAAGAAATAATTCATTAATACTAGAATTTTTGCTTTGTGCGGGTGTAAGTTTACCACTTATAGTTCTTTCTCCTTTATCTTTCTTTTTACCATTACGAGCTTCATCACGTGCCTTACGTGCAGCTTCTCTCGCATTTCTACTTTTTAACATTTTATTTATTATTGAAGTAGCAATTGCTTTGTTTTCTTCAAGGAAAAAAGCTAATTTTTCTGATACTATACTATCTACAACAGTACGAGCAATTGGTGTGCCGAGTTTTCCCTTAGTTTGACCTTCAAATTGTAATAATTCTTCTGGTATTTTTAAACTTATTACTGCAGTAAGACCTTCTCTTGTATCTGGTCCCTCTAAATTTTTATCTTTTGCTTTTAGATAACCATTATTTCTTGCATATTCATTAAATACTCTTGTAATTGCAGTCTTAAATCCAACCTCATGTGTTCCTCCATCAATGGTTTTAACGTTATTTACAAAAGAAATTATATTTTCTGAATAACTTTCAGTATATTGAAATGCTACTTTAACATCTATTTTTTCCTTAATTCCTGATAATACCATTGCTTTGTGTAATTCATTTTGATCTTCATTAATATACTCTACAAATGCTTTAAGTCCATTTTCATAACAAAAAGTTTCATGTTTATTGTCCTCTTCATCAGTAACTTCTATAGTTAGACCTTCAAGTAAAAAAGCACTTTCCTGCATTCTTTCACATATAGTAGTAAATGAAAAATTAGTTGTTGAAAATATAGAGTCATCTGGCATAAATCTAACTTTAGTACCTGTTTTACTAGTTTTATCTCTTTTTGTAAGTGGAATGTCTACTTCTCCACCATTTTTAAAGCGAATAAAATATTCATAACCATCCCTTTTTATAGTTACTTCCATCCATTTACTTAAGGCATTAACTACACTTGCGCCTACTCCATGTAAACCTCCAGATACTGTATATCCACTAGTTTCAAATTTACCACCTGCATGAAGTACTGTATATATTACTTCAGGTGTACTTTTACCTGATGAATGCATTCCAACTGGAACACCACGTCCTTCATCTTCTACGCTTACACTGTGGTCTTTATGTAATATTATTTTAATTTTTTTACCAAAACCATTAATAACTTCATCTATTCCATTATCAACGATTTCCCAAACGAGATGATGAAGTCCTCTTTTATCAGTTGAACCAATATACATTCCTGGTCTTTTTCTAACTGCTTCAAGACCTTCTAATATTTTAATTGAGCTTTCATCATATTTTACCATATCTATTCACCTACCACATTATAGCATATTTTGAAAAATAAAGTCAAAGAAAACAAATGAAAATCACTTATTTTATATAAAAAATATATTATATTTAAAATCATATATATTTTTACTTAATTTCATTATAATTTCCTTTTATTCTTTAGAAAATTTATATTATTTTAAATTTTAAAAAATAAAAAGAGTAATTACTGAACTGTTATTACTCTTTCTGCTTTGGTAGTATTACCACTTGGATCTTTTGCTGTATATACTATTACATATTTGCCAGCAGTTCCAAATTTTATTTCACCTGTATATGTAATATCACATTTACCACTATTATCTGAACATTTAACTTCTGATTTATCTAGTAAATTAAATGAGCTATCATTTATGCTTATTGTTGTTGAAGTTGGAACAGTTAAAACTGGTTCCATATCATCTGTTATGATAATACTTCTTGTGACCATTGAAGCATAACCTTCATCATCTACTACTGTATAATTTACATAATATATTCCTGCCTTCGTAGTATCAATATCTTTTACTGCTTTACCATCATAAAGTATATTAATTATTACTTTATCAGTTAAATCTTTACCATTTTTATCAGTTGCTTTATATCTAGCTTCCTCATAATCTGTATTTACATCTATAGTAGATACATAATTATCATTTGAGTTAGAATCAAGACCTATAAGTTCTATGGTAGGTTTTTTTATTATGTAATCTTGCTCTTGTGTTTTTTCTATTTCTAAAGTATATAAATAATCACCTGTTTTTTTTGAATATTTACTTTTTTCAGCATATTCAGATCCAATATTTTTTATACTTATAACTAAATCATCAAAATATTCCTCTTCTGATATTGGATTAATTATACTTATTTTTAGTAAACCATCATTTTTTAATTGTGATAAAGTTATGTAAGTTGTATCATCTTTATCAGGTAAATATTCAGTATTTTTTATTGAATAATCATAAGCACTCATAAGTATATCATTTATTTGTTGTTGTTCACTTGTCTCTTTACCAGAATCTATTACTAATATTACGCTAGGGTATGCTAAAGCGATTACAATTATTAAAATAACAATTACCCCTAAAAGTTCTACAAGTGTAAAACCACGTTTATTCATATATTACCTACTTTCTATCGAATATATTTAATATTTTTGCAAATCTAAATAAAATTTCATTACTTCTTTTAATAGCAAATTCTTTAACAATTGCTTTACCACCTATAGTAATTGCAGATATAATTCCCATTATTATAATTGTTGTTGAAAGATTATTAAAATTAAACTTTTCCACTATTTTTAATGTAATTACTGTTCCAGTAGAACCTGATATAATACCACATATATCTCCAACTACATCATTGCAAAAACTAGATACTTTAGATGCATTCTTTTTTAATTTTACTGCCATTTTAGCACCTTTTACATTGCGACTAGACATTGAATGAAATATACTTTCATCACTTGCTGTAACGGAAACACCAACCATATCAAAGATAATTCCTATTATTATAAATATTAAACATATAAATATTCCTATTATTATCCCCACATTTGGTATAGCAGTTTCTGATATTAAACTAAATGTAACTGATATTACAAATGATAATAGTATTATTTCAATTATCCATTTTTTTTGAGTTGAACTTTTAATTTTTTTCATAAAATTTCCTCAATATTACATAAATTCATCATTAAAATTATTATTATAACTATAATAATTTGTTGTATTATTATCAATTATTGTTTGTCTTTGGTTTTCTATACTAAATACTAAAAGAACTATTAATGCAATTAAAATTAAATACAAAATTAAAACTATTATTTTATCTTTCTTACTTAAGCCATTCATATTATCACCTACTATTATTCTAACATACTTTATTTTTTTTAACAATAAAAGTAACAAGTTTTTTTAACTTGTTACTGTAAATATAAATATTTATTGTACATATGAAATAAATTCATCTAAAGTTGTGTCTGAAAATATTCCTAATCTTGGTATTTTCATTTTATCTGTTGATTTAGGATAAGAATCACCATATGTGCTTGCTTGACCTATAAATGCCATTGTAAATCCGGCTTCTTTTAAAAGTCTAATTGCTCTTTCATTGTAATCGAAGAATGGATATGCAAAATATTTACTTCCACCAAGTTTTTCTTGGCTAGTTCTTAAATCTTCTAAAACTTTACTTTCAGGAAGACATAATATTCCTCCACCTTGTAATCCCATTCCTTTACATTCGTATTGATTATGCATTAAATCAGTATGTGATTCTAAATCCAAATAAGGTGAACTTACTGTATTAAGATCTACCCAACCTGTTATTACAAATGCTGTAGCATTTATTTCATATTTTTCAAGTAATCTTAAGGCTTGCTCATCTATAATTGTAGCATCATCAATCGTTAGCGCAATACTTTTTTGAGGTATATTTATTTTACCATCTAAATACATCTCAAGTTCTTCCATTTTAAGTGTAAAATAATCATTTTCATTTAAATATTTTAATTGTGCCTCAAATTGATCTAATGTAAGACATATTATTTGATCACATACGGCTTTTTGTGGATCATATAGAAAATGGTAAAAAAGAGTTTTAATTTTTGATCTATTACTTTGACCATTATCAGCATCTATTACTTCTTCTACATCATCAGTTTTTATATATACTAATTCATCATTAAATACAACTCCATATTTATCAGTATCCATAACAAGTACTTTAAATTCAAATGGTTTATTTAATGTATATAATAGATTTCCATCTTTATCATAAAAACTAGTAGAATCTTTAGTTTTTATATTTTTATTAAAGGAAATATAATATTTGTATCTATCATCTTTTACTTTTTCCTCACTTGGACTTACATCATTATATGATATATATGAATCTAATTCTGGAATATAAAAGTATTTAGTATTTTCATCAATTGTCTCTTCTTTAAGTGTTATTTTAATATCTTTACTTATTTCTCCACTTACCTTATATTCTTCATTGTCCTTTTTATATAATTTAGTGTCAATTGTAGTTATTACATTGTTACTATAATGCTTTTTTATATTATTAATTGCTGTTTCAATACGCTTTTGTTCTGCTATTTTTTTATCTCTTTCATTTTTATTGTATAATATAACAGTTACTGTTAGGGAACTTATTAATATTAAAAATAATACGATTAATATGACTTTTTTCTTCATAACCTTCTCCTTACTTCATCCTTAATTCTATCTTTATAAAGATATCATGAAATTATAATTTTGTCAATCGTCTACCCTTTTAAAGTATAACTTTCATTTATTAATAATGTACTATATAAAAATAATATATCTTGATTTTCAAATTTTATTTTTTCAAGAAAATGATTACTATCAATATAACGATTATCTATTAAAGTTATTTTTTTATAATATGGAGTTAAAAGTGGTGTTATACTACTACCAAAAGAATCTCTAAAAATGACTAATTCCTTGTCTGTAAGACTATTTTCATTTGTAATTTCAATAAATGCACTCGCGCCATCTAAAAATACTTCATAACTATCCTTAGAATTTAATTTATCTAAATTATATATTGTTGTTAAACTAGGATTTTCTAAATAAGTTACTTTTAAAGAATCTAGTAAAGGATTAGTTAAGTAAATTAAAATATCTGGTTTTTTATTAATTGCAGATTCACCATAATATACGCCATAAAAGTTAGAATAGACATTTTCTTTATAATCTTGTTCTTGATATAATGTTCCCATTTTATTATTTAATTCTTTAACTATTTTTTCAAGTTTTTCTTGTTTCCAATGAGTATCAGTTTTATAGAAATCTTCTAAAGTTAAAAGATTTTTTATATCGATATAATTAATATCTAATTCTTTTATTTCATTTTCTAAATAATCGTAATCAAGTTTTAATAAAATTTCATCTTTTAAATAAAAATTTTTATCAGGAACAATAGTCATATAAACTTTATTATTTTCAGTAAAATGTGTTAATAATTTATTGATAGTTTTTTTATAATATTCGATTGATTTTTTGTTTGTAGGATAATTTAATTTAAAAATATAATCATCTTTAATAACTATTTTATTATTATCTAATTTAGATAAAATTTTATAATTAAAATTAGCTTTTACACTTCTAAAATAATCTCTATATGGAAAATGATCAAGTAAATAATCATCTAATTTGTTAATATAAGTATTATCTAATATAAACTCAGGAAATTCTTTTAACTTTCTTCTTTCAGTGGTACTATACTTATCTTTAGGGAGTACTATTCCTAAAATAGAAAACAAAAATATATAAATTGTAAATATAATTACTGTTATTTTTTCTCTCATAATAAATCACCTAAAATCTAAAATATAAAAAAGGATTAAATGAAGCATCTACTAAAAATGCAGTTGATAAAATTAGTAAACAAAGATAAACAAATGGTTCTAAAAAGAAATATATATTTTTTAATTTACTTTCTTTTAATTTGTTGCTTATTATTTTTATTAATGGTGTTGCGCATATTATAGATATCACAAAAATAACCATATAACTTCTTAAATAATAAATAATTACTTCATCAGTAAAAGGAATTTTATTTATAAAGAACATATTTTTAAGTTCTAATAAAATATTTGAAATTGAATCTGTACTAAAAATTAAAAAACTGATAATTACTATAAATATAGTATAAATGTATTTAATAACTTTTGTTTTATCCAAATACTTCTTTAAGAAGATTTTTTCAATAATTAAAATTACAAAAAAATATAATCCCCATAAAATAAAGTTCCAGTTAGCGCCGTGCCAAAAGCCTGTTAAAAACCAAACAACAAATAAATTTCTAACCCATTTAATTTTATTTACTCTACTTCCTCCTAAAGGAATATATACATAATCCCTAAACCAACTTGATAAAGAAATATGCCATCTTCTCCAAAAGTCTGTTATAGATTTAGCAATCAATGGATAATTAAAGTTTTCTTTAAAATTAAAACCAAATATTAAACCAAGACCAATTGCCATATCACTATATCCTGAAAAATCAAAATATATTTGTAACGTAAATGATATCGGCTTTATCCACGATGCTAAAACTGTTTGAGTAATAATTAATTTTGCAAATTCCCCTAATACATTAGCAATTAAAACCTTTTTAGACAAACCAATTATAAATCTTTTTATTCCCTTTGAAATGTTTTCAAATGAACTTTTACGATTAGTTAATTCATTTTGAATATCCATATATCTTACAATAGGTCCCGCTATTAATTGTGGGAATAAACATACATATGTCATATAATCAAGTAAATGCTTGGATGGCTCATGCTTTTTTAAATAGACATCAACTATATAACCTAAATTTTGAAATGTAAAGAAACTAATCCCAATCGGCATAATAATTTTAGTTAAAGGAAAATTTAAATTAAAAGCACTATTAAAATTAATTATAAAAAAGTCAATGTATTTAAAAATTAAAAGTTGAATAACATTATAAGATATACCTATAAATAATATTAATTTTCGATGCTTATTTTTTACTAATAATTTAGATAAATAATAATTAATTATACAAGAAGAAATTAAAATAATTATATATTTAGGTTCTCCTAAAAAATAAAATATTAAACTAAATAAAAATAAAATAAAATTTTTAAATTTACTTGCAACCAAAAAATATAAAACAATAAGTATGGGTAAAAAATAATATATAAAAATTACACTTGAAAATACCATGAATCCTCCTATAAGAAAAAAAGTCTAATTAAAGACTTCTAAATTCTTTTATAATTGCATTTCTATGTTCTTCATTTTCAACTAAAATAACTATAATTAAATTGCCTTTACTTTCAATTATTACATCCTCTGGTTCAACCCATACACATATCCATTTACGAGGATTAATATTTTCTTTAATTTTTGTTTTAATTGCTTCAATATCAGCATTTTCTTTTGTACGAATTAAAACAACAGAATGAGCAATTGAACTTATCATTGGTTCAGAAGCTAAAATGCTATCATATTCAATATCACTAGTACCTAAAAATCCTTCAATATTGTCTTCATTTACTTCAATATTAGTTAAGGACATTGGTCTTTCACTTTCTGGTATATCTGCATAAACTTTAGTCATTATTTCATCTAAAGTACCTTCAATATTTTGTTCCTTATTTTTCGTTCCACATGCAGTTAAAAGTAAACATGCAACAACCATAACTACTAAACTAATTTTTTTAAAAAATTTCATCTAAAATCATACCTTTCTTTTATATACAAAATTCTATCATAAAACATTTTAAAAGTAAATAGAATATTTTAAATTGCAATATTTTAAATTGCTATTTATGTTAAATCTGTCAAAAATAGATTTGTTTCACTTTTTTTATTACATTATTAAATAAAAATTACTAATATTGTACTATTTATTCTATAATTATTATTTTACACGTATCTTCAAAGCCACCGTCATTAGTTCTAACTGTTACTATTGATTCACCTGGAGAATGTGCTGTAATGTTTCCAAACGTATCAACTTCAACATTATAATTATTACTTCTCCACGTTACATATGGTATTGATGCATAATGTGGCGATATAAATGTATTTAATTGTATAGTTTCTCCAACTTTCATAGTAATTTCATTCTTTTCAAATTTTATACCAAGAACTGGTTGATAATATGTTTCGATGGTAATCTTAGCTTCAGAACCACCAATACTATCTTTAATAGTAATATCAGTTGTACCTTCAACATTAGCATAACACCTAAATCCATAGGTATCTCCATCACTTGATACTGAAGTTTTAATGACTTCACACTGTTTTAAACCATCGTTTGATTGAATTAAATGAAAGTCATACGATGCATAAGGATTACTTTTTATTATATTAACATAAACCATTGAATTTTGAGGGACCTTTTTATTCTTTTCTTCAAAACTTATTGTACCTTTAATTGTTCTTTTTTCTCTAGATTTAACAAAAGTATAAGTTTTAGAACCTAAAGTTATATAAAGTTTATCATTAGAAACATGTACAAGATTATTTTTAATTAATAAATATGAACTAGTTTCTAATTGATAAAGTGGCCAAGGGAAACGATAAAAGACGCCTGTTTGCTCTGATGTAAGAAATTTATTATCTTCTATTGTCAAGAATTCCCCTTCCCACTTTAAAGAGTATTCACCATAATCACCTGCAGAAACTTTCAAAAAAGAATTATTACTTCCTTCTAAATACCAATAATACCCTACCATTTCATTATATAACTTTTCTGCTTCCTTATCAAAATTATTAGTTATTTCAACATCTATATCAAAACAATCCAATTCTTTATTGTTATGGACATCTACTATACATATAGTTATTTTTGTTTTACCAACTTTTTTACCAAATGCTAAACCAGAAGAATCTATAGTTAATATTTTGGAATTATTGGTTTTATAAGTTATATTACACAAACTTGAACTAAAATTATCCCACTTGCTAAAAGAATTATCAAATTGATATGTAGTATCTTTCATAATTGAAATACTTGTTGGATAATTTTTTATTAATGAATATGTACAAGATTTTTTTGATGTACTATTATTAGTACTATTAGAATCATTAGGTTTTGAATCAACATTATTTAAATTTTGATTATTTTCTTCTTCATTATTTGATGTATTATTAGAATCTTGTGTTTTAGATTGTTCCCAAACCGCTTTTAAAGTAATATCCTCTTCAACTATATTTTCAAAATTATATTCATGATTATTAAATATCCAATACTTAAATTTATATCCGTTTTTTGTAGGATTTAATGGTGGATTTATTTTAGTTCCTTTAGTAATTTCTATATCATTAATAGTAGTACCACCATCTGAGTCAAAATGAACAATAATTGTTTCTACGTTTTCTTTAACTTTCCATTGTGCTTCTAAAATAATATTTTTATCTATAATTAAATTATCAAAATTTACTAATTCCCCATCTATATACCAGCCAATAAATTCAAATCCTTCTTTAATAGGAGTGGCTGGTTTAATTGCTTTACTACCACATTCAACTTTTAGACTATTGATTGCTGTACCACCATTAGTATTAAAATTTAATAAACATAAATTGCTATTTTCGTTATTATTTTTATTATTATTTTTATTATTCGTTAAAAATATAATAAAAATGATTATACTCAAAAGCAACAATAATATCACAAAAATACTTTTATGTTTAACTATGAAATTCCATGTTTTTTTAAATAAATTCATTATGAACCTCCATAAAAAATTTTATAAACTCAATATTTTTAAAATGTTATTTTATAAATTTATTGTATCATAAAAGTAGTGTAAAAACTAGCATGATATCTTAAAAACATTAAAAATTTGAAAAAAACTTTTATACCTATTTAGTACATCTTAAATTTATCGCAAAAAACACAATTTTTTGCAAAAAAAAGATCAAGATTATTAAAAAATCTTGGTCTAATTTGAATTTATATTATTTTCACAAAATCGTTTAACATCATTATTTACTACAATTATTTAAATAAATGTAAAAGGACTTTATAAACTATTTATTATTTTTTTTCTTTAACTACAGCTTGTGCAGCAGCAAGACGAGCTAGTGGAACTCTAAATGGACTACAAGATACATAATCAAGTCCTACTCTATGGCAGAATTCAACACTTGATGGTTCTCCACCATGTTCTCCACAAATACCCATATGGATATTAGGACGAGTTTTACGACCTAGTGATGCAGCCATTTCAATAAGTTTTCCTACTCCATTTTGATCTAATTTAGCAAATGGATCGTTTTCGAAAATTCCTTTTGTATAATATTCATTTAAGAATTTAGCTGCGTCATCTCTTGAGAATCCAAATGTCATTTGAGTTAAATCGTTTGTACCAAATGAGAAAAATTCTGCTTCTTTTGCTATTTCATCAGCTGTTACTGCAGCACGTGGGATTTCTATCATAGTTCCTACTTCATAATGTAAATCTACTTTAGCATCTGCTATTACTTTGTCTGCAGTTTCACATACTATTTTTTTAACATATTTAAGTTCATTAACATCTCCAACAAGTGGAATCATTATTTCAGGAGTTATATGCATTCCTCTTTTATTTACATTGATTGCAGCTTCAATTACAGCTCTAGTTTGCATTTTAGCAATTTCCGGATAAGTAATTGCAAGTCTACAACCACGATGTCCCATCATTGGGTTAAATTCTTTAAGTGATTCAATACGTTCTTTTAATGCTTCAAAACTCATACCAAGTGATTCTGCTAAAGGTCTAATTTCATCATCTGTATGAGGTAAGAATTCATGTAGTGGTGGATCTAAATAACGAATTACTACTGGATCACCTTCCATAGCTTCAAATAATCCTTCAAAATCTTTTCTTTGATATGGTAATATTTTTTCAAGTGCTTCTTCTCTTTTTTCAACTGTATCTGCTGAAATCATTCTTCTAAAATTAAATATTCTTTCTTCTTCAAAGAACATGTGTTCTGTACGGCAAAGTCCAATACCTTCTGCACCAAATTTACGTGCTTGAATGGCATCTCTTGGAGTATCAGCATTAGTTCTAACTTTAAGTCTTCTAACACTATCAGCCCAACCCATAAATGTTTCAAAATCACCACTTATTTCTGGTGCGACTGTTTTAATTTGTTCTCCATATACGTTACCAGTAGAACCATCTAAACTCATCCAGTCTCCTTCATGATAAACTTTTCCATCTGGAGTTCTAACTGTTTTAGCTTCTTCATCTATTACAAGTTCTCCACATCCAGATACGCAACAAGTTCCCATTCCACGAGCTACAACTGCAGCATGACTTGTCATACCTCCACGAATAGTTAATATACCATGTGCGATATTCATACCTTCAATATCTTCTGGTGAAGTTTCAAGTCTAACAAGTAATATATCCTTTTCACCTTTTTTATGTGCTTCCATTACATCTTCAGCAGTAAAGTAAATTTTACCTGTAGCAGCGCCTGGACTAGCTGCAAGTCCTTTTGCTATTACTTTTCCGTTTTTAAGTGATTCTGCATCAAAGTTTGGATGTAATAATTGATCTAATTGTTTTGGTTCAACTTTAAGTAATGCTTCCTCTTTTGTAATCATACCTTCATTTACTAAGTCAACGGCAATTTTTAAAGCTGCTTGTGCAGTTCTTTTACCATTACGAGTTTGTAACATAAAAAGTTTTCCATTTTCAATAGTGAATTCCATATCTTGCATATCTTTGTAATGATTTTCAAGAGTTTCACATATTTTAACAAATTCTGTATAACAATCTGGCATAGTTTCTTTTAATGTATCAATTGTTTGTGGTGTACGAATACCAGCAACAACATCCTCACCTTGAGCATTCATTAAATATTCCCCAAAAAGTTTCTTTTCTCCAGTTGCAGGATTTCTTGTGAATGCTACTCCTGTACCACTAGTTTCTCCACGATTTCCATAAACCATTTCTTGTACATTTACAGCAGTTCCCCAACTTGATGGAATATCATTAAGTCTACGATAAGTTATTGCTCTATCATTATTCCAACTTCTAAATACTGCTTTTACTGCTTCCATTAATTGTACTTTAGGATCTTGTGGGAAATCACTTCCAGCATGTTTTTTATATTCTCCTTTGTATATTTCAACAACTTCCATTAAATCTTCTGCAGAAAGTTCAGTGTCAAACTTTACACCTTTTTCTTCTTTAATGGCATCAAATTTTCTTTCAAATGAACTTTTTGGGAATCCCATAACTACATCTGCGAACATTTGAATAAATCTACGATAACTATCATATACAAATCTAGCATTTTTAGTTACTTCAGCAAATCCTTTAGCAACTTCATCATTAAGACCTAAGTTAAGTACAGTATCCATCATACCAGGCATTGATGCACGAGCACCACTTCTAACTGATACAAGTAATGGATTATCCTTATCACCAAAAGTTTTACCTGTTTCTTTTTCTAATGATGATAAATGTTCTAATATTTCATCTTTTATTTCTTTTGAAATATCTTCTCCATCATCATAATATTTAATACAAGCTTCTGTAGTTACTGTAAAACCGCGAGGTACAGGAAGTCCTATTCCTGTCATCTCAGCAAGGTTTGCACCTTTACCACCTAATAAATTTCGCATGTCTTTGTTGCCTTCTTTAAAGGCATATACATATTTTGTCATATAATCCTCCTTTAAACATACATACTAATTATAGCATATATTCAATATTTGAAAAAGTATTTTTTTAAAAAAAGAAAAAAAGAGTTACTACCCTTTATTCATCACAAAATATCCTATAACTATGATAATTATTAAAAATAAAACTGCTACTAATATAGATAATTCACTTTTTTGTTTAGTCTTTTTTCTTTGTTGCAATGTTTTATTACTAGGTCTGCCTCTTTTTGCCATAATCACATCTCCATATTCTAAATAAATTATAATATAAGAAAATTGATAAGTCAATTATTTATTTTAATATTTTTTCACGTTCTTTAGTTTCTTCTTCTATTTTTTCCAACCATTCCTCATATTCTTGTTCTTGAAGTCGTAAATATTGTTTTTCTTCTTCTGAATTAAATGGAAAATCAGGATCTCCTTCACTACTTAATATAAATTTATCTATATTTTTTTCTTTAATAACACTGTTATCTTCTTCTAAATTGTGTTTAATTTTTCTTAATTGTTCTAACTCTTCAAATTTATATATAATCATTGCTAAATCTCTTAAACCTCTATAATTAAATTTTTGTGACTTAGTTTTTTTATCGTATTTATGAGCTGCTACATCTACAATTCTTTGTATTGTAATTTCTATTATTTTTCTATCAAAAACTAATGCATCTTTACCAAAATATTCTAAATCGCTTAAAATTAATTTTAAATTGAACATATTTCCTGCCTGAGGGTTGTTTTCTATATTATAGTCATAATAATCTAATAATTCTTTTATAAATTCTTTGTTGGCTTCATCAAATATTAAATGATTCAATCTATTTATTACTGATAAAATATTTATCATTTTACTTCCTTTTGAATAAACCACTGGTAATGTTTTATTCACTTTATTATTTTGATATATTATATTTATTTTACTATAATAATCTTCGTTGTTTATTATTTTTTTATCTAACAAATATTTCTTTAAATCTTGTTCACTATCAAAATTACTTGTAAACTTATCAATCATTGTTAGACTATTTTTTGCATCTATTGTGATTATGCTACTTAAATCAAATGTTTTTCTATCTTTTATACCTAATTTATATATAACCATATTTCCACCTACCTAGTTCGATGTGTAGTTTTTTCTTCGGGTTCAATTTCATATTCATTAATAATTAATTTTGATTTTATTTCATATTCTAAAAGCGCTATCTTCCTTAATAGAATTTTTAAATATTTTTCATCTAAGTATTTTTTATACTTTTTATCTATTATATTTTTATATCTTGTTAAATCATTAAGTGCTTCTCTAAGAGTTCCGGATGATGTTGAATCATCACTATCTATAAAATTCATTATTAACTTTAAGTATAATTCTAACTTTCTTTTGATTTTTCTTTTTAATACTTTTTCTATCATAGATGACTTTATTACAACCATTTTGTTAACTATAATTCCATCATATTTAATATTGTTTTTAGGTAAAAAATCAAATCCTTTTAACTTATTATAGTCTAAATATATTAATTCGTTTGTATTTCCTTCTCTATGTATAAAATAATGTTTTTCGCTCATAAAGTCATCTCTTTTCTAATAAGTCTGGTCGTCTTTCTTTAGTCCTTTTTATCTGTTCATTTTTTCTCCATTTATTTATGTTTTCATGATGTCCTGAAAGTAATACATCTGGTACTTTCATTCCTCTAAAATCACTTGGATGAGTATAAACTGGATAATCAAGTAAATTGTTATTAAACGAATCATTTATATGTGATTCTTCTTCTATTACACCATCTATTAATCTTATTATACTATCACTTATAGCCATTGCAGGTATCTCACCACCGGTAAGAACAAAGTCACCTATACTCAATTCCATATCAACTATACTTCTAATTCTCTCATCAAATCCCTCATAATGCCCACAAATAATTATTAAATGTTTTTCATGTGTAAGCGCATATGCTTTTTCTTGATTATATTTTTCTCCTTGAGGTGTCATAAGAATTATTTTAGAATCTTTAGTTTTTATTGCATCTACTGCATCAAATATTGGTTGAGGCATAAGTACCATTCCAGCACCTCCTCCAAAACCATAATCATCTACTTTCTTATGTGGATCAAGAGAATAATCTCTTATATTGTAAATATTAATTTCTACTAACTTTTTATCTATAGCTCTTTTAATTATTGACTCATTTATAAATCCATCAAACATACTTGGAAAAAGCGTTAAAATATCAATTTTCATTATCTAATCCCTCTATATATTTTATCTCTACTTGTTTCTTATCTAAGTCTACATTTTTAATAAATTCTGGAATATTTGGTACCATGTGTCTTTTTATTCCATCTATGACTAATAAATCATTTTTTACCGTTTTAAATATATCTACTATTTTACCTTTATATTTACCATCATCATAAACATCCAACCCTATTAAATCACTATCTAAATATCCATCAAATTTATAATTGTTTTTGTTTATATATACATTTAATCCTTTTAATTTTTCTGCTTCTTCTATAGAATTAATATTATTAAGTGTTACCATATCAAATATTTTATGATGTCTATATGAATTTATTATATAAGAATTATTATCTATTATTATTTCATTATTTTTTTTAAATATATCAGTTTTATATTTAAAATCACTGATAATTTTTACTTCACCTTTTAATCCATGAGTATTTACTAATTTTCCTATATATACTAAATTCATAATACACCTACTTACCTAGTTCATACATTATTATACTAGCAGCAACCCCAACATTTAAACTTTCACAAGACTCATTCATGCCTATATAAATATACTCGTCACATTTATCTAATATATCAGAACTAATCCCTTTTCCTTCGTTTCCTACTATTATAGCAAATTTTAAAGTTTTTTCAAGTTTTTTTATATCTTTTCCATTTGTTACCTTTGTTCCATATATTTTATATTTCTCTTTTTTTAGTACAGGTATAAAACTTTGTAGGTCTTTAACCACTATATTTATATTAAAAATCATACCTTGAGTTGCTCTAAGTACTTTGGTATTATATAAATCTACTGTATTTTTGCTAAGTATTATTGTATCAAAATTGAATGCTACTGCACTCCTAATTATTGTACCTAAATTACCAGGATCTTGAATATCATCAAGTATCATTACTTTATTACCTAATTCTTTTTCTTCTATTTTTTTACATATTCCCATTACTTTAGGAGGATTATCTAAGCCACTAATATATTTTAAAATATTTTCTGTTACATAAATAGTATCTACATCTAAACTAAAATTTGTATTTTCTTCTACTATCAATTCTTTTAAATAATTCTTTTTATATGCTTCTTCTACTAAGTGTTCTCCTTCTATTAAAAAACTATTAAATTCATCTCTATATTTTTTTGTATTTAGTTTTTTAATATTTTTAATTTTTTTATTTTCGATAGACGTAAATAACATTTAAATCACCATAAATATTATATAAAAAAAAGGTGCTTTTTTCAAGCACTTTACCCATAATATCTTTGTAAATAATACTCTTCTTTACCTCTTGTTATTTTTATTATTTCATCTTCATTTATTTTTTTATCTTTAATAGGTCCAAAGTTATAAATGTTTACTTCCTTTATTATTTTTTCATCTATATATATGTAATCATTTAATTTAGGGTCAAATTCATAAAAAATTATACTAACATTATGTTGGTTATTATCATTATCTAATAATGTGTAATTGCATCTATCTATATTTATTATTTGTAATTTTTTTAACATGCCTTACTCCTCTCGTTATCATCATTAAATATTATTTTATCTCTTATTGTAGGATTACTATATAAAAAGTATTCTCCTTTTGCTTTTAATTTAGGCATATTTATTTCATCTAAAACACAATTTGTATTTAAGAAAAATAATCCTGCAAATTCCAACTCATTTAATGTTAGACTCTTTAAATATAAATTTCTATATAAATACATATCTCCAACATATTTTACTTTATTATTAACATATTTTACTATTCTATTATCTCTATCTATTTCAATTATTATATTACCATCATCTATATTAATTATTTTTTTATCGCCTAATTTTATTATATTTATTTTGCTTATACCTATAAAATCATTCAAAAAAGCATCGTTTATTGACGAATCATATAACTTTAGTTTTTTTTCGTGCAAATCCAATATAAAATAATCTATAATTAAATATCTTTCTTTTTCTAAATTATAATCTCTTATTACTTTGTTGTTATCTATTATTATATTATCTGGACAATAATATACTTTATCTATTGCATAATTATATTTATAAAATCTACCATCTTCTGCTCTTATATAATTGGGTAATTCAAAATTTACATTTTCATTTTGAAATATTCTTAAATTATAAGTTTCTTCAAATGCATAAGTTAAACCATGTATTATATTTTCTAGATTGTTTGAAAATGTTGCATCTGGATTAGCGATTTTGTCGTTATATCTATTTTTTATTGATAATGTATTATATTTTCCCTTTTCAAATTGTATACTTATAACAGATGTTCCATACTCATCTTGTCTACTAGGATAGTCAAAATTTTCTCTTTTTATTTGATCTACATTTTTCTTTACAGCAAAAAATACATAACATTGATCTAATCTGTTTCCTTCTTTAAATGTACATAGTTCTTCATCTTTTTCATAATACTTTCTAAATGATTGTATCTCTTCTTCAGTTTTACATTCATAAAAATTATATCCTGCTTCACTTAATAATTCTTGTGGTGTTTTATTCATATTTTCTCTTTCAATTTTTATATCTATTAAACTATGTATATATTCAATGAAATTTGCTTTATAATCATTTTCTACAATATCATTATATAAATATCTATAATTTCCAAAATGTGTTTCAAACAAATTAAAAAGTAAACCAGGTGTCTCTAATATAACAGGAAAAGATTTACGAGCAAAATGCATCATTTCTTCACCGTATTTATTTTTTATTTTTATTAAATCATCCATAATAGTTTTCACCTACTATAAGTATATCACTTTTTTTAACAATTAAAAAAATATTTTTCAATATTTTTATTTAGTATACACTTTTGCGTTTTCATTATTTGAACATAGATATAATATATTATTGTTTTCTATTTCTCTAATTTTTAACTTATCTATTTTCTTTGTGTTCATTAAAAAGCCAATCCCAACTTTTTTTATTTTAGGTAAATAAACTATTTTTAAATGTTCTATATTATAAACAAATGAATCTCCTATATCTTCTGTTTTTGAAAGGAATATTTCTTCGATATTGGTGTTGTAAAAGAAAAAATTATTACCAATGCTTCTTAATAAAGGAAAATTTATTATAGAAACACCCATATTTTCAAAAAGAAAATCATTACCTATTTCGATTACTTTAGGTAAGTATATTATTTTTAGTATTATGTTTTTTTTCATAAAATTATTACCTATTTTCATGATATTTGGTAAGTATATATTTTCTAAACCTAAATTATGTTCTAAAAAACGATTTCCTATTTCTTCAGTTTTTGGTAAAAATATTTTGGATATTTTTTTATTATAACTAATAAAATTATTTTTTATTAGTTTTAAACTAGGTAAATTTAGTATACTAATTTCTAAATTACTATATAGAAAATCATTTCCAATAATTTCTAATTTAGGTGAATATAATTTATATAATATTTCATTAGAACGTAAAAAATTATTACCTATATATTTAGTTTTAGCTAAGTTTATTTCTTTTAAATCTAAATTGCAAAATAGGAAATCATCTCCTATTTGTTCTACATTATTTATACATATTTGATTTAAATAAATATTATAATATAAGAATTTATCGTCGATTTTTTTTATCTCATTATTTGTATAACCAATTATTTTGTTTGTACTATCTATACTAATTACTACTTTATCATTGATATTTATTCTTTTTATACCATTTGTTTTAACTATATTAATAGTTTTAATCTGTCCTATAGATGATATAAAACTATCTTCTATTTCTTTATCATTTTCATAGGTAAATATTTTTTTCTCTACTAAATCTAGTATAAAGTAATCTATAATTAAGTATCTGCTTTTTTCTTTATATTTATCTATTACTTTAAAATTATCTATTATTATGTTATCTGGACAATAGTATATATTATTAATTTCATAATTATATTTATATATTTTTCCTTCAGCACCTGCATAATTATAGCAAAATATTGAAAAATCAGGGTCATTACATTCAATATTTAAATTATATTCTTTTTCAAAAGCATAAGTTAAACCTGGAATTATATTTTCTAGATTGTTTGAAAATGTTGCATCTGGATTAACGACTTTATGATTATATCTATTTTTTATTGATAATGTATTTAAATCACCATAAGTAAATTGTATACTTATTACTGATGTACCATAATCATCTTCTCTTTTTGGCATAGAAAAATTTTCTCTTTTTATTTGATCTACATTTTTCTTTACAGCAAAAAATACATAACATTTTTTTAATCTTCCACCATTAAACGTACATAACTCTTCTCCATTAGCAAAGTATTTTTTAAATTTTTGTATATCTTTTTCTGTTTTACACTCGTAAAAATCATATCCAGCTAAATTTAATAACTCTTTTACACTTTTATCTGTTATTTCTTTCTCTTTTTTCATATCTGCTAAACCATAAATATAATTTTTAAATTCATTTTGCAAATTATTTTTTATTATATCATCACATAAATATCTGTTATATGAAAATTTAGATTCAAGTATACTCAAAAGTAAGCCTGGAGTTTCTATTATACTTGGAAATAAAGTTCTACATAAATGCATCATATTTTCGCCATATTTTTTCTTTATTATTTTTAAATCGTAATTCATTTTACCATCCTGTGAACTATTCTTTGTATTCAAATTCGTAATCTAGTATTCTTACTATATCTCCCTCTTTTATACCCATTTCTTTTAATTTTTCATCTATACCAAGTTTAACTAATTTTTTAGAGAATCTTTTAAATGCTTCATCACTAGCAAACCATGTCATTTTAAGTATTCTTTCTATTTCATCACCTTTAACTACAAAAGTATCTCCTTCTTTTATTATTTTAAATGGTTGTTCTTCTTTAAATTTATAAAGTACATGACTTTCAAATTTTTCTTCTTCATATAAAGGTTGTTTTTCTATCTTTTCTAACATATCTGCAAGACATATTAATACTTCATCTAAGCCTTGTCCATTTATCGCACTTATAGGATATACGTCACATTTTACGTGTTTTTTAAATTCTTCTAAATTTTTTAAAGAGTTGTTCATATCCATCTTGTTTGCTATTACTATTTGAGGTTTATCCATTATTTTTTTATTGAAGTTTTCTAATTCTTTATTTATTATTTTATAATCATCATAAGGATTTCTTCCTTCAGAGCCAGACATATCTATTATATGTGCGATTACCCTAGTTCTTTCAATATGTTTTAAAAATTTATCACCAAGACCTTCTCCTAGTGAAGCCCCTTCAATAAGTCCTGGAAGATCTGCAACTGTATATGATCTATTATCTTTTGTCCTTACTACTCCTAAATTTGGAGTTAAAGTTGTAAAATGATATGCGGCAATTTTAGGTTTAGCTGCACTAACTTTACTTATAAATGTAGATTTACCTACACTTGGCATACCAACAAGTCCTACATCTGCAAGAAGTTTAAGTTCAACTTTTACTTTTCTAACTTCACCTGGTTCCCCATTTTCACAAAATGCAGGTGCTGGATTATTTTTTGTTGCAAAGGCCATATTACCACGACCACCACGACCTCCTTGTGCAACGATAACCTCATCATTTTTTCTAGTTAAATCACCTATTATTAAATTAGTTTCTATATCAGTTATCACTGTACCTAGTGGTACTTTTATTATAAGATCTTCTGCATTTTTACCATTGCAACCTTTTCCTTCACCATGCGCACCATTACTTGCTTTATATATTTTTTTATATCTTAAATCTATTAGTGTATTTAGACCTTCATCAACTTTGAAAATTATATTTCCTCCATGTCCACCATTTCCACCATATGGTCCTCCCATTTCAATATATTTTTCACGCCTAAATGCCATACATCCATTTCCACCACGACCTGCATTTAGTTCTATTATTACTTCATCAATAAACATAGCAATCCCTCTTTCGTGACTATTATACACTAAAAAGTATAAAATTAATAGTTATTTTTAGTCTTGACAACTATTTTATAAAATGTATAATAATTAGGAGGTGAAACGAATGAAAATAGTAAATAAAAGTGAACTTAATAGTATTATGCCTTCTAGTGATATGTTTAGTAATAAAAATGGTCTTTATACTTGTATATTTAATGATAAAATTTTTTTATATAAAGAAATTATGAATTTCAGTGAAGAACAAATTAATACTTTAGAAACAGTATCTACTATTAAGGATAAAAATTTAATTTTTCCAGAGTTTTTAGTATATGATAAAAATAAATTTTCTGGTTATGTCACAAAATATTTAAATGGTTACTCACCAATTTGTGATTCAGATGATTTAAATTTAAATGAAAGAATTAAAATGCTAAAAAATGCTAAAAAAATTATTTTAAATATGCATAAAAATAATCTAATACATATGGATTTAAATCCATTTAATATTTTATATAAAAGATCTAAAATAAAAATTATTGATTTTGATGACTCTATTTATAAATCTAATAAAACTCCAACTAATTTAAATAAATTAGTTTTAGAATATTTAAGTAAAAATGATTTAGATTATTCAGTAGATGTATTTATGTTTAATATAACTACAATTTCTTTATTATTTGATATTTCTTTTTATGATGTATTTGAAGATTGTACAGAAGAAAAACTAACCGATGAAAAAAAAGAAGTTTTTGAAAAAACTAAAAAATTACAAAAGTTAAATAATAATGATTTTTTAATTGATTATTATGATTAATATTTTAAATTATTATAATTAATTTTATTGTTATCTTTTTTTGTAAAAAAACATGTCACTCGACATGTTTTTCTATTAACATAGCACTTGGTATATCTCCCACTACATTAAGGCAAGTAGCTGGTGGGTCTACTATCCAACCTATAGTTGCAATTATTGGGAATGCTTCAAGTGGAAATCCATATAGTGATACTATTAACATCTCTCCTATTAAACCTCCACCAGGAATACCTGACATAACAACACCTGATAACACTGAGATAAGTATTGCTATTAATAATGTACTAGTACCTGTGAAACTTTTTCCAAATATAGTAAATAAGAATGCAATTTTAAGAATGGATGCCATAGCAGAACCTTCCATATGCATTGTTGCACCTATTGGAAGCGTAGCATGAGATACATCTTCATCTATTTTCATTTTTTCAGCACATTCAATATTAGATGGAAGACTTGCTATAGATGAACAAGTGCCTAAACTTGTTACTGTTGGAGTAAATGCATGTTTGAAAAAACGTTTAACTCCCCTTTTACCTTTAGCAATAAAAGAATACAATGTATAAAATATAAAGTAATAAAGTACTGCCATTACATAGTAAAATATCATACTTTTAGCATAACTACCTATAATTTCTTTTCCATATTCTCCAACTAAAGAAGCAAAGTAAGCACAAAGTCCTATTGGAGCATAATACATAATTATATTAATTACTTTCATCATTATTTTAGAAATAGTATTAAGTGCTATGCTTACACTTTGTTTTTCTTCTTTTAACATTCCAACAGCAAAGCCTACTATACATGAAAATATGATGAGTGGTAACATACTACTTTTTGAAAATAACATATAAAAATCTGGTACAGTTATCATATCTACTACTTTACTTCCAAAATCTATGGTTTCTTTTACACCCTCTGTTAATGTTATATTAACTCCACTTGCAGGATTTATTATTTTAACACCTATTAACATGAATACAGCAGCAATCGTACTAGTTATTATAAATACAATAAACATTGATAAAAATATTTTACCTAATTTTTTAAAACTTTTAATATTTGATATACTACTTGATATTGTAAAGAATACAAGTGGCACTACCACTACATAAAGCATATTTACAAATATCGTTCCAAATGGTTTTAACACACTGGATTTATCACCAAGTATACTTCCTATAATACAACCTATTATGATAGATATAAGTAATATTAATGGAAGTCTATAGTTTTTTAAAACTTTTTTCATAACACCTCCTATTTAGATTTATGTAATAAAAAAAACATTAGAACAACTAATGTCGATTTTTATCACTTTTAGGGGTGACTATTTTAATTATAACACTTAACTAAATTTAAAAAAAGTCTTTTTTTTAATATTTTTAAAATGCTATAATAAAAGTGAGCTAGAGAGCATATCTAGTATTTTTTGTGAGGAGGAAGTTTATGACAAAATATGTATTCGTTACAGGAGGAGTTGTATCTGGTCTTGGTAAAGGTATTACTGCTTCTAGTATTGCTCTTTTACTTAAATCACGTGGATATAAAGTTTTTATGCAAAAGTTTGATCCATATATTAATGTTGATCCAGGAACTATGAATCCTATTCAACACGGCGAGGTATTTGTTACCTATGATGGTCATGAGACTGATTTGGATTTAGGACACTATGAAAGATTTATAGATGAAGAATTAAATTTTACATCTAATATTACAAGTGGTAAAATCTATAAAGCAGTTATTGATAAAGAGCGTCATGGAGACTATTTGGGTGCGACTGTTCAAATGGTACCTCACGTTACTAATGAAATAAAAAACAAAGTATATGAGGCAGGAGTTACTAGTGGCGCTGATATAGTAATTACTGAAATTGGAGGAACTGTTGGTGATATTGAATCACAAAGTTTTATAGAAGCACTTAGACAAATTCAATATGAAAAAGGTTCAAATAATACTTTCTTTGTTCATTGTACGCTAGTTCCTTATATATATGGCTCTAATGAACTTAAAACTAAACCAACTCAAAACAGTGTTAGGGATTTGAGAAATATGGGAATCAAACCAGATGCTTTAGTATGTCGTGCACCATATGACACGGGAGAGGCTATAAAAAATAAATTATCACTATTCTGCTCTGTACCTGTTAGTAATGTAATTGACTCAATAGATGTAAAAAATATTTACGAAATTCCAATTAATTATTATAAACAAAAAATAGATGAAATAATTTTAAAACAATTTGATTTACCAATAAAAAAAGCTAATCTTGATTATTGGAAAGATTTAATTAATACTGTAAATAATTTAAAAGAAGAAATTGAAATATCATTAGTTGGTAAATATGTAGAATTACACGATGCTTACATATCAGTTGTTGAATCTTTAAAACATGCTGGATATAAGTATAATATTAAAATAAATATTAATTGGGTTGATTCAGAAAGTTTAGAAAGTACTAATAATTTAAAAGAAGTATTTAAAAATTCAAAAGGAATTATTGTACCAGGTGGATTTGGATCTCGTGGTATTGAAGGAAAAATTAAAGCAATTAAATATGCTAGAGAAAATGATATTCCATTTTTAGGAATTTGTTTGGGTATGCAGTTAGCAGTTATTGAGTTTGCTAGAAATGTATGTGGTATTAAAGATGCATCAAGCACTGAATTTAACCAAACATGCGAAAATCCAATAATAGACTTAATGTCAGATCAAAAATCTATAGTAAATATGGGTGGTACTCTTAGACTTGGAAATTATGAATGTACAATAAAAAAAGATACTTTAGCTTATAAAGATTATAAACAAGAAAAAATTCTTGAAAGACATCGCCATAGATATGAATTTAATAATAAATATAAAGAATTATTAGAAAAAAAAGGAATGGTATTTTCTGGTATAAATGAAAAAGCTAACTTAGTTGAAATAATTGAAATACCTAATTTAAAACATTTTATTGCTTGCCAATTTCATCCAGAATTTAAATCTAGACCTACACGTCCAGCACCTTTATTTGACTCATTTATTAAAGCTAGTTGTGGTAAATAATGAATGAATATTATAAAGGAAAAATTATATTTAAAAAAAATATTAATTTTAAAAAAATTAAATTTAATATAGATGAATATGATATTATAACAGTTGTAAAACCAAATTACACTTTAAGTGGTGCGGAAAGTCGTGTACTTTACAATTATTTCAAATCATTCAAAAATAATAAAAAATTTGCAATTGATGATGATGATAGTAAGATGATAATAGATAGAATTACATACAAATTTTTTAAAGCAATTTTAACCGAAATGGATATAATATATAAAAAAATAATAATAGATGGTGATCAAATCTTTGGTAAAGAAATAAATACTGGATTTATTTTTCCATTACTTTCATTAAATGATACTGATTTAAAATATGAAGTTAAACTAGATGATAAATATGGTAGTATTTCTACTCATTTAAAACATAGAGATTGTTTTCATGAATGTAAAGTTTATCTAACTGATGAAAGAAAAGCAAACAATAATGATATAAAAAAATACTTAAAAAATAAAAAATTAAAACAAAGAGAAAAGAAACTAAAAAAATTATATAGTTTAAATATATTAAAATATGATATAGAAAAAAAAGAAATTATTAATATAAATAATAATCAAATAAAAAGATATACTCCATACTATGGAAATACAGATTTAGGTGAATTTATAAATTTAATAGATAAACCCAAAGTACTTCAAAAGACTTATAAAGCACAATAAGTCTTTTTCTTTTTTAAAATACTCTTATTAATTTAAATAAAAAATATATAGTTAAAATTTCCATAAAAAAATTGATAAAATTAATTATCAAATTTTTTATCTTACTTTAATATGTACTTCCCTTAATTGTTGTTCTGATATTTCACTAGGACAATTCATCATAGCATCATATCCTGATACACTCATTGGGAATGCTTGAACTTCTCTTAAATTTGGTTCATCTTGTAAAAGCATTATAATTCTATCAATACCTGGAGCCATTCCTGCATGAGGTGGTACACCATATTTGAAAGCATTATATAGTGATGAGAATCTAGTTTCAAGTACGTTTTCATCATATCCAACTACACTAAATCCTTTTTTTAATGATTCTATATCGTGATTTCTAACCGCACCTGATGCCATCTCATTTCCATTACAAACAAAGTCATATTGATAAGCAATAATATCATCTATATTATTATTATCATATGCCTTAATTCCTCCCTGTGGCATACTAAATGGATTATGGCAGAATTCATATTTATCTTCTTCATCATTATATTCAAACATAGGGAAATCATTAATTATACAGAATTCAAATTTATTTGGATCTATTAAATCTAATTTTCTACCAAGTTCAGTTCTAATCATTCCCGCATTTTTAGCAGCAACTTTTTCCTTTTTGTCTGCTATAAAAAATAATACACTATTAGTTTTTAAATTAGCTTTTTCTATTAGTAATTTTCTATCTTCATCAGTTAAGAATTTATCGATAGGTCCTTTAAAACTTCCATCTTCCATAAGTGTTATATACCCTATTCCAGGCATTCCTATACTACTAGCATAATCTACTACTTCATTAAACCAACTATTTGATTTATCGCCTATGTTATCAACTTTAATTCCTCTAACACATACTCCTCTAAATGGTTTAAAATCACTATCTACAAATACTTCACTTATATCTATTATTTCTAGTGGATTTCTTAAATCTGGTTTATCAGTTCCATATTTTAACATTGCTTCTTTAAATGGAATTCTTCTAAATGGTTTAGGTGATACTTCCTTATTTGAAAAATTTTTAAATGTATCGTAAAAAATTTCTTCTCCTACTTTATATACATCTTCTTCTTCTACAAAAGCCATCTCAAAATCCAACTGATAAAATTCTAATGTTCTATCACTTCTACAATCTTCATCTCTAAAGCAAGGTGCGATTTGATAATATTTATCAAAACCACTTACCATAAGTATTTCTTTAAATACTTGAGGTGCTTGGGGTAAAGCATAAAATTTACCATGAAATTTTCTTGATGGAATTATGAAGTCTCTTGCTCCTTCAGGAGATGATGCTGTTATAATTGGAGTTTGTACTTCAGTAAATCCCATAGAATCCATCTTGTTTCTTAAAAATTTAAGTACTTTAGCTCTTAAATTAATATTATTTCTAACTTTATCATTTCTAAGATCTAGATAACGATATTTAAGTCTTATATCTTCAGATACATTAGTTGAGGTAATTACTTCAAAAGGTAATTCATTAGGTGCTTTTCCAAGTACGACAATACTTTCTACAAGTATTTCAATAGTACCTGTACTTATATGGTCATTATAATCATCTTCATCTCTTTTTCTTACTATACCTTTAACTGTTACACTTGATTCTTTAGTAAGACCTGTAAACATATTATTATCATTACTTACTATCTGAACTACACCTTTTTCATCTCTTATATCTAAAAATATTACACCACCATGATCACGTATATTGGCAATCCAACCTGCTACTTTAACTTCTTTACCTATATATGATTCATCTACGTTACCACAATATACACTACGATATTTATTTTCCATATTATCTTTTCTCCATTTCTTCTAAGATTATATCTCTAGTTACTTTAGGATTTGCTTGACCTCTTGTTTCCTTCATTACTTGTCCTACAAAATAGTCAAATGTATTTTTACCTTTTCTATGATCTTCTATTAATTCTGGATGTTCATCTAAAACTCTTATAGCAATATCACGAATTGTTTTGTCATCTGTTATTTGAGTCATACCCATTTCTTTAACTATAACACTAGGTTCTTTATTTTCCTCTATACATTTAAAGAAAACTTGTTTACTTTGCTTAGAAGAAATTTTACCAGTATCTACCATACTTATTAATTCATAAAGCATTTTAGGTGTTAAATATAAATCATCTATAGTTATTTCATATTTATTTAAATGTCCTAAAATTATACTTGTAAGCCAATTAGCACTTGATTTTGGATCTGCACCCAATTTAATTGTCTCTTCGAAATAATCTGAAACTTTTTTATCTTTAACAATTATTTCAGAATCATATCTAGATAGTCCATATTCACCCATATACTTTTCTACTCTCTCATATTGAAGCATAGGTATCTCTTTTTTTATTTCTTCAATTAAATCATCACTAATTTTAATAGGAGGTATATTAGGTTCTATATAGTATTTATAATCTATAGCATCTACTTTAGAACGCATTGGATATGTTTTTAGGTCTTCTGAATCAAAACGTCTAGTTTCTTGAAGTACTTTACCACCACTTTTTAATATCTCAGTTTGTCTTTTAATTTCATATTCTATAGCAAGTCTTACATTATTAAAACTATTTATATTTTTCATTTCTACTTTAGTACCAAATTCAGTTGCATCTTCTTCCATTAATGATATATTAACATCGCATCTCATTTGTCCTCTATCAGTTCTTGCCTCTGATACTCCTGTATATAGAAAAATTCCTTTAAGAGCCTCTAAGAAAGTTATAGCCTCATCTGCTGAATTCATACAAGGTTCTGTTACTGTTTCAAGTAATGGTATACCTGACCTATTATAATCTATTAATGAATAATTACCAAAATGATCTAGACTAGCTGTATCTTCTTCCAAGTGAATATTATTTATTAATATTTTTTTATCTTCACCATTTACATTAATCATAACATAACCATCTCTACCTACTGGTTTTGTTTCTTGTGTTATCTGATAACCTTTAGGAAGATCTGGATAATAATAATTTTTTCTATCAAACATTACTATATCAGGAGTTTTACAATTAAGGGCAAGAGACATCATTAATGATTTTCTAAATGCCTCTTTATTGGCTACAGGAAGAATTCCAGGAAGCCCAATGTCTACTGTATCTATGTTTTCATTTGGGTATTCTGAGTATGTATTTCTAGAATTAGAAAAGTTTTTTGAATTTGTTTTTACCTCGCAGTGAACTTCAAGTCCAATAACTACCTTATACATCATATTCCTCCTTTATTATTTTGCCAAAGCCTAAAGCTTCTTCTATTTTATTTGCTATATTTAATGTAAGTCCATCTTCAAAGCATCTACCTGTTATATTTATTCCAATTGGCATATTTTTAACAAATCCATTAGGTATTGTTATGCTTGGAAATCCACCAAAATTTCCTATTGCCATATGATTTTCTAACATTAAATATCTTGGAGACATTCTATCTATTTCAGAGTCAAACGTAGGAGCGATTCCTCCACTTGCTGGAAGTATCATAGCATCATATTTTTTATATAATTCATTCATTTTATCTACTATAATTCTTCTAAGTCTTCCTGCATTTTTAAATAATCTTTCTTGATTTTCTCTTTGTAAAATATAACTTCCTAATATAAATCTTCTTTTGATTAATTCACTAAATCCCTTTGTTCTAGCATCAAACATAATATCATTTATATTATCTCCTTCACCTCTTGGACCAAATGGTATTCCAGTAAGGTTAGAATTATTACTTGTAGCTTCTGCACAACTTATTGTCATATATGCAGGATATATTGCCTTAAGTAATTTTTCATCAAAAGATACTTCTTCTACTTCAAAACCTATACTTTTACATTTTTCTATTGTATCTTTAAATTTCTTTAATATTTCAAGTGTTTCTTCACCTGAATTTTTATACATATCTAAATCAGTTAGTTCTTTGATATAAAATAATTTTTTCCCCTTTATATCATTATCTATCATATCTGTATATTTTATTGTTTCATCAGGAAGAGATGTCATATCGCGTTCATCTTGTCCTTTTAATATATCTGTAACAATTGCAGCATCTCTTACACATCTAGTAAAACAACCTACATGATCTAAACTTGATGCGAAAGCAAAAAGACCATATCTAGAAATTCTACCATATGTTGGTTTAAATCCTACTACTCCACCAAATGCAGCTGGTTTACGAATTGAATCTCCTGTATCTGAACCAAGTGCGAATGGTACTATACCAAGTGCGACTGCTGCAGCGCTTCCTGCAGAAGAGCCACCTATTTGGTGATTTTTATTCCATGGATTTCTAACAATACCAGTGTGTCCTGTAGTTCCTGTTCCACCCATAGCAAGTTCATCTAGTACGGTTTTCCCAACAAGTACTGCTCCAGCAGCTTTTAATTTTTTATATGCAGTAGCATCATATACTGGAACGTAATCTTTAAGTATATTAGAAGAAGCAGTTGAAAGAATTCCTTTAGTTGAAAAATTATCCTTCAATGCATAAGGTATTCCATTAAGTAATGAATCACTTTCTTCTTTTTTATACTCATCTATTATAGTTACAAACGGATTAAATTCATCCTGATATTTATGTGCAAGTTCATTAGATTTTTTGAATAATTCTTCACTTGTTACTAATTTATTATCTAAATCAGTTCTTAAATCCATTATTGTTTTCATTCTCCCACCACCTTTGGTACTTTTACTTGATTTGCTTTAGTTTCTTTAGCATTTGCCAAAACTTCTTCGCTTGTAAGACATTCTTTTGCTTCATCTTCTCTTAAATGAGCATGATATATAACATATGGAAATGTCATAGGTTCTATATTATCTATGTTTTCAATTTCACCTATTAATGCCATGTGTTTTTCTACTGTTTCAAATTCTGCTAATGTCCTATCGTATCCTGCATCATCCATATCAAACATGAGTTTTGCAGCATAATCTTTTAGTTTTTCTTTAGTTACCATAATAATCCTCCTTTTAAATATAAAAAAACAAGTTCTAAGACTTGTTACTAATTAAATGGCGCCTGATGTAGGACTCGAACCTACGACCTAACGGTTAACAGCCGTGCGCTCTACCGACTGAGCTAATCAGGCACTAAAATGGCGCTCAATGTAGGACTCGAACCTACGACCTAACGGTTAACAGCCGTGCGCTCTACCGACTGAGCTAATTGAGCAAATTATAGTAGTAGCCGCCTTTTCTTTGGGACGAATTACTTTTCCGCGGTGCCACCCAATTTGTCATATTGACCTCTTTACCGATTCTATCAAATCGTGCAATTTCTAACGGGTTGCATCCGATTAACTCTATTCAATATTCAAGCTAATAGTTCATGAGTGTTATTCATAATGCTCTTTATTGTTAGCTTACACCATACCTAACTCGCTTTAATTAGTTTACATTATTACTTCTCTCAATCAACACTTTTCAAAAAGTTTACGTATCTAATTATAGATGAGTTTTTATATTTTGTCAATATGATTTACTAAATTTTATGAATTTATTATAATCAAAAAAAAGAAGTATTATTCACTTATAACATATGGATAATCTACTTCTTTTATTCTAACTTTTTTGAATATATTTAAATCTTTTACAGTTCCACTACATTTTACTAATAAATAATTACCTGTATGTCCTGTTATAAAACCTTGTTTGTACATTTCTGGTAAAAATTCTACTTCTTTTCCTATAAACTTATTAAAATATTCTATTTCTAATTTTTTACTTATTTCCATTAGTTTTTTTACTCTTAATTTTTTTGTCACATCATCAATATGATTAGGTAATTCTTCTGCTTTAGTACCTTTTCTAAGTGAAAATGGAAAAACATGTATTTTTGAAAATTTAATTTTTTCTATTGTATCAATTGTTTCTTCAAAAAGTTCTTCTGTTTCTCCTGGAAATCCTACAATTATATCTGTTGTAATAGAAATTTCAGGTCTAATATTTCTTATTTTTTTTATTTTTTCTATAAAATATTCTTTATCATATTTTCTATTCATAAGTTTCAATATCTCATTAGATCCTGATTGAATTGGTATATGCATATGGTCTACAAGTATTTTACTAAATTTCAATGTATCCAAAAACTCATCATCCAGTTCTGTCACCTCTATTGAAGATATTCTAAGTCTTTTTAACCCATCTATTTTCTCTATTTCTTTAAGCAATTTAGCAAAAGTATAATTATTTAAATCAGAACCAAAATGTCCTGTATGTATTCCAGTTAATACTATCTCTTTATGATCATCTTTAACTAATTTTTTTATTTCATCTATTACTACTTTAGGATCCTTACTTCTTACTTTTCCTCTAGCAAAAGGTATAATGCAATAACTACAATAATTTTCACAACCATCCTCTATTTTTACAAAGGCTCTGGTTTTATTAAAATTATTCAAACACATATTTTCAAATGATTCATCCATTATATTTGTAATTTCAATAATAGGTTTTCTTTCTTTTTTATATTTTTCTATATATTGTACTATTTTACTTTTTCCACTATTTCCAAGTACTATTGATATATTTAATTCTTCCAAAAGTTTACTATTTACTTGAGTCATACATCCTACAGCAACTGTAATGCTGTTGGGATGATTTCTTAATACTTTCCTAATGGTTTTTAAAGACTTATTATCACTTGTATTTGTAACTGTACAAGTATTTATAATATATATATCAGCATCATCTTCAGTAGATTCTATATATCCATTATTTATTAAATTATCTTTTATTACATTAGATTCATATGTATTTACTTTGCAACCTAATGTATAAATATAAAATTTCATACAACCACTTCCAACATATAGTTTACACTATATTTAAAAAAAATCAAGTAAACAATTTTTTAAAGTTTATTTATGTAATGAAATAATTAAATAACTTAAAAGAAAAAAGAGTTTATAAATTATTTCTAAACTCTTTTAGTGCCTGTAAAAATTCTTCCTGCTTTTTTATTTCTTCTGTTAATTTATCATAATCTCTTGTATTCATTATATCTAATACATGTTCTTTTCTTGTACTTGAATATTCAGTGTTGCTATCCATATAACCAAATACAGGAGATATAATTTTACTTTGTTTAAATTTTTTAGGCTCTTGTTCTGTACTTTTATTAGAAACGGTTACTACATCATCTTTAACTCTTTCATTTGATATAGTTTCTATTGCCTCTCTCACCATTTCTGGAGTTACTGTTTTTTCTGTTTCAGTTTCTACAGAACTTATTGGTTCTGTAGTTTCTGCATTATCTATTAAACTTTCAACGTAATTTATATCAGAATTATCATCATCTATCACTTGTATTTTACCGGATTTTACATTATCCACTAACTCTTGATAACTAATGATTGCTTTTTCTTCTTGTTCTTCTTCAAACTTTTTTACTACATCCTCTGGGCTAACTTCCATATCTTCTTGCATTTTTTGAATTATGCTTTCAAGTTCAGTAGGTTTCTCATTTTCTATTTCTTCCTCTATCCCTTTTATAGCCTCTTCTACTTTTTCTGCCTGTTCATATGTATTTTTAATTTTTTTTCTTTTTGAACTATTAATAATAATAATTGTTAGTATTGTAATAGCAATCACTATTCCAATTATTATAAAAATATATAAATATATATTATTCATTATTAAATCAAGTATATTCATATTGCACACTCCATTACTTTTAAATTACAACTTTACCACAATATTTATTCTACCATAACTATATTTTTTTTTAAACAATTTTTGATAATATTTTTAAATTTATTTTCTTAAAATAATAATCCCTTTATTTTAAAGAGATTATTAAATGTAAATTTACATTATTTTACGACAACACCTTTTAATTTTCCTTTATCTATTAATTTTTGAGCATTCTCTTTAGTTATTATTTTTCTTTCTATCATTTTATCTAATGCATCTTGATTAAATTGATCTGTATTATCACTTTCCTGGTATTCATTTTTTAAATCCACTATATCATTAAATATAAGTACTGTATCATCACATACTTTATTTAATATTGGTGTATTATCCAATATAAAGTTACCTACTTTTGAGTTTTTTACTTCTACAAAGTTTAATGTTGGTAAACTTAGTATATACATTGCTATAAAGACAAATACTACGGCTTGTAACATACCTAATATAGAGCCTAATATCGTAGAAGGAATACCAAGTATAATTGTCATTTTTAGAATTTTTTCAAATATTTTTGAAATTATCAATAGTAGTTGAAATATTATACTAAGTAACGAAAAAACTATGAAAAATGCGATTACTTCATATAACAATATATTTAAAACAGTTATTCCCTTAAACATACCTCCAAAATTAAAAAATGGAAGATTATTATATAAAAATACACTAACTGGATTTTTCAATAAAAATGAAAATATCAATATTGCAAAAATACCAACAAATGATATAAGTTGCCTTGTAAATCCTCTTTTACCACCTATTAATCCACCTATAACTATAACTATTAAAATAATTAAATCAACTACATTCATTCTATCACCTATAATAATTATATTATATTTTTTATTAAAAAGAAAGAAATTTTTTTAAATATATGGTACAATGTTAGTGGTGATACGTGTGCAGAAAAATAATGTTATATCATTTAAAGTAAGTGAAAAAACTATGGAAATGATGGATGAAGAATTCGATTGGTGTAAAAGGGATAAAGTACCTGAGTATGCTAAGTGGCAAGCAAAAGATGGTGATACTGTTGTAACTTTATATAATTCTGGTAAAGTTGTATTTCAAGGAAAAGATGCTGATATAGCAAGTGATTTTTGGATTACTACTGAAAAAATTAATAGTGGTAAGGTTGATGTTAAATCTAGTGGAGATAAAAAAAAGAGTGAAAAAATAAATACTATTAAGCCAGATATATATTATTCATCAAGTATTGGATCTGATGAAGTTGGAACTGGAGATTTTTTTGGACCAATAGTTGTTACTGCAAGTTTTGTATCTAAATGCGATATCGAATTTCTAGAAAAATTAGGAGTTAAAGATTCTAAAAAACTTACTGATGAGCAAATTTTAGATATTGTACCTAAATTTATAAAAAAAATACCTTATGAATCTTATGTATTATCAAATGAATCATATAATGAATACAATAAAAAGTATAAAGAAGATATTAATATGAATAAAATAAAATCACTTTTACACAATAAAGTTTTATATAAATTAAGTAATAAAATAATGAATTATGATCATATCATAGTTGATGAATTTGCTAAACCATATCTTTATTATAATTACTTAAAGGATGTTCCAAATGTGGTTAGAAATATTGAGTTTTTTACTAAAGGTGAAGACAAGCATTTATCCGTTGCATGCGCTTCTTTAATTAGTAGATATATATTTATTAATGAATTTGATAAATTATCAAAAGATGTTGGTTTTACTATTCCAAAGGGTGCTGGAAATAATGTTGATGAAATTGGAAAACAAATAATAAATAAATTTGGTTTTGACAAATTAAAACAAATAGCAAAATTAAATTTTAAAAATATAGAAAAAATAACAAGAAATTAAATTCTTGTTATCTTTTTTTTCTTTCCATCAAGTTGAATATTTTTACAACGTATACATGCATGAACTTTACGACCTATTACGTGCATCATTTGACTAACCTTAGCTACTGATAAATTATATTTTTTTGCTATTTGATAAAATGTTTGATTTTCATAGCAATATTTAATTAAAATGTCTTTTTCTCTTTCAGTTAACATTAAAGATAATTTTTTAAATAATATATTATCAGATATTTTATCTAAAAATATTTTTTCGATATCTACTTCAAAATCTGGATTAAAACCAATATATTCGTTGTTTTCTTCTTCAATTAATTCATCTAATGATGCAATATTTTTACCATATTCTATATATTGGTTTAGTACATTTTTTATATATTCTTTAATTGATTCGTAAAAATCATTGTTATTTTTTTCATCATATTTATCTATATAATCGATTAATGCGCTAGCACCAACGCTCATTAATTCATCTTTATCGTTTCTATCTGCAAAATTAGTTAAAATAATTTTTTCAACAATCCATAAATTTTCGTTTATCAGTTTTTTTCTCGTAATCTCGTTTCTTCTATTTAATAGTGCATCTTTTAATTCAATATTGCTCATTTGTTTCGATATCTTTGTTACAAATATTGGATAATTATCAATACTTTTTTCCATGAAAACACCCCTTTTTTGCTATGTATTATACCATAATTAATTAAAATGTCAAATTATTTATTTTATTAGCAATTTTTTATATTCATCTAAAAGATTATTTATATTTTTACTTCCTATAAATAACATTACTACATCTTTATATTTTATTAATTTATCACTCATGCCACACTTAATATATTCGCCTTTTTTAAGTCCATTTATAATAACGTCTGAATTTAAATTTGGATAGTCTATAGGATTTTCATTATCATAATTTATATCCATAACATATACCCTATCTGAAAGTGATAATACATTTATAAAATCATTTTTAAATTTTTCTACCTTAGAAAATGTATAAGGCTCAAAAATAGTAATAATTTTTTTATCTGGATATTTTTGCTTTGCTGCCTTTATTGTATATTTTATTTCTGTTGGATGATTAGCATAGTCACTTATTATTATATTACTATTTAAAGTTTCTTCCTTAAATATGCCCGTTATGCCTTCAAATTTTTTTAATGATTTAGATAATTCTTTTAAATCTATTCTTTCGTAAAAACAAAGTGCGATTACTGATAACATATTAAGTAACATATGTTTACCATATATAGGTAATTCAAAATGTCCAAAATATTCATCTTCTACAAATACATCAAAATTTGTACCATCACTTGTATATTCTACATTTCTTGCTTGTATATCATTGTCTTCATTTAATCCATAGAAAAATATACCAGCATTTACGTTAAGCATATGTGTATATGAATCATCTCCACATGCTAAAACCATTTTAATGGCGTTATTAGCAAACTCTTGGTAAGCAGAAATCATATCATCTAAATTTTTATAATAATCTGCATGATCCATTTCTATATTAGTTATTATTACATATTCTGGACTAAGCGTTAAAAATTGTCTTTTATATTCACTTGCTTCAAGTATTAATTTATCGGAATCAGCATTTCCATGTCCCACACCATTACCAACTATATAATTTGAATCACATACATCATTCATTATGTGAGTTAAAATAGATGCTGTAGATGTTTTACCATGACAACCTGATATGCATATTGTCTTATATTTTTTACTAAGTTTACCTAACATATCTTTATATTCATAGATTTTTAAGCCCATTTCTCTTGCCTTTACTATTTCTGGATGTTCCTCACCTAAAGCAATAGAATGTATAACTATAGTATCACTATCTAATTCATTATTAGGTCCATTTAATATTTTAATACCTCTACTAATTAATTTATCTTCTGTATATTTATGAGTTTTATCATCATCATACCCAACTATTTCATAGCCTAAATCTGATAATAGAAGTGCGAGTGCACTCATACCAACCCCTTTTATTCCAACCATGTAATATTTCATAAATTAAATCCTCCTATAAAAAATTTACAATAAATGGACCAAGTATTATAAGTAAAATAAGTGGTACTACAAACAAAACAGATATAATACTTACTTTATTTGGTATCTTATTTATTTGTGCTTTTATTTCCATAATTTCTTTTTCTCTTAAATAATCAACTTGTGTATTCATTGAATCTACAATATTATTACCAAATATACTTGTTTCAGTAATATTTAATATAATATTATTTATAGTCTCTGATGGAATTCTTAATTTTAAATGTTCTAGTGATTCCATAAGTGATTTTCCATACTGTATTTCTTTTAAGACTCTTTTAAATTCATCTGATAATTCACCATCTACATTTTTTACTGTTATTTCTATTGAATTTTCTAAATTTCTTCCAGATTCTAAGGTAAGAGTCAAAATTTCAAAAAATGTAAGTGCTTCTCTTTCTAATTTTCTCACTCTTTTATTTAATTCATTTGTAATAAATATGTAGTAAAATAAATTATAATAAATTATAACTATAATAGGTATAAAATAATATTTTGTCTTAAATATAAGCATAAGAACAATGAGTATTACTGTAGTAATTATTCTAGCACTCACAAATTCTACTGTATTAAATTTTATTTTTCTATTTTGACCTAACATAATTATCTTATTATCTATGTTTTTTAAATCTTTTTGTCTAAATATTTTTTTTATAATACTTTGCATATAATTACACCTTTACTTTCATTGCCTTTTTTACTATTATAATATATGCAATATAAATTATAAGACTAATTAATATTACAAATATACCTAATGGATGTTCAAATAATGGTTCAAAGTATCCTATATTTATTATTCCTATAAATACTATAAATATTATTGGTACAAATATCAACACGTATGTAATTAATTTTGAACTGCTAGTTAGTGATTTTAATTCATTTTGCAATTTTTTTCGATTATATACATTTTTTTCTATTTTATCGAATACTTTAATTATATTACCACCTGTTTTATTTAATATAGATAAACTAGATGATAAATATACTGCTTCTTTAATTTTTACCCTATCTTTAAATCTTTTAAATGCTATATCAACATCTATGCCATACATTATTTCTTTACCTATTCTTTCAAATTCTTTTGATATAGGTCCATTAAGTTCTCTTGAAACAAGTTCTACTGCTTGAATAATGCTTTTACCTGCTTTAAAAGCATTATTCATAAGTGTTATTGCACTTAGCATATCATTTTCTATTTTCTTTTTATATTTAGAATACTTTAATATATATATTATATCTAACATATAGAATCCCAATATAAATGATATTAAAACTTCAACAAATGTAAGTATTGTTGATGCTATTAAACTAACTGTAATTGCAATCGCTATATAAATTAAGCCAAATACTACTTTTCTTGAAACAAAATCCATGCTATCATATTTTTCAAACATACAATCATATTTTTCATATTTTTTTGCCATATTATTCATAATAGGCGATCTTTTAAGTAGTTTGCTTAATTTATTTATAAATTTTAAATAATCTGTATGAATATTATCTAAAAGTGAAATTGATTTATTTTTATATGAATTAATTGTATACTTAGAAAATCTTTTTTCTAGTTTTATGCTCTTAATATATTTAATTAAAAATAATACTAATCCTAAAAATAATATAACTATTCCTATTTGTCCAAATAATATTAAATTTTCATTATTTTCTTTAACAGTTAGATAAGCAACACTAGTAGTTGTATTACCTGCTTTATCTGTTACGCTATACTCTATAGTTTTTATACCTGGTGTGTTTAAATTAAGATCATCTATATTAGTTTTAATACTATTAGTTAAATCTCCATCATTACTATCGCTTGCTGTAACATTTTCTAATAAATTTATAGATTTCTTTGCTTTCGTTTTTAATGTCTTGTTTTTTACATTTATTACTGGTGGCTCTTTATCGATTTTATAATTACCAGTAGTAACTTTTTGTTCACCTAATTTATTAATTGAAATTATTTCTATTTTATATGTACCTGTTTCATTTAAAGTAATGTCTAATTGTTTATTTAAATTTACAAATACTGGAGGTTCTTTTACTCCATTTTTTTCTATGGTATAGGAATAGTTAATTACATCTAAAGAAGGAGTATAAGTAACTAATACATCTTCATTTGTAATTTCTATATAATCTATACTTAACTCCTTCATATTTTTCACCTCACTCAAACATATCAGCTAAATTAGTTATTCCACGCGATTTTATTCTTTTATAAATTTCTGGAGTTACATTATTTTTAACAAATTCTCCTATAACTTCTCCATCTTTCTTTACTCCTGTTTGATTAAACGCAAATATTTCATTTAACTTTATTTCATCATTTTCAAATCCTACTACTTCACTAATACTTGTAATTTTTCTTTTACCATCAGTAAGTCTTGAAATATTTATTACGATATCTATCGCATTTTCTATATATTCTCTTATAGCACTAATTGGTATTTCTACTGCCATAAGTACCATTGTCTCTAATCTATTTAATGCATCCTTTGGACTATTAGCATGAAGTGTTGTCATACTACCTTCATGACCTGTATTCATTGCTTGAAGCATGTCAAATGCTTCTTTACCACGAACTTCACCTACTATTATTCTATCTGGTCTCATACGAAGTGAATTAATAACTAAATCTCTAATTGTTACTTCTCCAGTTCCCTCATAATTTGATCCTCTAGTTTCAAGTGAAATTACATGTTGTTGTTCTAATTTTAATTCTGCCGCATCTTCTATTGTTATTATTCTCTCATCATCTGTAATAAATGATGACATTACATTTAAAAGTGTTGTTTTACCACTACCTGTACCACCACATACTATTATATTCATTTTGCTTTTAACACAAGCATCTATGAATCTTGCCATATTTGGAGTAAGCGTTCCGTTTCTTAAAAAGTCATCTATGCTTTCAAGTTCACTCCTAAATTTACGGATAGTAAGTACTGGACCTTTTAAACTTAATGGCTCTATTATAGCATTAAGTCTAGAACCATCTGAAAGTCTAGCATCCACCATAGGATTATTTATATCAATTGTTTTTCCTATAGGTTGAATAAGCCTTTGAGTTGTCCTTATTATGTGTTCATCATTTATAAATGATATACTATCATCTTTTATTATTTTTCCATCTAATTCTATATATATATCGTTAGTACCATTAACCATTATTTCTGTAATACTTGGATCTTCAATTAATTCTGTAAGTGGTCCAAAGCCATTTATTTCATTATCTATTAAGTTATTTATATAACTACGTTCTACTAAACTTAAATCATATCCTTCTAACGTTTTATCTATTTCTTTTCTAACTACTTTTGAATTTATTTTACCCTTACTATTATCTATTATATTTTGAATTATTTTTACCCTAAGTTCATCTAATAATTTTTTATTAGTAAAAACATCATAATCAGGAATATCAGTATATTTATTGTTTTTTTCTTCTATTTCAAATTCTTGTACAAAAGATTTAGACATTCTTATCTCCCTTACTTTCTTCAAGTATATCACTTACTATTAAATTAAATATTTTAATAGCTCTTTTTTGCTTTTTTAATATATTTTTATCTAATGTAAGTATTTTACCTTCTATTATATATTTATCTATATTTTTTTGATAAAAATTACTAGGTATTACATAGTTTATATTTTTGTTTATTATATTTTTTATATCAAATTTATCATAGTAATCTTTATTTCTATCGTTAGAATTATTAAGTATAATTTTATAATTTGTTTTTTCCATATTATTTAATATTGAAACAAAGGTTTTCATATTTTTTAAATTCATTGAAGAATTATTTATTATATAAAGTATTTCATCACTATAATCTAAAGCAAATAAATTTACATTAGTAAGTACATGTGATGAATCCATAAGTATAACATCATATTTCAATCTTGCTTTATATAATATTACCTCAAGTATTTTACCACCTATTTTATGTGCGAATCTAGGATCTTTTAATGATGGAAGTACACTTATATTTTCATCATATTTAGCAACATAATCTTCAAAATTGGTAAATTTTTTATTATTTAAATCTTCATATAAACTATATATATCTTTATCGTATTTTATATTAAGCATAGCAGCAATATCACCTGATGAAAAATCTAAATCTAATATTAAAGTTTTTTTACCTAAATTAGATAAGATACCTGCTAAATTAAGTACTGTAGTTGTTTTTCCTACTCCTCCACTAACTGATGTTACTAAAATTGTTTTTGCCTTATTTAATGCCATACTATCACCCTTTTATCTTTACAATTATATCTTTTTTTATAAATATTCCATTATATTTTTTTGTTATTTGTATTTCTTCATCATTATATTCTATCTTAATTTTATCTAAATTTTTATTTAATATTTCCTCTATATTTGTGTTATTTTTATTTGAATATTCTACTGCGTATTTTAAGTTATTACTGATATTTCTTTTTTGTATATACATATTTCCTATATCTACTATAAGTGTGAAGATAAGTATTATTATTGGTATGAATATTATGAAGATTACAAGTACTTGTCCTTTTTTATTCATTTATATATATACTCCTACTTGTTTTTATTTCGTATTTTCTTCCCCACATACCTATTAGTACAGGTGAAAATATATTTACATTTTTGCTTACATTTATTGTAATAAATTTATCTTCAGTTTTATAATCTATTTTTAAATCTTTATCAGATATATAATTATTTATTTCATCATATTCATTTGCATCATACATATTAACTATTGTATCTAGGTCATTTTCCAATACATATTTTTTATGTATTATATTACCAAAATCTATAATAGATATAAGTATTAAAAGTAGTATAGGTAAAACTATTATAAATTCCACCAAAGCTTGTCCTTTTTTATTCATCTATCATCACACTCTACTATAATAATTATAACAAAATGATAAAAAAAAAGATAGAGTTTTTTATAAGTATATACAAACAAAATTCAAGACAAGTTTTAAATTCTTAAGTTCATACTTAAATTTAGATGACTACTACCGACTTTTAGTAAATAAAGACTATAATTAATAAGTAGTTATCACAACAAAAACTATGTATAATAAAAAGAATTATAGTTAAACTATAAAACTTTTTCTTTAAACATTTTTATTATTTTATTATAATCATCTTCATTAAATTTTATTTTCTCAAACACTAAATAATCTCTCAATCCCTCAAATTTGACTTTAAAATATTTTTTTCTTTCTATTATCTTCTTTATTTTATTATATTTATAATCTGTTTTTGAGTTATTTACTGTAAGTGAAAATTTATTAGGTGTAAGTTCTAAAATATATTTGCCATATGTATTATAATTTAACATTTGATTAACTTTAAAATAACATACTAAATATAATTTATTTATTAAAATTATTATAAATAAACAAACTATAATAAACAAAGGTAAATAAATTAAAGATATTTTATTATAGGATAACAACAAATATACTGCTATACCAATTATAAATAACACTATATTGTTTACTTTTCTTGATCTTATTAAATATTTTTCATATTCTTTTTTTGTATATTCAAAACTTACTTTCATTTATAAAACTCCCTTCAAAAATTGTCCTGTATAACTATTTTTTACTTTAGATACTTCCTCTGGAGTTCCAAGGGCAACTATATTTCCTCCACCAGAACCACCTTCAGGGCCTAAATCTATTATATAATCAGCAACCTTTATTACATCAAGGTTATGTTCTATAACAAGTACAGTATCTCCATTATCAACTATCCTATTTAATATATCAAGCAATTTTTTAATATCATGTGTGTGCAACCCCGTTGTTGGTTCATCTAATATAAATAAACTTTTACCTGTAGGTTTCTTTTGCAATTCTTTAGCAAGTTTAACTCTTCCTGCTTCTCCACCTGAAAGAGTTGGTGCACTTTGTCCAAGTTTCATATATGATAAACCAACATCCATAAGTACTTGTAATTTATCTCTTACTTTAGGGATATTTTTAAAGAACTCTAATGCTTCTTCTACATTCATTTCAAGTACATCGTAGATACTTTTACCTTTATATTTTATTTGTAAAGTTTCTCTATTATAACGTGTCCCATTACATACTTCACAAGGCACATAAACATCTGGTAAAAAGTGCATTTCTATTTTTTTTACACCGTCTCCCCAACAAGCTTCACACCTACCACCTTTTATGTTAAATGAAAATCTACCTTTATCATAACCTCTCATTTTTGCTTCTTTGGTTTGCGCAAAAACATCTCTAATATCATCAAATACACCTACATATGTTGCTGGATTAGAACGTGGAGTTCTACCAATAGGTGCTTGCGATATATCTATTACTTTATCGACATTTTCAAGTCCTAGTACCTTTTTATGTTTACCTGGTTTTTCTTTCGTTTTATAAAGATTTGCGGCTACTACTTTATAAAGTATTTCATTTATTAAACTACTTTTACCACTTCCAGATACTCCCGTTACACATACAAATTTGCCAAGTGGTATTTTGACATTTATATTTTTTAAATTATGTTCTGAAGCGCCTTTTATTTCAATATATTTTCCATTACCTTTACGTCTTTTTTTTGGTACTTCTATTTTAAGTTTTCCACTTAAATATTTTCCTGTTAGGCTATTTTCATTTTTCATTACTTCTTCAGGTGTTCCAGATGCGACTATCTCACCACCATGTATACCTGCAAGGGGTCCTACGTCAACAAGATAATCTGAAGCAAGCATAGTATCTGTATCATGCTCTACTACAACTAATGTATTTCCTAAATCACGCATTTCAAGAAGTGAGTTTATAAGACGAGTGTTATCTCTTTGATGTAGTCCTATACTTGGTTCATCAAGTACATACAAAACTCCTGTAAGTCTTGAACCTATTTGTGTTGCTAAACGTATTCTTCCAGCTTCACCACCTGATAATGTTCCTGCCATTCTATTTAAAGTTAAATAACCAAGTCCTACATTTATTAAAAACTTAAGTCTATCTTTTATTTCTTTTAATATCAATTCAGAAATTTTTTCTTGTTCTTTATTTAATTTTAAATTATTTAAAAAATCATATAAATCTTCTATTGACAAACAAGTCATTTCATATATATTTTTTTTATTTATTTTAACTGACAATACAGATTCATTTAATCTAGAACCACCACAAGTAGTACAAGGAAGTTCCATCATAAACTTATCTAACCATTCTCTAATCCAACCACTTTTGGTCTCAATATATCTTCTTTCTAAATTGTTTATTATTCCTTCAAAATAATCAGTTGTTTTTCTAGTATTACCATTATTTGATGTATAATTAAATTCAAGTGGTTCATCTGATCCATATAATATTAAATTTAGTTCATCCTTTTTTAAATCTTTTATAGGTTTACTTAAATCAATATTATAATGTTTAGCGAGTGTCACTATCTGAGTATTTGATATAGATGCATCCATATTAAGTGCAACTATACCTCCATCTAATATACTTTTGGTTTTATCTGGCATTATTAAATCTTCATCTATTTTTTGTTTAAATCCTAGGCCATTACACTCTGGACATGCTCCATATGGTGCATTAAAACTAAATAATCTAGGTTCTAATTCTGGAAGAGAAAAATCACACTGTGGACAAGCATATTTCTCACTCATAATTATTTTTTCTCCACCAACTACATCTATGACACATTTTCCATTTGCAAGTTTACATGAAAGTTCAATTGCTTCACTAAGCCTACTCCTTATATCTTCTTTAATTATAAGTCTGTCTATTACAACTTCTATATTATGTTTTTTTGTTTTTTCAAGACTTATTTCATCAGATAATTCATATTCATTATCATCTATTATCACTCTAGTATATCCATCTTTTTTTAAGTCCTCTATTAAATCTTTATGAGTACCTTTTTCACCATGAACTATAGGAGCTAAAACCCTAATTTTAGTTGATTCATTTAATCCTAATATTTGGTTTGTCATTTCTTCTATACTTTGACTTGATATTGGTATATTATGATTTGGACAATATGGTACACCTATTCTTGCATAAAGTAGTCTTAAATAATCATAAATTTCTGTTACTGTACCTACTGTACTTCTTGGATTATTATTTGTTGTTTTTTGATCTATACTAATACTTGGTGAAAGTCCTTCTATACTATCAACATCTGGTTTATTTGTACCACCTAAAAATTGTCTTGCATAAGCACTTAAACTTTCAACATATCTTCTTTGACCTTCAGCATAAATAGTATCAAAAGCTAAAGAACTTTTACCACTTCCACTTACTCCTGTCATTACTATTAATTTGTTTTTTGGTAATTCTAAATTAACATTTTTTAAATTATTTTCTCTTGCTCCTTTTATTATTATTTTATCCATAATTTCACCTGTCTTTTACATATCTTTTATATATATCTTTATCATTTTCTTTATAGTATGCGATTGTATCAAGAACTGATTGCTCATTTTTAAATTTTTCTTTAAACATAAATATTTCTTCGTCTGTAAGTTTAAATCCTTGTATAAATCTTTTAACACTTATACTATTTAAATTTAGTCCATAGTTAATTATTTCATCATGAGTTAGTTCTTTTTTTATTTCAAGTTTTTCAACAGCATACATATCATAATAGCCGTAATATTCATCTGCATATGTTACTATATGCCCACTACCCATTACTTCGCATATTTTTATATCATCGCTAATTGCATCAAAATATCTAAATGTATCTTCAAGATTTTTACATAAATGAAATCTTTTACTATTAATTCCAAATATTGCTGGACTAATAGAAATATATATTTTTCCAACTTCAAATTTTATTCCATATCTATTAGTAAAATCTTTATTGAAACATTTATAACCTTTAACAACCATCGAATCACCCATGGAATATTATATCATTAAATTAAATTATATAAAAGAAAAAAAATCCAAAAGTGGATTTTTTAATAATTATCAGCTTTTCTTTCAAAGAAACTTTGCTTATGAGAACATATAGGGCAAACAAGAGGTGCTTCTTTACCAACTACTATATGTCCACAGTTGCGACATACCCAAATTGCGTCTCCTTCACTTGAAAATACTAATTTATCCTCAATGTTGTTAAGTAATTTTCTATATCTTTCTTCATGTTCTTTTTCAATCTTAGCTACACCTTCAAAAAGGAATGCTATATGATCAAAACCTTCTTGTTTAGCTGTTTTAGCAAATCCATCATACATATCTGTCCATTCATAGTTTTCACCTTCAGCAGCAGCTTTTAAATTTTCAGCAGTTGTTTTAATTTCACCACCTTCAAGTAGTTTAAACCAAAGTTTAGCATGTTCTTTTTCATTATTTGCTGTTTCTTCAAATATAGCAGCAATTTGTTCATAGCCCTCTTTTTTAGCTTTGCTAGCAAAATAAGTATACTTATTTCTAGCTTGACTTTCTCCTGCAAATGCAGCCATTAAATTTTGTTCTGTTTTACTTCCTTTAAGTTCCATATTTACCTTCCCTTCTAACCTTTTTATCCTTAATCGGAATACATTATAAGTATATCAATTTATAATTTTTTTGTAAAGTTTTTTTATTGTAACAAGTAAAATTTTTTAATTTTTTTCTACTAACTCACCATCTAAACTCCAAGTTTTTATATCTGTTATTTTTACATTTACTATTTTACCTAAATATGATTTAGGTGCCTCTACATTGACAAGTTTCATAGTATCTGTATATCCCATAAGATTACCTTCTTTTTCACTTATGTCTTCGAGTAATACTGGTACAATTTTGTTCAAATATTTTTGATTTGCTTCATTAGCATATTTGTTTACAAGTTCATTTAATTCATATAATCTATTATTTTTTTCTTCTTCTGTTAAAGTATTTTCCATACGAGCAGCAGGAGTTCCTTCACGTGGTGAATAAATAAATGTAAATGCTGAATCAAATTTACAAGTTTTAACGACATCTAATGTATCTTTAAAATCATCTTCTGTCTCACCTGGAAAGGCAACTATTATATCTGTAGTAATTGCTGCATTAGGTATATATTCTTTTATTTTATTAAATAAATTTATATATTTTTCTTTTGTATATCTTCTACCCATTAATTTTAAAATTCTATCTGATCCTGATTGAAGTGGTAAATGTATATATGGCATAATATTATCGTATTTTGCAATTATTTCAATCATTTTGTCATCGAAATCCCAAGGATGACTTGTTACAAAACGAATTCTATCTATCCCTGTTTTAGCAACGTCTTCTAGTAAATCACCCATAGTATAATCAATATTTAAATCTTTACCATATGCATTTACATTTTGACCCAAAAGAGTTACTTCTTTATAATTATCTTTTACTAAATCTTTAACTTCATTTATTATATCAATAGGCATTCTACTTCTTTGTTTTCCTCTTGTATATGGAACTATACAATATGTACAAAATTTATCACATCCAAGCATTATATTAACCCAGGCTTTATATTTTGAATCTCTTTTTACAGGTATATTTTCATAAATGTCTCCTTCTATACTAACTACATCTATCTCTTGTTTTTGCTTATCAATAGATTCCTTTAATATATTAGGAAGTTTGTGTAAATTATGTGTTCCAAATACTATATCTACCCATTTGTATTTATTTTTTATAGACTCAACTACATTTTCTTCTTGTGCCATACATCCACATATACCACAAATTATATCTTTTTTAGTTTCTTTTAAATGTTTTACTCTCCCTAAAAAACCAAACATTTTATTATGAGCATTTTCTCTTATCGCACAAGTATTAAGTAATATTATGTCTGCATCTTTCAAATCTTCCGTTTTAACATAACCCATATCTTCTAATATAGCACTTATATTTTCACTATCGTGTACATTCATTTGACATCCATAAGTCTTTATATAATATTTTTTATTTTTACCAATATTCTTCATTTCATTTGGTACTTTATAATCATCTTTTATTATTCTAGATTTTTTATTAGTTCTTATCTTTGCTTCTTTTAAATCTGGTAAATTCATGTAATCACTTCCATAAATATGATAACATATTTGTATATTTTAAACAATATAGTTTTATTAATGATGTACAAATTAAAAACTTTACCCTAAGGTAAAGTATTAACTATTTATGTTTATCATTTTTTGTACTACATTTTTTATTTTATCACTTGAAAATGGTTTATTTAATAGATCAACTATTCCATATGAAAATGCTCTTTCTATTGTTTCTTTTGTATCATCACCTGATATTATTGAAACTGGTATTCTATTAAATAAATTATTATTTTTAAAATAATTAAGTACCATAAATCCGTCATATTCTGGCATATTTAAATCAAGTAACATGCAACAAATATTATATTCTTTTTTTATTATATAATCTATTGCTTCCTTTCCATTTTGTGCTGGAAGAACTATATATTCTCCTTCAAGTGCTTTAGTTACAATATTTCTTATTATCATAGAATCATCTGCTACTATTACTGCCCTATTCATTATTATCTCCTCCTAAATAAGTTTTAACAATATTAATTATTTTATTTGCTTCATCCATAAGTTCATTGTAATTTTCTCTAATATAATTAATATTATTTTCTTTACCTTTTAATTCATGATTTAAAGATAATTCAGCTAGTTTTTTAAAACCTAAATATTTACTATCACTTTTCATCGCATGTGCGAGTATAGCATAATTTTCACAATCGCTATTATCCATAAATTCTTTCATTTTAGGTAGTCTAGTTACTGATTCTTTTATAAAATCTTCAAGTGTTTCATTATACATTTCTAAATCACCTAAAAGTTCTATACTAGCATCTACATCAATATTATTATTTTTCAAATAATTTATATCTTTAGTTTGTTTCATTTCACTCAATTCCTCTTTAGTATCATCTTTCTTATCAATTATATTTCCATTTAAATATGTTGATAAAACTCTAGATAATTCATTATGTTCTATTGGTTTTGATAGATAATCACAAAATCCTATATCTAAATATTTATTTGCCTTTCCTTGTATAGCATCCGCAGTAAGTGCGACTGTTGGAATATTAAAGTTTGGTATTTCTTTTAAGATTTTAAGTGTTTCTACTCCACCCATTTTTGGCATCATAATATCCATTAGTATTATATCATATTTCTCATTACTTTTTATTTTATCTATACATTCATATCCACTATTTACACAAGTAATATCTAGATTATATTCTTTAAGTATTTTAGTTGCTACTTTAAGATTTAATACATTATCATCTACTACAAGTACCTTTTTTCCTGTAAAATCCATTGTAATATTTTTATTTTCTAATTCAACTTTTTTTGAACTATTTCTTATTTCTTGTTTAATATATATTGTAAATGTTGAACCCTCACCATATTCACTTTGGACTACTATCTTACCACCCATCATTTCAACTAATCTTTTTGTAATGGCAAGTCCTAATCCTGTTCCTTCTACTGTTGTGTTTCTATCTTCATCAAGTCTTTGAAATTTAGTAAATAATTTATCTATCTGTTCTGTTTTTATTCCTCTACCAGTATCATGCACTGATATTACTAAACTACATTGATTATTGTTATTTACACAATTAACTTTAAAATCTATTTCACCTTTTTCTGTATATTTAGCAGCATTAGTTAATATATTTGTTATTATTTGTTTAATCTTACCACTATCACCATAAAGAGTGTCTGGTATATCTTGAGCAAAATATGTCTTTAGTTCAATTGGTTTTTCTCCTATTCTAGGTATAATTAATTTAGTTAAATTTTCAAGTATTGGTTTTAAATTATATTCAGTGTTGACTATCTCCATTTTATCTGCTTCTATTTTACTTATGTCAAGTATTCCATTTACTATTTCAAGTAAATTTTTTGAAGCCATTATTATATCTTTAGCATCTTCTTTTGCTTCTTCTAAAGTTTCTGCAGTATCAATACATTCACTAAATCCTACTATTGCATTTAAAGGAGTTCTAATTTCATGTGACATACTACTTAAAAAATCTGTTTTAGCATGATTTGCTTTTTCTGCTTGATCTTTAGCAAGTTCTAGTGCATTTATCATTTTCACATCTGGGTTTTCGATTGTAAAATACATCATACAACAAATGATTGATTCAATACAATCTATCAATACAATTTCTGGCATTGATTTTTGTATATATATTGATATAATTCCACCTATCATGAAAATGAATAATGGAATAGTCTTTTTCTTTGTCATCTGTTTTATCCTAAACACTAAAATTAACATTATGATAATAATTAAAACTCCAGATAATAAATATATAGTTTGGACATCAAGACCATCAGTATAAAAAATCATATTTGAAACATCAATATATAAATGCTGTGGTAATATAAAAACTAAAATTGAAACCAATAACATTATTACCTTTAATATATTTATAAATAATTTTTTCATTTTAAATTTTGCAATCACAAATAGATATGCAAGTAATAAAACAGCAAATGAAAAATAATATATTAGATAACTTTTTAAAATTATTGTAGAAATAACATTTGAAATCAAATTATAATTATATGAAACATAATCAGCAAACAAATGTAAAACTAATCCAATAATGTTTGCAATTAAAAGTATTTTATATATTTTATTTTCTTCATTTTTTATTCTATCTTTTGAAAAATAAATTATCGAAATACCTATCATATTTATTAAACATACAATAACTGTAAATGTAATTTTTGTTATAACCATACTATCAACTTCCTCTACCATAAATAATTATAGCATGAAACATAAAAAAAGAAAAATTAATTTTTCTTTTTTGACAATATTTTTTGTTTTAAATGAGATTTATCAACAAATATAAAGTTATCTACTTCTAAACCAAGTGATTCAACATCCCTTTTTCCAGATGGTTTATATGGAAAGGAAGCTCTAATTTTAAAGTATTCAGGTACCATATCTATATCATTATATTTATCAAAAATAATAGTTTGAAATTCTTTTAATCTACTATTTAATTTTTCTGAATTTGAATTATATAATTCAGCATATGTATCATTTAATATTAAATGCAACGCTAAACTCTTTGTTCCATCACCATTAGGTTTACCAATACAATCACAATTTTTTATATCTTTCTCTGCTCTAACTGCATTTTCAATATCAAAATTAAATATTTTTTTGTCACCAACATAAGTGTAATCTTCTTTTCTTCCCTCAATAAATAAGTCACCATTTTCTGCTAAATAACCAATATCACCAGTACAATTCCACCTATGACCATATTTATCATAATGGAAATATTCATTAGTTGCATCTGGTTTATTATAATATCCAAGCATTCCACAAGGAGTATTTATTAATATATTACCTCTTTCATTGTATTTTAGTTCATTAAATTGATCATCATATATACCTATCGTAACCCCTGGAATTGGTATTCCAACCGAACCATCTGGATGATTAATATGTTGAGATTGACTTGTAGCTTGTGCTCCACATTCACATTGTCCATAACCAACTCTTATTGTAGTTTCACATCCAAGTTTTTTTAAATTATTTTCTATCTTATTCTTTACTTCCTTAGATAATGGTTCTCCACCTTCAAATGGATTAGCAAAATTAGTTAATTTTTTCCCTTTAATTAATTTTTCATCTAAAAATCCTTCATACATGCTAGTTGGAGCAACTGCATAATCTATTTTTTGTTTAATTACATTTTTAACAAAAATTTCTCTTTCAAATCTTGGATCTTGAAAAATAACAACACCTTTATGTAAAGGTAAATGAATTGATGTATTTAAACCAGTTGAATACCAAGGTGGAATTATCTGATACATCTTTTCACCTCTATTAATCTCAACTGTATTAGCATCATAAGATAATACAGAATATTGAAAACTATCATGAGATAAAACAATTGCCTTAGATGCCCCTGTAGTTCCAGATGAATAAACCATGCATAATGGGTAATCTTTCTCGTATTTGAATGTTTGAGGTACTTTTTGATTTTTTCCATCTTTAATAAATTGGTTCCACCATAGCTCATTAATGTAATTTAATTTAATTTTTTCTTTACTAGGTAAAAATCTAAGTGGGCTTGAATTTAAAGTTGGTATTACTATAATATTTTCAATACTTGAATTTTTTATTGCATCACTTATCTGTGGATAAAAACTATCCATAACAATCAAAGTTTTACTTTCACAATCATTAATCCTATCTGACATCTGACTATGATCAAAATATGGTGCCATTAAATTAGCAACAGCCCCTATTTTTGCCAAAGCATAGACTGTATAAATAACTTCTGGAATTCCTGCGCAACATATAGTTACAAAATCGCCCTTTTTTATCCCATATTCTGCTAAAGATTGTGCAGTTTTATCTATGTTTTTAAAGAGTTCTCGATAATTTACTTTACCCCCAAAGTAAACCAACGCTAATGTATCCAAATAATTTTCATTACTTTTCAATATATCTTCATAAATTGTCATATCATTATTAATATTATAAAATTTATCCATTTTAAAGAATTTTTGCCATGGTTTATCTATTGTTGCATATCCTGTATTAAAATCATAGTATTGTCCATCATTAATTTTTTTTAAAATTTGTTTTTTCTCAATTTCTGTAATTGTTTGTAAATCATTTACTTGTCTTTTTAAAATTTCAATTTCGTCTTTATTCATCATCATTCCTCCAATAAAAATTAATTTTATCATAGCATTAAATATATTTGCTTGTCAATAATTAATTAACAAAATAGTTAAAAATTGATAAACAAATTAATGTTTATCAACTTAAAAAAATATTTAAATTAAATTGCATTTATAATAATATTATTCATAATTTTTTTCTAGTAGTTTTGCGCTAAATCTATATTTTATTGTGTGAAATAAAATATATTATAAAATTTTGATTAAATTTTAATTGTTTATACTTAAATTTACTACTTTAGTGCAAATACAAGTTTATGAAGTGCTCTTGTCATAGAAACATATAATAATTTCATATCAATAACATTGTTTTTTTCAAACTCATCTTTTCCAACTATTATAACCGAATCAAATTCTAAACCTTTAGATAAATAACTTGGTAATATATTAATATCGCTATCATAATTTAAATTATCTGAATTTATTAAATTAACATTTATATCATTTTTTAATTTTTCATATAATTCATTTGCTCTTTCTTGTGTTTTAGTTATAATAGCAATCGTTTTATATAATTTTTTTAACTTCATAATTAAAGAAATTAAAGAATCATTACTACATTCTACTTTATCCCCATGTCTTATAACAGGAACAGCTTTATCAAGTTTTAATAAGTCGTTTATTTTATTCGCTTCATTCATAATTTCTATTGTAGTACGATAACTTTTATTTAATTTAAGTATTTCTAAATTTTCAAATATATCATTTAAGCATTCCCAATTATCTAAACTTCTATAAGAATATAAGGATTGCGCTAAATCACCATATATACTAAATGTTGAATTTTTAAACATTTTCTTTAATACATAAAAGTTAAATTCTCCATAATCTTGAGCTTCATCTATTACAATATGTTTATAATTATTAAACATATCACTACCACTTAGTTTATATTTAATATACATAAGTGATGGTATATCTTCTATTTCTATTATATTTTCTTTTATACCTGATGTATTAATATTGTTATCTTTTAAGATTTTAATATATATATCTTTAATATTTTTATTTATTATAGTAAAGTATTTTTTTAAATTATTATTTATATTATTTTTTGTTTCATTTATAACTTTTTTATCTACATTATTTTTAATTAAATTAGATAATATTGAATCGATATTATCTGTTATATATTTATTTAATAGTAATATTAATTTATCTATCCTTGATTTTATACTTTTAAAAGTATTTTTATTTATTTCATCATACATATTTCTTATAAAACCATTACTTAATATTTTTGTTCCATTAATTAAAAAGTCATTATTAGGCAATACTTCTAAATTTTCAAAATATTTATCTATCTCAGTTTTCATTTTCATACTTGTTTTAAATTTTGATATAGTATCTATATTTTTTATTTTATCTAAAGAATTATTTATAATATAATTTTCATCTACATATTTAAGCATTAATTCATCAAGTGTATACTCTGATACACCATTAACATCTAAATCTGGTAATATTCCCGATATGTAACTTACAAAAAATTTATTTGGACCAATTACCATATAATCACTTGCTTTAAATAAGTTTCTATTATTATAAACTAAATATGCAATTCTATGAAGAGCAACTGTTGTTTTACCACTTCCTGCTACTCCTTGTATTACTAGGTTTTTACCTAGTTTTTCTCTTATTATTTTATTTTGTTCACTCTGTATTGTAGATACTATATTTTTTAGTCTATTATCTGCACTTACACTCAAATATGGTTTAAGTAAATCATCATTACTAACAGTATCTACATCATTGAAATTAATTAATTCACCATTTGTTATTGTATATTGTCTTTTTAAAGTTAATTCACCATTAATAATTCCATTAGGTGATTCATAGGAACACTCACCTACATTTGAATCATAATATAAAGATGAAATGGGTGCGCGCCAATCTACTGTTATAATTTCATTATCATAATCACTAACTCCTAATTTACCAATATAACAAATTTCATTATTATTAGTGGAGTGAAAATCTATTCTAGCAAAATATGGAGTGTCTTTAGCTCGACTTATAGATTTTATTTGTTCTTCTAGTTTAAACTTTTCTTCTAGCATAGCATCATAATCGTTTTTATATATGTTTTTTAAATTATTTAATTTTAGTTTTGAGTCATCAATAACCTCATCATATTTATCCAACGTATACTTTAAATGATTTAATTCTTCTTCCATAATACTATATCTCCTACATTCATAATCATAATGTTATTTTACACTAATAATGTATCAATATCAATAAAAAATGCCATTTTTATTGACATTTATTTTGATTTTATATCATATCTAAATATTGAAACTACATTAGAAACAACAATACATAAACATGTTATCAAATTAGCCCAAGCATCAAATACTATATAATATGGAATCCATAATACTAAACTACTTAGGTTAATATACCTAATTTTTCTTTCCTTTTCTTGAATTATTGTTATAGTATGAAGTATAGCACTTACTAAAGGAATAATATCAATATAACTTTCAAATGTAATTATCGATACTATTACTGATAATAATATATAAAATGCAACTAACATTGGTGTATTCTTTTTACCTTTTATTTCAAGAACATAATTAATAATAGTCTCTACTCCAAAAACAAACTGTATAAGAGCTCCTGCATATGCTTTTAAGAAAATTAATCCCACAGCTCCAATTATATTCCCTAAAATTAAGAAAAATAATATACTTTTCCTTTTTTTACATTGCATACTTATGACATTTAAGCCACAAGCAACAAACGCAAATAACTGCGCCAGTATATATAAAACATCCATTTTTACCTCCAAATTAATCCTTTAAATTATATCCTAACTTCTCTATCTCTAAATTAGCTATAGAAGATAACTCACTCTTCTTTAAATCTGATATTTTATAATATTTTGCACCTAAAGAATCATCATTTTTTTCATTTATATCTATATTTTCAATAATCTCACCCTCATATCTATTTATTTTATAAAATATACCTAAATGATGACCGCACTCAAGCTCTTCTTTATGTACCCATTCAAAAGTTACAGAATTTGCATCGAATAATTCATATTCTTTTACATTTATTCCAACTTCTTCGTTTAGTTCACGTATTAAAGTTTCTTTCGGAGTTTCTCCCCACTCTATTGTTCCACCAGGTAAATCTAATTTACCAGAATATGGCCCTCCTAATTTTTTTATTAATAATATTTGTTCATCCTTTATGATTAATCCATAAGCACCAATATGCTTAAATTGTTTCATCTTAAATCACCTCATATTTAATTATACATTTTATTTTGTTTTTTTCAATATATAACTTGATAATTCATCATTTATAGTTCCACTTTTCCATTCAAACTCATCTATATAATCTCTACAATATTCACAAAATGGAATATCACCATTCATTTTTTCAATGGCATCCCAGCCGTTCTTGATTGAATCTAATTCGATATAATCATCTTCTGTAACTTGAAAATTTATTCCATATTTTTTATTTAATATATCAATTAATAAAGGATAATAACATTTAGAAATCTTACCATCTCTTAAAAATCTGCAAAATCTTCCTGAACAAATCTTATTAGCATTATACCCATCAACATTTCTCACATCAGATAATCTTGTATGGAATGTTTTTATAACATCAATTTTTCTAAAAAAATCATCATTTATCAAATAATTTATATTATTATTTTTTAAGATACTCAAAATTTTATCAATTTTTTTATATGTAGGTTCATACAGCGAAATTGAAATAATTACATTACATTCTGATATTTTTTTTAACACATTCTCATTTAGCTTATCTATCATCAATCCGTTTGTAACAATAATTATTCGAGATTTTTTCAATATATTTCGACTTATTTCAACTATTCTATCTATTTGAGGATGTAATAATGGCTCTCCACCTAACAATCTAAAATTATACAAATTAAATTTCTTGGCAACTAAATTTAAATCACTTTCAAATTTTTCTAATTCTACTATTTTATTCTCACATATATTAGAAAAATGAGCGCATCCCTTACAATTTAAATTACATTGATACACTATGTTCATTTCCAAATAATTTAAAAATGGTTTTTTTAAATCTATTTTGTCAAAATATTTTATTAACTCTTCTATTGTTTTTTGCTTTTCAAAGAACATTTCTTCGTTAACAGCATAAATATTTTTAAATTTATTTTTTCTAAAATAATCTATGCCACTACCCATAAACATAGGTTTTTTTGCTAGTATAATATTACTAATATTCTTTTCTAATGTATCAAAATCATCTAAATAGCAAACAGGGATGTCTTTATAAATTTTTTTTGGCAATTCTTTATTTTTATCTTTAACATTAATGAATCCATCAATGTTTATGTTAAAATAATCTAATCTTCTAGCAACTTCCTTTGCAAAATCTCCTGTACCAAATATATAATTTTTCATATCACACCTCAACTACTTTATCTTAAAATTTTTTACTATATTTAATTTGCTTATTTCATTATCTAACTTTTCAAAAATCCAATCTTGTTGATTAGTTTTATCAAAATGTTTATATTCTTTTTCTATTGCCATTTTTAATAAAATAAATATTCTATAAATTATTATTCTATTTTCTTCATCCTGATTTAATTTCTTTTTATTATAACCTTCTAAAAAATACTTACTTGTCTTTTGTTTAGTTGTATGGAAATAGAAAGCAAATAGCTCATCACAAAAATATAAATCAGAGAAATCAACAATTCCATTTAAATGATTGTCCTTAATTATTATGTTACCATCCCAAATATCAGAATGTACTAAACATAAATTACTGATATTATTTAAAGATTCTTTATATTGTTCAAGTAAATTGATAAATAAACTATAATTATATTTTTTAATTTTAATATTATTATTTGTTGCATCTTTTATCAACGTTTCAAATAAAAATTTAATAAATTCATAATTAGAATTAAACTTTTTGTTTGGAAAACTAGGTATATAAAAATTATTACTTATTATCTTGCTCATTTTATAGCATATGCTTCCTAACTCTTTTTCAATATTTTCTACGTCTTGTTCCGAAAGTTTATTTTTTAAATCACACAATTTTATTCCATCAATATATGTCATAAAGAAATAGGGAGCATCACATAAACTACAAGAGCTATCATAATGCAATAATTTAGGAGCAGGAATATCGTTTATTTGCATTAATTTAAGCATTTTGACCTCCCACCACATTGTATTTCTTTCAAATGTAAGCATAAGATTTTCATTCTTAGGTGCAATTTTTAATACATATTTATTTGCACCATCTTGAATCAAATATATGGCATTTTTCATACCACCTTCAATATTGCTTATTAATATATTGCTAGAATCTTTATTAAAAGTATATTCAAACATTTTTCTTATAATAGTTTCATCTTGATAATTTTTAGAAAATGAATAGTCTAAATTAGACATATGACTCTCCTTTATGCTTTTTTAAATATCTCTTACAAACTTCATCTGTATATGAATATTCATCATTATCGACAGTCAAGTGAAATATATTATCATAAGCATAATCCTTTATTTTATTTTTAAAATAATTTCTTATAAATTCCTTTAATTCTGAAATTTCTTTATATAGGTATCCTTTTTTATCATTATAAAATATATAATTTGAAACTTTAATAATAAGATTTATTATAGCTATATTATTTGAATCATATTTATCTATTAATACGCTAGATTTAAAAACTGGAATTCCAACTTTTTCATTATTATATAAATATATTTCTTCTATAAATTTTCTATAATCGTTTTCTAAATTAACTATTTGACAATTTTTGATAATTGAATTTTCACTTAATATTTTTATAGCTTCGTCCATCATTTCACGATCTAATGAATTCCAAAGAATTCCAATACAAGAAATTTTTATATTGGGTAATTTTTCTTTATCTATAACTTTATTTTCAATTAAAGTATTTATTATAGATAACACATTATCTAAATCTCTAAATTTTTTAACATTTTTAGCATCTAGTAAAAGACTAATTATATCATTGACTAATTTTTGTATTTCATCTTTATATAAATTGTCTTTCAATTTACTTAATTTATAATCTTTTATATACATCTTCAATACATGAGATAAACTATTAAATAAGCACTGTTCCGCATAGTCTTTATAATCACTACCTAAACTTAATATTTTTTTATAAGCATCTTTTCCCCAACTTTGAGTTAAAAAACATCTTTCATTAAATTTACTCCCTGTTAATGATCCTTCGTTTCTTTTTACATAGTGATAATATTTCGTACTATCGCATACAATTTTTTTGTTTGCAAGGCATAATTTTAATATAAAATCTGCATCTTCATTAAAAGTATTTTTATCAAATCTTATATTTTCTAAAGATGATTTTTTATATAACTTATCCCAAGCCGCCATAGTGATACTACCATCTAAGTATGATTTTATTAACTTTTCTTGATTATCCACTATAACAATTTCTTTTGGATTATTATTTGGATGTCTTACTACACCATTTCTAGAATGAATAAACGCCCTACCACATGAAACATCTGCTTTATAAGTTTCTGCGTTTTTTAATAAATTTTCAATCATTCTATTCTCAATATAGTCATCGGCATCAATAAAACCAATATATTCACCTTGTGCTATATCTAAACCTGCATTTCTGGCTTCAGATAAACCTTTATTTTCTTGATGAATAACTTTAACTCTTTTATCTTTTTTAGCTAAAACTTTGCAAACCTCTAACGTATTATCTGTTGAGCCATCATCAACTATAATTATTTCTATATTTTTATAACTTTGATTTGAAATACTATCTATACATCTCACTAAATATTCTTCTACATTATAAGCAGGTATAATTATAGACACAAGTTTACTTGACATAATAGTACCTTCAATGAAAATGGATAAATTATCTTCCCAGTTATTTGTTGTATCAACAACATAATGGTATCTTGAATTATTATATTGATGATGAATATTATCAATGCAACAATATTTCGAAATATCAAAATTATCTCCACGAGCGATATATCTTTGTTTTCTTAAATCATAATTTATTTCAGTTTTTATTAATAAATCACATTTATTAAAAATAAATGAATCTTCTAACATCATCCAATCAATAATTATTATAGCATCTTCAGGATATTTTTTTATTTCTTTCAAAATTTCATTATCTATTTCTCTCTTAAAATTAAGATCCATAATATAACTATCTACATCATAAGAGAAGAATGAATCGGCAATATCTACATTACTTTTATCATAAATTTGATGATCATTACTTAAAGATGTTCTTATTTTATCTATTTTACCATTAGTCATTATTCTTTCTACTAATTTATCAACTTCAATATATTTAAAATTATATTTATTAGATAAAAATTTTGATATAGTAGATTTTCCAGAAGCAGTTTTTCCAGTAATTCCAATTATCATTTTTATCTGTACCCCCTATATTTTTTAATTTAATTGATTTAAACGATTAGCTAAAATTTCAATAATATCCTTTGAATGAATTAAATCAAATTTGTTAATATATTGTGACTTGTTTTTTACTATAAAGTTTAATTCATCAATGATACCTAGAATTTCTTTTTTATAATAATTTGTTAAATTATTGTTATCCCAGTCTCTTTTATATACTTTAAGAAGATGAAATAGACCATTGAAATAAAACAAATATGCTTGCTCTTCCTTATCTAAATATTCATTTAATAATTTATTAAAATTTTTTTTGCAATAATTATATAATGTCAAATTATTTTCATTAAATGGGCAACTTGTCAATGAATTAGTTGCACGCTTTATATGATGATATAATTGCTTTGTATCCATTACAACTTTACGTGAGTTTAAGCAAGCTTCCCATACGTATGCTGCATCTTCATTAAACAATTTATAATCAAATCTTAATTTTTCTACGCATTTTCTTCTAAATAGTTTATCCCATACAGCAATTTTTAATTCATTTTTTAAATAGGCATTCATTATTTCTAATTCATTGTTAAATATGAATACATTTCTTTCCTTGCTAATTTCCTCAATGCCACCTTCTCTATTATATATGTAAGCTTTTATTCTACATAAATCAGCATTTTCTACAATTAAATGATTAATCATAATTTCATACATATCTGGTTCAAGAAAATCGTCAGAATCTACAAATCCTACGAATTCACCAGTAGCTTTATCTAATCCAACGTTTCTAGCTTTAGATACACCTTTATTATCTTGATTGACTATTATTATTCGATTATCTTCTTTTTGTAATTTCTCACATATAGATAAACTTGTATCTATTGAACCATCATTAATAATAATTATCTCTAAATTTGTATAAGTTTGATTCATAATACTTCTTATGCATCTTTCTACATAATCTTCAGTGTTATAAACAGGCACTATAACAGATATTTTTTTATCCATAATTTTCCCTTCTTTCGATAGTGTTATAATATATTATTTATCTAATTTTGTCAAATTTTACTAATTAAATTATTTAAATTTATAATAAAAAGCAAGTATTACTACCTGCTTATATCATTTATTTAAATCTTTTAAATAATAACCCATATTATTTATATGTTTATATATTGTTTCAACTGGTATACCTAATATATTATAATAACTACCTTCTATTTTTTCTATAAAATTAGACATTATATTTTCTATTATAAAACCAGATGCATTCAATATACCACTTTCATTTTCAAAATAATAATCTATATCTTGATTAGATATATTCCTTATTGTTACTAATGTTGTAACAGAATCAGTAATAATTTCATTTGTTTTAGTATTTATTATACTTACTCCTGTAATAACACTCGTAGTATTATTTTTACACATATCTATATATTTTCTCGCTTCTTCTATATTTTTAGGTTTACCTAATACTTTATTATTTACATATACTATGGTATCAAGACCTATTATAAGTGAATTAGGACATTTTTTTATTATACTTTTAGCCTTTGATAGTGCTAATTTTTTTACATACTCATAAACATCTTCTTCGTAGACTTTTGATTCATCAAAGTCACTTTTTACTAATAGATGATTGATATGTACTTTATTTAATATTTCACTTTTAAATTTAGAAGTGCTTGCAAGTACTACTTTCATGTATTCTCCTTATTTTTTAGTAATTGTTTTATTTTGTTTTTAGCATAACTTGTCCTAACTTTATCAATCCATTCCTCTTTAGGTAATAATGAATTTTCATCAGTTATAATTACTACTCTATCATTATTATTTAATATATAACCTAAATCATATATTATTTTATCGTTAACTTTAGCTGCCTCAAGTTTAGCACCAATCTCATCACTTAATTTAAAGGCTAAATCTATTATTGTCGATCCTTTAGGAAGTTCTACCATTTCACCATTTTGTGCATATACATATATTTTATCTAAAAATACTTCATTTTTTACATGTGATACAAATTCCATATTATCTTCAAACATACGATCTATATCTGTAAGAGATTTATATAATTCAAATTTTTTACGTACTTCTTCTTGCATCAAATTTCTTACATCTTTACTTTTTTTATACCAATATGTCATTATACCAAAGGATGCTATTTGATCCATTTCAAATGTTCTTATTTGTGTTTGAACTAATCTTTCATGTGGTCCAAAAACAGTTGTATGTAGTGACCTATAAAGATTTACTTTAGGATTACATATATAATCTTTAAATTTTTCATTTAATGGATTATATTTAGAATGTATAAGACCTAATGTTATATAGCAATCTCTTATTTCTTTTACCATTATCTTTATAGAAATTAAATCATGCATTTCATTTATATTGCTAACATCATTATTTAAACTTTTATAGACTCCATATATATTCTTTATCCTTGTTTTTGTTTCATATGGCATTTTTTCATCATTTAATAATCCTTCTATACATTTTAACATTTCATAAATATAAGGATTATTAACATGTAAAAATTTACCTACTTGATCCTCTACTTTCATATATTGATATGGTTCTATGTATCTAAATGATAAATCTTCAAGTTCATTTTTTATTCTATATGCACCTATATAATATGCTAGTGGTACAAATATTTCCATTGTTTCTATTGCATTTTCTTTTTGTTTAAATTCAGATTTAAATTCAAGGGTTCTCATATTATGAAGTCTATCTGCAAGTTTTATAATAATTATTCTTATATCATTTTTTATACTAGTAATTATTTTCCTAGTATTTGCCATTTCTTGTTCAGCTTTTGATGAAAAATTCATCTTGCCCATTTTTGTTACACCATCAACTAAATTTGCTACATCACTATTGAATAAATTTTCTATTTCTTCTTTTGTTGACTTCGTATCTTCCAAAGTATCATGTAAAAGTCCAGCGCATATTGTATCAGTATCAGCATGCATTTCTGATAAAATATAGGCAACATTAAGTGGATGTACTATATAAGGATCTCCACTATTTCTCATTTGACCAGCATGCATTAAATTAGCATATTCATATGCTTTTTTTATTGCTTTAATGCCATTTTTATTATAAGTTTTAACACTTTTTAATAGATCTTCTATTGTTAACATAACTTCACCCCTTAAACAAAAAAGCGATAAACATTAGTTTATCGCATATATATTATTGAATTATCTTTTAAGTTTTTACATGAAATACGTGTAAACTAAAATATTTAATAATATTATAATATATTTAAAATAAAAGTCAAGTTGTAAATTTAATCATTTTTAAAGTATATATTTTATATTTTATCAAATTTACCAATTTTTTTTATGGATTTAATCTATTAGGTCCTCTAAATAACAACATTGATTCTTTAATACTTGGAATATCCAAAAGAAGCATTGTAAGTCTATCTATACCTATTGCAAATCCACCATGTGGAGGACATCCATATTTGAAGAATTCTAAATAAAATTTAACGTCTTCTCCAAGTCCTTTTTCTTTGGCATTTTTAACTATTTCCTCATATCTGTGTTCTCTTTGTGCTCCTGTTGTAATTTCTATGCCTCTCCAAATTAAATCATATCCTTGAAGTATTCCATCTTCATTTCTCATATGATAGAAAGCTCTTTTTTCTGCTGGGAAATCTATTACAAATAGAAATTCATGATTAAATTTATCGTGTGCTAATTTTTTACATAATCTTTCTGCTTCAGTAGTTAAATCATTTTTTTCTGTTTCTTCTACTTTATAATTATATCTTTCTTCTAATTCTTTATATATATCCTGTAATTTCATTGTTGGAAATGGTAATGTTGGAACTACTATATCTATTCCAAACACTTCTTTTATTTTATCTCCCATTTCTTCTTTTAAATGAGAGAGACCATAAGTTATCATTTCTGCTTCTAAGTTCATTACATCTTCTTTTGAATTTATATCAGCAAATTCAACATCAAATGATGTAAATTCTGTAGCATGTTTACTTGTATTTGAGTTTTCAGCTCTAAAACAAGGCGCAACTTCAAATACTCTATCAAATCCACTTGCAAGTACCATTTGTTTATAAAATTGTGGACTTTGAGCAAGATAAGCTTTTCTATCAAAATATTTTACTTCAAATACTTCACTACCACTTTCACTTGCTGCACCTATAAATTTAGGTGTATGTATTTCAGTAAATTTATTATTATATAAATATTCTCTCATATATTTTACAAGTGTACTTTGAACTCTAAACATAAGTAAATTTTTTTCGTTTCTCAAATCTATAAATCTATAATCTAATCTAGTATCTAAATTAACATTAGATGGATCTTTATAATTAAATGGAAGTTCTATATCACTAGTACTAGTTACAATAATTTCACTTGGTATAATTTCCATTCCATTTAATTTAACTTTAGTATTTTCAGTTACTTTACCTTTTATTTTTATAGTAGATTCAAGTGGTAAGTTAGATATAAGTTCTACCATTTCTTTATTTTTTTCCTCTGATTTTTCTATTGTTATTTGTACTTTTCCTGTAACATCTCTAAGTATTACAAATTGTACCCATTGTAAGTCTCTTATATTTTCTACAAATCCACTTACTTCTACTTCTTTATCATAATAATTTTTTAATTCATCTAAATATATTTTTTTCATGTTACCTCCATATTCAAGTGCATTCATAGTCTTTCAATTTTCATTGTAAAGTTTATATATTTTATAAAACTTATTTCAAATCTAAATTAAATACTACTAAACAATCTTTTATTTTCAATGTTATTTAAATTTTATTTTGTTACTTTTTTAATATTACGTGCGATATCATTTTTATAATACTTATATGTAGTTACTACTAGTATTGTAAGTGGGAAAGAAATAAATACACCTAATAATCCAAATAATTTACCACCTGCAAATAAAGCAATTATTGTAAATAATGGATGCATTTTATTTGTTTTACCATATACTGTTGGATTTATTACATAACTATCTACTGAACTTAATATTGCAAATGTTATAAATGTTCTAATAAATAGGGATGGAGAAACTACAAATGCCGTAATTGAAGCAATTATATTAACTCCTATACCTCCAAAGAAAGGAATAAGATTTGCAACAGCTGCAAGGAATCCTAATAATATAGCATTTGGATGTCCTATTATTGTATATGCAAGTGTATATTCTATAAGTGTTATAAACATTATTTGTACTAATCCTGTTAAGAATTTTTTCATTTGTGTATCAAGTGTTTTTACATAACTATAAGTTTTAGAACTTTTTTTCATAAAGAACTCTTTTATTTCTCTTCTTATATCTTGCATATCTATTAAAAAGTAAATAAAAGCTGCAAAAACTATAAATATTTTAGATATAAGTCCAACTGATGTATCTATTAAATTTATCGCACCATTTGATACATAATTACCAAAACTATTTAATATATTTTTAAATATGTCAGACAAATTTTCTTCGAGACCTGCAAAATCAAAACTAGTATTTTTTATTGAACTTATAAATTCTATTATGCTGTTAAATAAACTTGTTAATTGACTAAACATTACTGTAGATACTAAATATACAACTAAACCAGCTAGTAGTAATATTGCTAAAAGAATGATTGCAATACCAGCCCATTTTGGTATTTTTTTACTCATCATTTTTTCTAAGAATGGATATAAAGCATATGCTATACCAAATGCAAATAAGAATGGTAAAACTATTTCTAATACTTTACCTAATATACCAATCCATAAGTTTCCAGTTCTATATACTAAAAACACTATTAAAGCTATTAAAGCTAAGTTTATTAATTTAAAATTTATATTCTTTTTTAACATTTTATCATCTACTTTCTATAATTATTGTAATTGGTCCATCGTTTGTTATTGATACTTTCATATCTTCACCAAATATTCCTTTTTCAACATGAACATATTTACTTAATTTTTCATTAAATTCATCATATAATTTTATTGCATTTTGACCATTCATTGCATTTATATAACTTGGTCTATTCCCTTTTTTCGTATCTGCATATAATGTAAATTGTGAAATACTTAATATATTTCCACCAACATCAAGTATTGATTTATTCATTATACCACATTCATCATCAAATATTCTTAAATTAATTACTTTTTTTATAATATAATCTATATCACTACTTGTATCATTATTTGCAAATCCAACAAGTATTACAAGTCCTTTATCAATAGAACCTACTACTCTATTATTTACACTTACACTAGATTCTAAACTTCTTTGTACTATTACTTTCATTTTTCCCTCTAATTTTTTATATATGACTATTTAATAATTCTTTCAACTTTAATTATGCTACTAATCATTTCTAAATCTCTTATAAATTTTTCTAATTTTTCTTTATTTTGTACAAGTATAGATATGTCAAACATATAATCATCAGATGTATTTATTGTATTTATACTTTGAACTGTTATATCTTGAGTAGCTGTCTTAGCTATTATATCAATAAGTACATTTTTGTTATCACTTGCTCTAACAAGTATATTAGTTGAATATTTTTTATCTATATTATCATTCCATCTAACACTAATTAATCTTTCATCTATGTCACTTATATTAGGACAAGTACTTCTATGTACACTTATACCATTTCCTTTAGTAATATAACCTACTATATTATCACCTTTAACTGGTTTGCAACATGCTGCAATATTTACTTTTACTTGATCTATTCCTTCTACTATAATATCATTTTTAATATTTATATCAATATTTGTATTTGAATTTAGTTTAGAAAGTATTAGTTCTTCTTCCGTTAATTCATCTGCTTGATATATATTTATTACTGAAAGTGGACTAATTTTGTTACTACCTATACCAATATATAATTCAGTTATATTTCCAATATTTAATTCATCTAATATTTTGGAGATATTTTCATCTTTAAAGAAATCACTAGCTGATATTTTTTTCCTTCTTAATTCTTTATTTAATATCTCTTCTCCCTTTTTTACGTTTTCTTCTTTATCCATTTTGTTAAAATGGGCTTTTATTTTATTTTTTGCTTGAGTAGTATATACCATATTTAACCACTCTCTTGAAGGAGTTGCTGTTTTACTTGTATTTATTTTAACTATATCATTATCTTGAAGTTTATAATCAAGTGGCTCTATATTTCCATTTACAATAGCTCCTACAGTAGATTCTCCTATTTTAGTGTGTACCTTATATGCAAAATCAAGAGGTGTTGAACCAAGTGGTAACTCTACTACATCTCCTTTAGGTGTAAAAACATAGATGATTTTCTTTAGCATAGTTTCTTTAACACTATTTACAAATATTTCATCGTTTAATTCTTCTTTAGATAATTCCATAATTGATCTAAAAAATTGTAATTTTTCTTCCATAGCAGATTGTAATATTGCTTTGCCTTTTTCTTTATATGCCCAGTGACTTGCTACACCGTGTTCAGCAAGGTCATCCATTTCATATGTTCTTATTTGTATTTCATATAATTCACCATTTTCACCAAAAACAGTTGTATGTAATGATTGATAACCATTTGCTTTAGGCATTGCTATATAATCCTTAAACCTTTTAGGAATAGGTCTATATTTAGAATGAATTATACCTATTGTTTGATAACAATCTTGTTCGGTATCAACAAATATTCTAAGTGCATTTAAGTCATATATATCACTAAATCTTCTACCTGTATCAAGTTTTTTATAGATGCTATAAATGCTTTTTGCTCTACCCTTTATTTTATGTTTTATACCATGACTATTTAAAAGTTTAACAAGAGCATCTTTCATAAGTTCTACATTATTATTTCTCTCTACTTTAGTTTGATTTAATTTTTCTACTATAGAAAAATATACATCTGGTTTAGAATATCTAAGTGATAAATCTTCAAGTTCGCTTTTTATTTTATTCATACCAAGTCTATGAGCAATAGGTACAAGTATTTCAAGTGTTTCAACTGCATTTTCTTTTTGTTTTTCTTCACTTAATACCCAAAGAGTTCTCATGTTATGAAGTCTATCTGCAAGTTTTATAGTTATTACTCTAACATCTTCTGTAATACCTACTATAATTTTTCTTTGATTAGCAAGCATTGCTTCATTATCTGAACTATTAAAATTTAATCGATTTATTTTAGTTACTCCATCTACAAGATTAGCAATTTCTAAGCCAAATTCATCTTCTAATTCATTTTTAGTAACTCCACATTCTTTCATAGTATCATGAAGGAGGGCTGCTGAAATTGTTTGATAATCTGCATTTATATCCGATAATATATAAGCAACATTAAGTGGATGCGTTATATAATCTTCGCCTGTATGTCTTTTTTGAAAAGCATGTTTTTCCTTAGCATATTCATAAGCATGTTTTATTACATTTTTATCATCCTCATTAAATATATATGTTGAAATTTTATCATATAATTCTTCAAATGTTATATTAGGTTTATCTTTTCGCATGTAAATCACCATAAATATTATATCATGATTTCACTATTTTAGAATAAAAAAACATCTATAATTTAATTTTAATTTCTAAAAAAAGTTATATATCATTAACTTTTAAAATTTATTATTATATTTACTTTTTATTTTCATTAATTAAGCAAAAAAACTACCAAAGTAGTTTTATTTTTTTATTGATACTGCAACTCCATCACCTAATTTATAGAATGTTGTATCATAATCTTTGTTTTCTTTTAAAAATTCTATATATTTTCTAATCTTTTTTACCAATTGTTTAGTATTTCTATTGTTAGTTTTAGAATCATCTTCAACAAGTCCATGAAAAGATAAATTATCCGTTACAATAATTCCATTTTTATTTAAATTTTTATCAAATTTATTAAAAAAATTAATGTATTGACTTTTAGCAGCATCTATAAATATTAAATCATATTTTTCATTAAGTTCTATTTTTAATGCATCATCTAATATTATATTTATTCTTTTATTTAAATTAAATTTATTTATATTAGAAACTGCTAAATCATATCTATTTTTATCTCTTTCTATGGTTGTTACTTTTATATCATCATTAACTAATGCCATTTTTATTGCTGAATATCCAATAGCACTACCAATTTCTAAAATATTTTTAATATTATTTTCTTTTATATATTTTGTTAAAAATTCTATGCCATCTTTTTGCATTATTGGAACATTATTTTCTTTTGCAAATTTTTCTATTTCTTCTAATTGTAGGTATACCATAATCCTGCCTTAATCAATTCGTCTCTATTTTGTAAATGTTCATTATATGTTTTAGCAAAATATGTTTTTCCATTTTTATCAGCAACAAAGTAAAAATAGTCACTTATTTTAGGATATAGTACTGCTTTTATTGATTCTATACTTGGATTTGAAATAGGACCAACAGGAAGTTTTCCTGCAAGTGATGATGAACGAGTATTATAATCATTTACTGCATCTATTTCAGATTTATATAAATCTCTTTCACTCATATCTACTTTTGCGGCATAATATGTTGTAACATCACTACCAAGTGAAATATTATTATTTAATCTATTAAAAAATACACCAGCAATACCTTCTCTATCATCACTTTTAGCACCTTCTAATTCTACTATTGAAGCAAGAGTTAATATTTCATGTATAGAGTATTTACTCTTTTCTAAATCTGATTTATATGGAGTTAATTTTTTATCCATTTCATCTAACATCACTTTAAATATATCCTCAACTGATGCATCTTTATTTTTTAATTCATATGTGTTTGGATACAAATATCCTTCTAAAGAATAATATAATTTTTCATTTAATATACTGTCATCTATAAACCAATATTCAGTTATAAGTGTGTTTAAATATTCTTTATTTTTTAATAAATTAAACACGTCATCTTCTGTATTATTTGTATATTCTGATATTGTTTTAGCAATATCTCTCATATTTTTTCCTTCTTTAAATGTTATTAATATAGCATCTGGATTATAATTATTTCCCTTAGAAAATGTTTCTACTATTTCTTTAACACTCATATTTTTATTTAATTTATAAATTCCTGCTTCAAGTTTTTTTACATTGTTTAATTTAATATATATCCTGAAACATAATTCGTTTTTTATTAACCCCATTTGTTTTAGTTTTGGAGTTATTGTATAGTATGTACTTCCACTATCTACTTCAAAATCTACTTCACTTGAATTTTTACTTACTGCACTCAAATTCGAATTATAAAATATAAAACTTCCTATTATACAAAAGGCAAGTATAACAATTATTATTAAAAAAAACTTTTTCATACAAATAAAAGAGTTTATACTCTTTTATGCTACCTCACTATTATTTGCAGTCTCATTTTGTAATTCATCTAAAATAGTTTCAATTATTTTCCATTCCTTATCAGTTTCAATTGGAAGTAATTTTGTCTCATCTTCACTTGGATTATAAATGGAAGCATATACTTTAGTATTTCCTTCTTCATCTAGTGTATTATCAGTATATACTATATAATTTTTCTTTGTTTCATCTGATTCAAATGTAAATAATACTTCACATTCTACTTCTTTTCCTTCATCATTTATTACTTTAAAAGTCATTGTTTCTTCTTTCATAATTTTCCTCCTTTTTCTCTATCTAAATATGTTTGAAGAATTATATTCGCTGCAAGCGAATCAACTTTTTTCTTTCTTTTTTTTCTAGATATATCCGCTTCTAACATATAATTTGTTGCCTGTACTGTTGTAAGTCTTTCATCTTGCATTTCTACTTTTATTTTAAATGTAGTTTCCAACTTTTCTTTAAATTTCAAAGCTAATTTGCATTTTTCTCCCTCTGTATTATTCATGTTTTTTGGATAACCTAAAACAATTTTTGAAATATTATTTTCGTCAATTATCTTTTCTAATTCTGGTATTAATGAATCATAATTAGAATCTTCAAATCTTATAGTTTTTAATGTATTTGCAATGGTATGTGTTGTATCGCTTATTGAAATACCGAGTGTTTTAGTTCCTAAATCTAATCCTAAATATCTCATTTTTTAGTTAAGAAATCTTCTACTAATATCTCTAATATTTTTGTTCTATCAAATGTAGTTAATTTATTTCTAGCTTCTTTATAACTTGAAATATATCCAGGATCGCCACTCATCAAATATCCAACTATTTGATTTACAGGATTATATCCCTTCTCTTCTAATATATTTGCTACTTCCTTTACTGTAATAGCAACATATTCGTTTTGAAATTCATTTGAATCATATATTTTTGTATTTTCCATATTATCACACTCTCATTTTTGATACAATTTAATTGTAACATGTTTTAAAAAATTTGTCTATAAGATATAATTATTATTTTAAAAAAAATACAAGGATTATTTTCCTTGCATTTGCTTTGCTACCTCTTCAACAAAATTTTCTTTACGTTTTTCCATACCTTCTCCTACTTCAAAACGAATCATAGCAGTTATTACACCACCATTATTTTTTACATATTCACCTACTGTTTCTTTGTTTTCAGCTTTTACATATATTTGATTTTCTAAGCAAACTTCTTCATAATATTTTTTTACTTTTCCAACAAGTATGCCTTCTATTCTTTCAGCAGGTTTTCCCTCGTTTAATAATTGTTCTTTCATTATTTCTTTTTCTTTTTCAAGAACATCTTCTGGAACTTCACTTGATTTTACATAAAGTGGATTCATTGCAGCTGCATGCATAGCAACGTCTTTAGCAACTGTTTCATTTGCACCATCTATTACAGTTAAAACTGCAATCTTTCCTCCCATATGTATGTAGTCACCAAAAACTTCACCTTCTTTTTTAGTTACTACTTTAATTCTTCTTAAACTTAATTTTTCTCCTATTGTAGCAGTTCTAGCAATTATTAAATCTTCAATAGTTCCTTCGCTTGTGCTTAATTTTAATGCTTCATCTAAAGTTTCAACATCGCTATTTAAAATTGTTTCAAGTATTGTTTTAACCATATCTGTAAATTTTTCATTTTTTGCAACGAAATCTGTTTCAGCATTTACTTCTATCATAACTGCTTTATTACCATTAATCATTATTGAAGCAATACCTTCTGCTGCTATACGATCTGCCTTTTTAGCAGCTTTAGATATACCTTTTTCTCTTAACCAATCTATTGAAGCATTAATATCTCCATTATTTTCCTCAAGTGCTTTTTTACAATCTAACATTCCAGCACCTGTTTTTTCTCTTAATTCTTTTACTAAACTTGCAGTAATCATAATTTTTCTCCTCCTATGAATAAAGGATGATTTACATCATCCTTTTAATCTATTTTAAAGCTTCTAACAATTCAGCTTTTTTCATTGTAGAATAACCTTTAATTTCTTTATTTTTAGCTAATTCTCTTAATTCAGCAACTGTTTTTTCAGTTAAATCTTCTTTAACTGTGGCTTTTTCTTTAACAGTTTTTTTAATTTCTTTAGCATTTTTTTCTTCTTTTACGACTTTTTCTTCTTTTTCAGTTTCTTCTACTTTTACTTCTTTTTCAGATTTATCTGATGATTTACGTTTATCAAATTTTTTATTTTTTTTGTCAAATTGCTTGTTTTCAAGATTAGGTTTTCTTTCTTCTTTTCTGTGTACTGATTCAACAGCTTTTTTCATGATATCTTTACCATCTTCTTCATATTTTCCACTAACATAATCAGTAACTTTACCACCATTTGCTTCTATTATGGCATTATTCATAACACCTATAATTAATTTAACTGCTCTAATAGCATCATCATTTGCAGGTATTACATAATCTACCATATCTGGATCACAGTTAGTATCTACTATACCAAATACTGGAATATTCAACTTTCTTGCCTCACGAATAGCTATTTCTTCCTTTGATGGATCTACGATAATCATAGCTTGTGGTAATTTTTCCATGTTACGTATACCACATAATAATTTATCTAACTTAGCATATTCTTTCTTTAATCCAATTACTTCTTTTTTAGGAAGTAAATCAAATGTTCCATCAGCTTCCATTTTTTCAATAATTTCTAATCTTTTAACTCTATTTCTAATAGTTTTAAAGTTTGTAAGTGTTCCACCTAACCATCTTTCAGTTACATAATAAGACTCACTTTTTATAGCTTCCTCTTTACATGCTTCTTGAGCTTGTTTTCTAGTTCCTACAAAAATTGTCTTACCTCCACCTTTAGCAATTTCTAATAAAGCGCTATATGCTTCCTCTATTTTTTTTGCTGTTTTTTGTAAATCAATAATATAAATGTCATCTCTAGAAGTAAAAATGTATTCTTTCATTTTTGGATTCCATCTTTTAGTTTGATGACCAAAATGAACACCAGCTTCTAATAAATTATCCATTGACACAACTGCCATAAAATCATTCCTTTCGTTATTTCTTCCACCTACTTCAGCTTTATATATCACCAATTGGCACTAGATATATAAATCCATAGATGTGTAAATTAAAAAAGCCATATATATTATATCATATTATATGACTTTTTCAACTATTTTTTAAATTTTTTTTATTTACAACTGTAGTGTTACAATTGATGTGAGACCTCAAATATACAAATAAAGCGATAAATCTGTTAAAATGTAATTTGAAACAATATTTTAACTAGAAAGGATTTATCGCTATGACAAGTATATCACATTATCCTCATTCTTTAAATACTAAATATTATGCCGTTTTACTTTATAGAAACGGAAACCCTATATCTTTTGTTTGTAGAAGATATAAATGTTCTAAAGCTTCTTTAATGCGTTGGAATAAAAAATTCAATGGAAATAAAGATTCACTCATTGACAAATCTCATAAGCCTCTTACTCCTCATCCAAATTCTCATACAGAACAAGAACTTTCTTGGATTAAAAATTATATAAGAAGAAATCCAAATATTTCTCTATGCGAATTATATGGTAAATTAAGAACCGAAAAAGGTTATTCTAGACACGCTTGCTCTTTATTTAGAGTGGTTAGAAAATTAAAATATAATGTTAATAAAGAGAAACATACTAAATACACACCTAAACATTATGATACTCCTAAAGATATTGGGATTAAATGGCAAATGGACGTTAAAGTTGTTCCTAAAGATTGTTATGTAGGTCAAATCCCTGATAAGTTTTATCAATATACTATTATTGACGAAGCTTCTCGTGAAAGATTTATCTATCCTTATAAAGAACAATCTTCTTACTCAACTATTGATTTTGTCAAAAGAGCTGTTGTTTATTTTGGATATAAACCTCAAATTATTCAAACTGATAATGGTCAAGAATTTACTTATACTATGAAAACTGATAGGACTCATCCTCTTGATATATTTCTTAATTCTTTAAATATTCAACATAAACTTATTAAACCTAGAACACCTAGACACAATGGTAAAGTTGAAAGATCCCATAGAAATAATCAACAAAGATTTTATTCTTATCTTAAATTTTATTCTTATGATGATTTGTTAAAACAAATGAAATCTTATCTTAAACGTTCCAATAATATTCCAATGCAATCTTTAAATTGGCTTACTCCTCTTGAAACTAGACATAATCTAGAACAAAAAAACAATATTCTATAATTATATTTTAACTATATCATATTGCTTCTTATTTTTTATTTATTTTTGTCTCACATCATTTACAATTATACATTTTTAAATTTTTTTTATTTACAACTCTTAATTAATAATTTTAATTTAAATAAAATATATTTATTTTTTGGAAGATGGATCCTTTATAGTCAACCCTTTTCCATCAGTTACTATTGCAATCGCATTATCTAAGAAATTATTTATATTTTCTTTATATACTGATAATACTTTCTTTGTTGTTTCTATTACTTCTGATGATTCTATCCCTAAAAAAGCAGAAATACATTTTGTTGGAAAGTATTTACCATCTATATATCCTAATTTTAATGATATAATTACTGCTTCTTTAACTGATAGAGTACTCATCATTTGAGAAAATGATGGTGTTCTTAATAACTCTAACATTTTTATGTAATCTTCTTTTGTCATCTCTTCATTATCACTTGATGTTGCTTTTATTGATTGGTCTTGTGACTCAACTGATTTTGTTATTAATTCCCCTTCTACTTGTTCTAGTTGTTTTTTATTTTCTTGAATTATAGGAGAAGTTTCCTCAACTTTTAATGGCTCTTGTGAAACCTTACTATTTTTTTCTGTAATTTCATCAGTTCTTATTTCTCCATCACTTGTTGATTGTTCTACTACTAGTTGTTGGGCTTCATCTTCTTTTAGTCTTGGATTTCTTTTAAATGTTGGATTTAATAAGAATCTCTTCATTTTAGGTATTAATAACTGATAAAATTTATAAGTTTGTTCCTTGCTTAATTTTGTTAATACTGGATTATTTAAATCTTTTCCATATCGAATTGTTAATAATTCTTTTTCTTCTTCTGTTAATTCTGTTAACATTTCATCAACTTGTTCTTTAGTATAATTTTTAAAATATTCATATATTGTTTGTAATCTTGGCTTTGGATTTGGATTTGATAATAATCTCTTCATTTTAGGTATCAATAAACGATAAAGTTTATAAGCTTGTTCCTTGCTTAATTTTGTTAATACTGGATTATTCAAATCTCCTCCATATCGAATTGTTAATAATTCTTTTTCTTCATCTGTTAATTTTATTAACGTTTCATCAACTTGTTCTTTAGTATAATTTTTAAAATATTCATATATTGTTTGGAATCTTGGTTTTCGTTCAAATATTGGATTTGATAATAATTTCTTCATTTTAGGTATTAATAAATGATAAAATTTATAATGTTGTTCTTTGTTTAATTTTGTTGATACTGGATTATTTAAATCTTCTCCATATCGAATTATTAATAATTCTTTTTCTTCATCTGTTAATTTTGTTAACATTTCATCAACTTGTTCTTTAGTATAATCTTTAAAATATTCATATATTGTTTGTAATCTTGGATTTCTTTCGACTATTGAATTTAATAGTAATTTCTTCATTTTAGGTATTAATAACTTATAAAATTTATAATGTTGTTCCTTGCTTAATTTTGTTGATACTGGATTATTTAAATCTTCTCCATATCGAATTGTTAATAATTCTTTTTCTTCTTCTGTTAATTTTGTTAACATTTCATCAACTTGTTCTTTAGTATAATTTTTAAAATATTCATATATTGTTTCGAATCTTGGTTTTCGTTCAAATGTTGGATTTGATAATAATTTCTTCATTCTAGGTATTAATGAACTATAAAATTTATTAATTTGTTCCTTGCTTAATTTTGTTGATACTGGATTATTTAAATCTTCTCCATATCGAATTGTTAATAATTCTTTTTCTTCTTCTGTTAATTTTGTTAACATTTCATCAACTTGTTCTTTAGTATAATTTTTAAAATATTCATATATTGTTTGTAATCTTGGCTTTGGATTTGGATTTGATAATAATTTCTTCATTTTAGGTATTAATGAACAATAAAATTTATAATGTTGTTCCTTGCTTAATTTTGTTAATACTGGATTACTTAAATCTTCTCCATATCGAATTGTTAATAATTCTTTTTCTTCTTCTGTTAATTTTGTTAACATTTCATCAACTTGT